>CAIYNX010000289.1 GCA_903927645.1 uncultured Mucilaginibacter sp.
AATATAGCATGGATCGGCCCCGCCCGATGATTGCTTATTGATAAAAACCAATTTGCCTTGTTTAGGTTCAAAGCTAAATGCGCTTACTTCGCCATTTTTACCTGTTTCGTTTACAGCGTAAACAAACTTTTTATCGGGCGGTATACAAAGGTAACTTGGGTTAGCCACATCATCAATTTCATTTAAAAAAGCCAAGCGCCCTGATTCGGGATAAAACCTATACACATATATTCCTTTACTACTGCCTGTTGTATAAGTACCAACAACCAAATCGTAACTTGAGGCAAAGCCTTTTTTATGTTGGGCAAAGGTAATTGCCGGTAAAACCAGCATCAGTAATATAAACGCTTTTTTCATCTGTTTATTAAATTGGATATGTTGGGCAATATAGCAATTGGCTGCAAAAAAATCAGAGTGTTTTCAAAAAACGTTTTTTACAGCCAAATGCAAGGGATCTATATTAAATGTTTTAGCTGTATTACTTCACTTTCTTCTAAATAGCGCCAACGACCACGGGGTAAATCTTTTTTGGTTAGGTTGGCATATACCACCCTATCAAGTTTAACAACTTCATAACCCAGGTGTTCAAAAATGCGGCGTACAATACGGTTTTTGCCACTATGTATTTGTATCCCTACCTCGCGTTTAGTTCCACCTGCCACGTACGAAATAGAATCGGGTTTAATAAAACCATCTTGTAACTCCAAACCAAAACCAATTTTGTTTAAATCTCCTTGGGTAAGGCTTTTGCTCAATTCTACTTGGTATAGTTTTGAAATGTTATTTTTTGGATGTGATAGCTTATCGGCCAAATCGCCATCATTGGTCATTAAGAGTAGCCCTGTGGTATTCCTGTCTAGCCTACCAATTGGGTAAATGCGTTCCTTGCTTGCTTTTTCAACCAGGTGCATTACAGTGCGGCGTTCGTGCGGGTCTTCGGTAGTAGTTATATAATCTTTTGGTTTATTGAGTAAAACATAAACCATTTTCTCCCTTTTCAGTAGTTCGCCATTGTAGCGTATTTCATCCTTCTGCGGATCAACCTTATGCCCCAATTCCGAAATTACTACACCGTTTACTGATACTACTCCTGCGGCAATAAGCTCATCGGCCTTGCGCCTTGAACAAATCCCCGCATTTGATATATACCTGTTTAACCTGATTAAACCTGTTTCTTTAGTTTCTGGACCCTTTTTTCGCCCTCTTAAAGTTTTAGCCGGGGCATCTAAATCATGACTGATACGGTCGTACGATGTTTTAGTACGATCTGTTTTAAAGGGCTTATCGTTAAATTGTTTTTTAAATCCACCTCTTTCAGGTCTATCAGCACCGGAGGAAGATGTTCGTGGATTTGTTTTTTTCTCGAAAGATGAAAAAGGTTTTTTCCCTTCAGACGAGCTATCGGCAAAACGTTTTTTAGGTTGTGAATCGCCTTCAGTAAATCTGCCCGAATAAGGTTTTTTCTTTTCGCCAAAACTTCTTTTTTCGCCACCACTTGAACCACCATCAGTTGCACGACCCGTATAAGGTGTTTTTCGTCCTTTAAATCCGCCTTTATCGCTTGCACTAAAGCTGCTGCTTGGTTTGTCACCACTTTCGGTGCGGCTTTGGTAGGGTGGTTTACTTCCGGATGATGAAAAACGTTTTTTTTCTCCACCTTCATCGGAAGTTCTTGGTCGGGCTTGGCGTTTGCCGGCTGCCGAACCAGTATTGGTTGATGAAGAAGTTCTATTTGTTGAGGATGGCCTTTTTGGCCTTTCGCTTGAATTGGAGGACCTGTTTGATGAGCGGCTTTGACCTTCATCTTTATTGCTCCTTGGTCGTTTAAATACCATAATTTTAATTTTGCGCTTTCGCAGCGTGAGGGTCAAAGTTAGTGATTTTTTAAAGATTTTGTGGTTTTATAAGCACTTTTTTTTACCGCTAAAAAACTGCGCTATGATGCGTTTAAACCTGCTTTTTGAACCCAAATCAAAGCTGGTAAAATGGCCGTTATGGTTAAGTACTTGATTATGTAGATTATATAGGTTACCTTTGGCGAACATTTGCAATTAATGTTTAACTTATGTATAAAAAAGGAATGAAAAAAAATCACTTATTTACGTGCTCCGTAATTGTGGTGCTGGTTATCATTTCGGGGATTAAAATTTTTAGCACACCTGTTAAAACAGTCAATATTACAAGCACTGAATCTTCTAAAATTATCTCAAAATACCTCATTCAAAGTGTTGATACGCTTTACAATTACAGCTTCGCAAATGAGTTATTGCCGCTCGACAATGCAAGGGTTAACAAAAAAATGCAAAGCTCTATAGCAAGGCATAGTTTTAGGTCGGTGCAATCAAATGTATTGCAAAATAAAGCCGAAAGAATTTTCCCAATCATTGAGCCAATATTGAAAGCCTATGGTATTCCTGATGATTTTAAATATGTACCATTGGTAGAGGCCGGATTTAGCGAGGGCACTTCAATTAAAGGCGCAAAAGGATTATGGCAGTTTATGCCAGGTACCGCACGCACTTATGGTTTAAAAGTTGGTCATGGTATTGATGAACGTACCAATATTAAAAAATCGACAGTGGCTGCTTGTAAGTACATAAAAAGCCTGTACAACCAATTTAATAGTTGGACATTGTCTGCCGCTGCCTACAACAACGGAGAAATTAAATTGTTAAAAGCAATTAATAAGCAGAAGGAAGACAATTACTTCAGTATGCATTTAAATACCGAAACCGGTAATTATGTTTACAACCTTATTGCTATGAAAGCTATTATTAGTCAGCCTTATAGGTACGGGTACAAAAACTATATTAAAATGGCACCGGCAAATTTGCTGGCCTATAATTAATATTTATGTAATAAAACAATATTACGGAGCACCAGGCCGGTACCTTAAAAGGTTACCGGCCTTTTTTTTAGCTATCTTTGCACCTTCCAAATCAGAATGATTTTTGTAGTAATTATTATAAATAATAGTTTGTAATAATGCGTAGGGTGCGGTAATTTAACAAATTAATGTTGCTAAAAAAATGATAGAAACTATTGACCTTGGCGAACAAAAGGATGTAGAAGTTTATGGGGCAAGGGTGCATAATTTAAAAAATATTGATGTTTCATTTCCGCGTAACCAGCTTACAGTTATAACCGGCTTAAGTGGTAGCGGAAAATCATCATTAGCCTTTGATACCATTTACGCCGAAGGTCAGCGGCGGTATATGGAAACTTTTTCGGCTTATTCACGTCAATTTATGGGTGGTATGGAACGCCCAGATGTTGATAAGGTCTCTGGCTTGAGTCCGGTTATTGCTATCGAACAAAAAACCACCAGTAAAAATCCTCGATCAACGGTTGGTACCATTACCGAAATATATGATTTTATGCGTCTTCTTTTTGCAAGAGCAGGAGAAGCATATTCCTATATAAGTGGCGAAAAAATGGAGCGCATGTCTGAAGATCAAATATTGAAGACCATATTTGAAAAGTTCGACGGGCAACCCATTAGTATTTTAGCCCCAGTAGTAAAAGCACGCAAGGGACATTACCGTGAACTTTTTGAGCAAATACGCAAACAAGGCTATTTAAAGGTTTGGGTTGATGGCGAAATAATGGATGTAAGTGCCAAGATGCAGGTTGATAGGTATAAAATTCATGATATTGACATTGTGGTTGATAGGTTGGCAGTATCAGAAGCCGACAGTAAGCGCCTTTATACCTCCATACAAACTGCTCTAAAAATTGCAAAGGGAATTATCCGCATAGTTGATAAAGAGAATAATGTATTTTATTATAGCAAATACCTGATGGATCCCATTTCCGGTATTTCATATGATGAGCCGCAGCCTAATTCATTTTCATTCAACTCGCCGTATGGCGCCTGCGAAAAATGTGGTGGCCTGGGTTTTATTTTTGTTGTTGATGAAGCCTCGGTAATACCAAACCCAAAACTTAGTATACATGCAGGTGGTTTAGCACCTATAGGCGAGTACCGTGAAACATGGATATTTCAAGTATTGAAAGCCCTTGCTAAAAAGTTCGAATTTTCATTAACGGCACCTATTGAAAAGCTATCAAGAGAGCACCTTGATTTGATTTTGAATGGCACGGAAGAAATGGTAAGCGTTGCTGTTGAGTACAACAAATGGAATGTTCAAAATTACCAGATAAGTTTTGATGGCATCATCCGCATGTTGGAGGAGCAGCAAGAGCGCCGTAACGATGAAGGTTTGGACGATATGGAAAATTATCGAGTATTAAAAACTTGTCCGGTTTGCGAAGGGGCACGACTAAAAAAAGAATCACTTCATATAAAGGTTGACAATAAAAATATATTTGAACTGGCTAGTATGGATATCAAAGCCTTACAGCATTGGTTTAACGATATTGAAGCACGCTTGAGCGACCGTCAAAACGTAATTGCCAAGGAAATTTTAAAAGAGATACGTGCTCGTATTGTATTCTTATTGGATGTTGGTTTGAGTTATCTCACACTCGACCGTACCGCTAAAACCTTATCGGGAGGGGAAGCTCAGCGGATAAGGTTAGCCACTCAAATTGGTTCGCAATTAATGAATGTGATGTACATTTTGGACGAACCTAGTATTGGCTTGCACCAACGTGATAATGAAAGATTGATTAATGCACTTAAGAACCTCCGCGACCTAGGAAATACGGTATTAGTGGTAGAGCATGATAAAGATATGATTTTACATGCCGACCATGTTATTGATATGGGGCCGGCGGCTGGTGTTCATGGCGGACAAGTAGTTGCTCAAGGAACACCTCAGGAATTAATGAAAGCGCATACCCTAACAACCTCCTACATAAATGGCGACCGCGAAATTGCTGTGCCCGAAAAACGCAGAGAAGGGAATGGTAAAAATTTAACACTTTATAATGCTACCGGAAATAACCTTAAAAATGTAACAGTTCAATTTCCACTAGGTAAATTGATTGGGATTACCGGAGTATCGGGAAGTGGAAAATCAAGCTTGATTGCCGAAACTTTATACCCTATTTTAAACCACCATTTTTTTAGGGCAAAAAAGGTACCATTGGCCTATAAAAAAATAGTAGGACTGGAAGATATTGACAAGGTAATTGAAATTGACCAAACACCTATTGGGCGTACACCACGTTCAAACCCTGCAACTTATACGGGGGTATTCTCTGATATTCGGAATTTATACGTAATGCTGCCCGAATCGAGGATAAGGGGGTATAAACCCGGGCGCTTCTCGTTCAATGTAAAAGGTGGGCGTTGCGAAACTTGTCAGGGTGCGGGCTTAAAGGTAATAGAGATGAACTTTTTGCCCGATGTACAAGTACCATGCGAAGAATGCGGAGGCCGCAGGTATAATAGGGAAACCCTGGAGGTACGCTACCGAGGAAAATCAATAAGTGATGTACTGGATATGAGTATTGAGGATGCAACGCCATTTTTTGAACATATACCCGCCATTTATCGGAAAATTAAAACATTGAATGATGTTGGCCTAGGATATATAACCTTAGGGCAATCATCCACTACCTTATCGGGAGGGGAAGCTCAACGGGTGAAATTGGCTACCGAACTATCAAAAAAAGACACCGGAAATACATTTTATATTTTAGACGAACCTACTACTGGCTTACATTTTGAAGATATCAATGTATTGCTGGGTGTATTAAACCAATTGGTTGATAAAGGCAACACTGTTTTAGTAATTGAACACAACCTGGATGTAATAAAGGTGGTTGACCATGTGATTGACCTGGGGCCGGAAGGAGGAAACGGAGGCGGAAAAATTTTGTTTAGTGGCACCCCAGAAGGTTTATGCAAGGTAAAAGAAAGTTTTACAGGTCAGTTTTTAAAAAAGGAAATGGATTTTAAAAAATAACCTACCTATCATAATCTAAAATAAAACAAAATCAGCAAAAACTAACTTTAGTATAACATGGTACCATTGTTAACCTCCAAACAAATTCATGAAGCAGATGCCTATACCATTACGCATGAGCCGATTGCTGATATTGATTTAATGGAGCGTGCAGCTTATGCTTTTGTGAACCGCTTTATAACGCAATACCAAGATATGGAAGCGGTTATTTCAATTTATAGCGGAACCGGGAATAATGGGGCTGATGGTTTGGCCATTGCCAGAATATTATGCCAAATGGGCTATAGCAAGGTGAATGTTAAAATCGCTAAATTCTCGGATAAGGAGAGCGATAATTTTAGAATAAATTTTCAAAGATTAAGTGTTTTAAAGATCACCGTTTTACAATTAAATCCTGATTTTGAAAATCCCAAAGAGGATGGAAATTTAATAATTGATGCCTTGTTAGGTTCGGGATTAAACAAGCCGATTGAAGGAGCATACAAGCAACTAGTAGGGTTTTTAAACGGATTAACTAAAACTGTTATTGCAGTTGATGTTCCAACCGGATTTTTTTGTGAAGGAGCATTACCTGTAGGTGCCGAAGCCATTAAAGCCAGTTTGGTAATTACCTTTCAGCAACCTAAAATAAATTTCTTATTGCCAGAATCTGCTCCCTTTATGAATAATTGGGTATGTGTGGATATTGGGATTGATAAAACATTTTTAAAAGACCTAAACGTAACCTATTATCTTATAGAAGAAGCTGATATTGTTACAATGTTAAAACCACGGAGTCGTTTCAGTAATAAAGGAACCTATGGGCATGCGCTAATGATTGCCGGTGAACCTGAAACGATGGGGGCCGCCCTATTATCGGCTAATGCTTGTTGTAGTGCAGGGGCAGGTTTAACAACAGCATGTATTCCTAATACAGGCCTTGTCGCCCTAAATAGCCGCATGCCAGAGGTAATGGCGGTTATTCGTACCAAAAATGAAGATCCTAATATAAATTGGGAGGCTCATAATGCCATAGGCATAGGGCCGGGAATAGGAAAAGATGCGGATAGTTTGAGACTACTAAAAAATACCTTAGCAAATTTTAAAAAACCATTGGTGGTAGATGCAGATGCTTTGAACTTGTTGGCCGAAAATAAGGAGCTTTGGGCTCTATTACCTGTAAACAGTATCATCACTCCACATATGAAGGAGTTCGACAGATTGTTTGGCACCCATAACAGTTGGTGGCAACGTATACAAACCGGCATAAAAATGGCAGGTTCGCATAAAATAACCATCTTGCTTAAAAACGATTATACCATCATCATTAATCCTAGTGGTAAGGTATTTTTTAATTCAACCGGTAATCCTGCCATGGCAACTGGCGGCATGGGCGATGTACTTACAGGAATAATTACTTCATTTTTAGCGCAAGGCTATCAACCGGAAGATGCTGCTGTTTTAAGCGCCTATATTCATGGTAAAGCGGGTGATAGTTTGGCTGATGATGGCTGGTATGTTACACTTCCAACAAGTGTAATTGAACAGGTGCCTAAAACAATAAAATGGCTAATAACAAAAAAACGGCCGTAAGTATTATACAACCGTTTTCAATTCAAACTAACTATAAACTGATCTCAAATAAAGAACTAATACTCAAACTTTGACTCAAAAAAACCCAAGGGGTTTAGTTTTTTAAAACAACTTCTATTTCTTTTCAAAAATTAGACGTATTCATAATGCAAATAGTTACAAAAAGTAGTTATCCAACTCAAAAAAATATTATTGTTTTTTTTGTTAAAGGTATTGCTCAGTATATTGTAATAAAACAGTAGAAATACGTAATTTTAAAATAAGTATTTTCACTTTTTGAAATAGGGTAAAATCAGTTTAATTGCTTTTTTGGATGAGATTAAAATGAATTTAATCGCTTATTAAATAGCGTTTAAATGCCGTTAAATTCCTTTTTAAAGGAATTTAAAATTTACCAATAACCATCATTTGGTCCATTGTTGGTACGGCGCTTCCACCTTGTGGTTCAAGTGTAACCGCAAAAGTATCAGCCAATTCAATCGGTTTCATCTCCTTCATGTCTTTAGTAGTATCCGCAGTTTTATCAAATACACCTAAATCAATTGGTTTGCCCTTTACAATGGCCCATAATTGGTATTGGTGAGATTTATCATTTATTGGCATTTGTATTGATTTTAAATCAATCCAAACTTTTCTTTTTACAGGACTCCAGGCTATGGTTAACTTTGCATTGGGTACCTTGCCGGTACCTTGCAAATTCAGGAATTTAAAAGAGGCATCTTGAAAAACTTCCAGTTCGCCGTTTTTAAAACTAACTGTTTTGGCAAATTGCTGTTTTTCTGTTTGTAATGATGCTATTTGGGCATTGCTTTGTTGCAATTTACCATTTAAGGAATACAATAAATAGGTGCTTACCAGCAATAAGATTAAACAAGCAGCAAATGCGTATTTGTAAAAATTAAATTGTTTATGGCTAATTACTTTTTTATCATCAGTTTCATTACCAGTTATATTATCAGAATTATCTCGAATATCTTTTTCAATACTGCCTATAATTCTATCCCGCATATAACCAGGAGCTTCAATGGCTGTTTTTTCGGCATATAATGCCAAGGCCTCTTCAATTAGGTTTAATTCAGCCTTTAATTCAGGATATTTTACCAGCATGTTTTCAACCTCCGTTCTCTCCCTGTGATTTAAATCACCAAGAACGTAAAGCTCCAATATGCCCGATTCAATATATGCCTTAATGTCTTCCACTTTAATTAAAATATTTTCTGAGTTCAATAATAGCCAGCCTTAACCTAGTTTTAATAGTGCCTAAGGGAATTCCCAATTCTTCTGAAGCTTCTACATGGGTATACCCTTTAAAATAAATTAGGTCGAGTATCAGTTTTTGTTCGGGCTTTAACTTTTCGGTCAACTCCCTTACGCCCATCAATTCCGGCTTATAAACAGAACTATTTTGCTCATCAATAATAGTTACGTTATTTTCAATATCTTGGTTTTTGATATTGTTTTTAAAATCCTTTGAACGGGTTTTATCAATAGAAAGATTACGGGCAATATTTACCATCCAGGTAAATAAGCGCCCCTTTTCGGCATCATAGCTTGAAAAAGAATGCCAAATTTTTACAAATGATTCTTGTAACACATCCTCGGCAATAGTGCTATCAGCAATAATTCTCGAAATAACACCAAATAAAGAGGCACTATACATATCGTACAATGCTTCCATGGCAATTTTATCTTTGTTCCTTAAGGCAAGGATCAATTCATCTTCGGATAACGATATTTTTCCTTTCTTGCTCAAAAGATTGGTTATATTTCAAATAGATGTTTTTCTGCATGATAAGATGAACGAACTAATGGTCCACTCTCAACATATTTAAAGCCCATTTCTAAACCTATTGTTTTGTATTTGGCAAATTGGTCGGGGTGTATCCAATCAATTACTGGGTGATGGTTTTTAGTAGGTTGTAAATACTGACCTAATGTTAATATATGCGTACCTACTTGCAACAAATCGTTCATTGCTTCTAAAACATCTTCTTCTGTTTCGCCCAATCCAAGCATAATACCCGATTTTGTTCGTAAGCCAGCTTTTGATACATGCTGTAAACATTCCAAACTGCGGTCATATTTTGCTTGTATACGTACTTCCTTAGTTAAACGCCTTACGGTTTCAAGATTGTGTGATACTACCTCAGGGCGGGTTTCTAAAACACGTTCCAGGTTTTCCCAAATGCCTCTAAAATCGGGCAATAAGGTTTCAAGCGTTGTATTCGGGCTTTCTTTTCTAATGGCATTAATGGTTTCGGCCCAAATAATCGAGCCACCGTCTTTTAAATCATCCCGGTCAACCGAGGTAATAACACAATGCTTTACCCGCATCAATTTTACCGAGTTGGCAACACGGTTAGGTTCATCCACATCAACAGCCAATGGTTTGCCCGTAGCAACCGCACAAAAGGAGCAAGAACGGGTACAAATATTTCCTAAAATCATGAAGGTTGCTGTACCGGCACCCCAGCATTCGCCCATATTGGGGCAATTACCACTTTCGCAAATAGTATGTAGTTTATGGGTATCAACCAAACCACGTACCTCTGCATACTCTTTACCAACCGGTAATTTAACCCTTAGCCAATCAGGCTTGCGTTGTATTTGGTTTGCGGGTACAACAGGAAGTTCAATCATAACAACAAAAATAAATAAAATCACCCTAACACCATACATCAAGACTAATAAGTTGTATTTAAATTGTCATAAATTGTAAAATGCTCACATTTTCATGTTTGCCATGGCATTTCCATGCTTAAAAATAAACTCGCTATTTAGCAAATATGCACCGTTGGATACCACCACTTCGCCCTTTGAAATACCGCTAAGTACTTCGGCATATTGGTTATCGTTAGTCCCTAATGTTACCATTCTTGGCGAAAAGCTACCATTTTGGTTTTTTACCCATACCATTTTCCCTTTACTATCAATTATCACAGCTCCTAATGGAAGGGCTAATTTTCTTTGCGAATGATTAGCTATAGAAACATAGGCCTGCATACCCGGCCTAATTATTCCCTGTTGATTTGGTATACTAATCCTAACTAAGTTTATTTTTGTTCCTTCGGCCAATTCCGGGTTTATTAACTCAACTTTACCTTTTAACGCCAGATTGTTAAGGTCGGGTATAATTACATTTACTACATCATTTGGTTTAAATGGGTTAGCTTCATTGCTAAAAAGTTGCGCTTGTACCCATAAATTTCTGAGCTCTTGGGTTTTTAATATGCTGGTTCCTTCAGTAATATAATCACCTTCGTGTATAAAAATATCGCTCACGGTTCCGCTTACCGTACTATAAATAGTCACTACCGAGGAGGCATTTTCTGTTGTATTCAGATTATTTATTTGCGCTTGTGTAAGTCCCCAAAGTTTCAACTTGTTTTCCGCGGCTTCCATCAATTTTCCATAGTCAACGGGGGTGTTTAATAAATGCTTTTGTTGTTGTTTTGCCAGCAGGTATTCTTTTTCTGTTTCCTGCAAGTCCTCACTGTAAATGGTATAAACTGGTTGACCAATGTGTATATTTTCGCCTTGTGTCCTTGCAAAAAGTTGCTGTACCCTGCCAGCCAAACGCGAATTTAAGCTTAGGTTATTTTGCTCATTTACCGTTACAGTAGCTTGCCATTGTTTTTGGTTTCCTATTTCCACGTCTTTTATTGTATCAACTTGTATTTGAGCTAACTGCATTTGTAAGGGGGTAAGTCTTATTTCATTGTCATCAATATTGTTTTTTGATGCTTGAACTTTTACCAGTTTCATGCCACATATAGGGCAATCGCCAGGTAATTCTTTATGAATTTGTAAATGCATGGTACATGTAAAATATTCATTGGCTTCGTATTTTACTACCTTTTCAGGCTTTTGTTTACAGGCAATTAAACTTATCATGATAAAGCCTGTTAACAATATAAATAATAAGACCGAATTATTGTTTTTCATGGCTATTTATTTTTATAAAGCTTTCGCTATCAGTTAAATATTGTGCATTTGCTGCCAAGGTATCTGCTTTTGAAATACCACTTTTTATTTGGATTTCGTTCCCAACGCTAATGCCTGTTAATACTTCCCGGGTTTTGAATACCGCACCGCTTTTAATAAACACCAAATGATGATTTCCTAAATGAATTACTGCCTGCCTTGGTACCCACAAAACTTTGATTTTATTTGACTGAATGGCAGCGTTTATTAAGGAGTTAATTTTAATACTATGGTCGGCATGGGTCAGATATACCCTAATAGTTAGGTTTTTATCATCAGGCCGATAAGCCGGTTCAATAAAGTTTACCTTACCAAAAATGGTTTTATTCGGATTATCCTGCAAGCTTATTTTTACCGGCTGGTTAATGTGTACCGCCATTGCCGAATTTTTATCAATCTTTAAAATGGCCCATAATTTATGCGGATTGGTTACATTAAATAAAATTTGCCCTTTTTCAATATACATACCCTCTTTTATCATGAGTGCTTGTTCGGTTTCAAATCCTTTGATTTCGTTTTTAGGCCTGTCAACCTGCATATGCTGTACATCATGTATATGCCCACTGTAAGGGCTATAAATTGGTAATTTATATAGGGGCAGGCCCGATTTTATAATCCTTTCAATTTGATGCTCATTAATACCCAGTAACAATAACCTTTCTTTAGCTGAATTGATAAGTGCGGTTTCATTTGCTGAGTTTTTGGTTAGATAGATTAAATCTTGCTGTGCTGTAACCATTTCCGGACTATAAACCTCCATTAAAATTTGTCCACTATCAATTTCTTGAAGTGCCGACTTCACATACAAATGTTCAATCCTACCCGAAAACCGCGCCGAAATATTATTGAATGCCGTTGCGTCAAAATCAATATAACCTGAGGCTGTAATGCTATCAGCTATTTCCTTCTCAACCGGTTTAATTATTGATACTGATGTAATAACCGTTGAACTAACTGGTTTTAATACATCATTCAAGCCAATTATAGTATTAGTTCCATTTTGACCTCCCTTTTTAATTAACCGCATGCTACAAATAGGGCAATTACCGGAGTGGTATGCTATCACTTGTGGATGCATGGAACAGGTATAGGCAATGCTATCAACTTGCCTGGCCGAGGCTGTTTGGGTTGATTTGCCTCCGCAGGATGATAAAAGCAGCAGGGCTAAAAATGGACCTAGCAGCAAATAATTAGTTAGTTTCTTTTTCATAATCAACTTGTAATCGCGCAATTTCCTGTAACTTATCCAAGGCTTCTAATTGTGCCACTTGTAAATCTTTTATGCTATCTAATACAGCCGCTAAATCGCCTGTATTTTGCTCATAGGCCAAAAGCTGAGATTTATAGCTATTATAAAAAGCAGGAATAATGTTAAATTGGTAGTTTTCCAATTGTTTCTTTTTGCTTTTAATATCAGTTTTTATAAATGCCAATTGCCCTTCGGCTTTGTTTAAAACTGCCATTTTTTTTAATTGCAACACCGCTACCTCTTGTTTTATCCCTTCCAAATTTGCCTTTGTTTCTTTAGCCGACCAGGATGCCAATGGTATCGTTATAGAGCCCATTAAAATATATTGATTGGCGTTACCACCATAACTAAACATGTGCCCTGCCTGTAAACCAAAATCAGGTTTTAGTTTACTATATTCCATTTGGGTGTTTAATGTTTGTAATGCTATACTTTGGTTTATACTAGCTACATCGGTACGTTTACTTGCAAGGGTGGCGGTATCGGTAAATTTGCCCTCATAATCTTTTATAATTATGTTGGTATCAATATTAAAGTTTGTACTTGTATTTTTATTCATGAGGGTATTCAACATAATCATACGTTGGGTTATGCTGTTTAAAGTTTGTTCTTTGGTATTATTAAGCTCATATAAACCAGCTTTAGCTCTGTAAATATTACCCAATTTCTCTTTACCATATGTTAGGCGCAAATTGGCATCCTTTATCATGTATTCAATCAACTCACGGGTTTTGTCAAGTATTAATAGCTTTTTTTTATAAACAATGGCTTCAAAATAATACTGTTTAGCTTCAGCAATGAGTTGGTTTTTTGAATAGGCCATTTCGCTGGCGGTTACTTTTGATTGCCCTTTCATAAAGTTTTCCTTGGCTCTTAATTTTGCCGGGTTGGTAAACATTTGTTCGCCTGTAATCATAAACGAACCCATTTTTGGACTAAAAGCATAGGGGGTTTGGTATTGGCCTGCACTTATTTTAGGCGGGTCCAAATTTTTGGCTCCCTTTGCAAAGGTTTCTTGCGCAGCTATTTGGGCAAGGTAAATCTTTAATTGCGGATTGTTGTTAATATTAGTGATAACACTATCCAAACTTAAATATGTTTCTTGAGCTTCAGATATTGAAATACCGCTAATACAGATTACTAAGGTTAGATATAATTTACAAATCTTTTTCATGTTATTATTCTTTCACCTCCAATACTTGTAGCTTTCCGTATTTTTTTAACTCATACTCCTTCACCATTAAAAAGATCAATGGAGTAACCAATAATATATGGGTTGATGAGGTAATAACCCCACCTATCATGGGCAAAACTATGGGCAGCATAACATCACTGCCTGTGCCTGTGGCCCATAAAACTGGTACTAAACCAAAAAGGGCAACACAAACCGTCATAAGTTTAGGACGAAGGCGCTTTACCGCACCATCCATTACATAGGTTTTTAAATCGGCATTGGTAATATTTTTTCTGTTGTTTCCTTTTAGGGCTACCAATTGTTGCATGGCATCGTTCAGGTAAATTACCATCACAATACCGGTTTCTACAGCTATACCGAAAAGTGCGATAAAACCAACAGCTACTGCCACAGATAAATGCACCCCATAAAAATAAACCATGTATGCACCCCCAATAAGCGCAAAAGGGAGGCTGATGAGACTAAAAAAAGCTTCGCGCAAAGAATGGAAAGCAAAATATAGGCAAACAAAAATAATCACTCTCACTATTGGTAATATGAGCAATAGGGTATGTTGTGCTCTTACCATGTTTTCGTACTGCCCGCTCCACTCAACATAATAACCTTTTGGCAAGCTTTTTACCAGGCTACTTATTTTATTTTGGGCTTCCTGCACGGTGCTACCCAAATCGCGATTGCGGATGTTGAACAATACCGTTCCCCTTAACAAGGCATTTTCAGAAGGAATCATAGCCGGCCCATCATTTATTTTGATATCGGCTACAGCCGATAATGGCAGCGGGCCATCATTCGGACTTTGGATTAAAAGATCTTTTATTTTGTCGATGCTATTTCTGAAATCACTCGCCAGGCGTACATTCACACTAAAACGGCGTCGGCCTTCTACTGTGTTGGTGAGGGTTGTTCCGCCAAGGGCACTTTCTATTACTTCGTTTACATCGTCAACATTTAAACCATAACGGCCAATAGCCTCCTTGTTAATGGCAATATCCAGGTATTTGCCTCCGGTAATTGGGTCAACATATAAATCGTTGATCCCCTTTACGCCCTGCAATGCTTGTTTCAATTTTGTTGAAAGGGAATAAATGGTATCCAAATTTTGCCCGTAAACCTTTAAACCAACATCAGTCCGTATACCAGTTGAAAGCATATTGATACGATTGATGATGGGCTGGGTAAAACCATTCACTACACCTGGTATTTGAAGCTTGTTGTTTAACTCGTTAATAATGTCCTCTTTTTTTATACCCTTACGCCATTCGCAGGTTGGTTTTAGTAGGATGATGGTTTCCACCATATTGATAGGCGAATTATCAGTGGCAGTATTTGCTCTGCCGGCCTTGCCAAGTACATTTTTAACTTCGGGTATGCTTTTAATTATTTTATCTTGCAACTGCAAAAGTTGTTTGACTTGCTCGTTTGATATATCGGGCATGGTTACCGGCATAAACAAAATGGTGCCTTCATCCAAAGGAGGCATAAATTCTGAGCCTAAACTTACCAACAAGGGTACACTTAATATAAGGGCAATCACATTTATAAAAAGGGTGGTTTTACGCCATTTAATACAAGTTGCCAATACAGGCTTATATAACTTTTGCAAGAAGTTATTAAGCGGATTACGGTTATCAGCACGTAATTTGCCCTTTAAAAAAAATGAAATGAGTACTGGTGCAAGGGTAACAGCAAGGATGGCATCAATGGCTAAAATAAATGTTTTTGTAAAAGCCAATGGGCCAAATAACTTAGCTTCTTGACCCTCGAGCAAAAAAACGGGTAAAAAGGATGTTACTATGATGAGCGTGGAGAAAAACACCCCGCGACCTACCTGCTTGCATGAGGTTTCAATTATTTTTATTCTTTCCGCTACGTTCATGGTGTTTTATTTTCTTGGGCTAAAGCCAGGTTTCTGTGCGAATTTTCGACCATTACAATGCCATTATCCACAATTACCCCTATGGCTAATGCAATACCTGTTAACGACATGATGTTTGATGAAATACCAAAAGCATTGAGCAAAATAAAACTGCATGCAATGGTAATGGGTATTTGTATAATAATGCTCAACGCACTGCGCCAACTAAAAAGAAACAGGATCACAATGATGGATACCGTCACCATTTCCTCCATCAAGGTATGTTTTACCGAGTTAACGGCTTGTTCTATCAGCTCGCTGCGGTCGTAGGCTATTTTAAATTTTACGCCTTGCGGAAATCCATGTGTCATGTCGTCCATTTTGTCTTTAACCGCATGTATCACACGGTCGGCATTTTCGCCATAGCGCATTACTACAATGCCACCAACCGCTTCGCCTTCGCCATTATGGTCGAATATACCTAAACGCAAATCGCCTCCCATTTGCACCGTAGCCACATCGCGCATGCGCACAGTTACCGTGTTAATGTTAGCGATGGCAATATTTTCAATGTCGGCAATGGTTTTTATATAGCCTAGTCCGCGTATCATGTATCCGGTTCCATTCATTTCAAATTTCCGTCCGCCAACATCATTGTTATTGCTTTTTACTGCCTTTAAAACCTGCGAAAGGGGGATATGGTAATAATTTAACTTACCCGGGTCGATGTTTATTTGGTATTGTTTTTCAAACCCTCCGAAGGAGGCTACTTCGCTTACTCCCTGTACGGTTTGTAAGCCTAGTTTAACATACCAATCTTGCAAGGCACGTTGTTCGCCAAGGTCCAGACCTTTCGCATCTAAAGTATACCATAAAATATGGCCAACACCAGTACCATCAGGCCCGAGTGTTGGGGTTATGCCTTGCGGTAATAAACGTTGGGCATAATTCAATCGTTCTAGCACCCGACTACGAGCCCAATAAATATCTGTTTTATCGTTAAAAACCAAATACACAAAACTCATCCCAAACATGGAATTTGCCCTGATTGATTTTAAATTCGGGATGCCTTGAAGGTTGCTGACCAATGGATAGGTAACTTGATCCTCTATGAGTTGAGGGCCACGACCGGCCCATTCAGTAAATACAATTACCTGATTTTCGGATAAATCGGGTATGGCATCAATTGGGTTTTGCCGCATGGCGTAAATACCCCAAGCAAAAAGCAGGGCAGCTATGAGCAAAACGATATACCTGTTTTTTAACGACAGGCTAATAAGTTGATTAATCATTTTATTGTTTTAAAAGGCCAGGAGCTATGGCCCCGAGCCAAATCATTTTACATTTTCATTTTTTCGGCTTTTTTCCCGGGTGCTTTTTTTACCAATGCCATACCGCATTTGGTGCATTTGCCTGGTTTATCGCTCAATACTTCGGGGTGCATGGCACAGGTGTATTGTACTTTTAAAGGTTTAACTTTTTTTGTTTTGGCGGTATCAGCCAATATGGGTTTTAAACTTGTTGCAAATGCAACTGTTCCACACAAAATAATACCCAAAATTACTAATGTTACTTTTTTCATGTTTAAAAAATTAGGGTCAATAAATAGTACCGGCGTTAATAACATCCGGAAGTTGGTTTTGATAAAATGATTGATTTTAAATAAACGGTATAGTATTTAATAGCCAATGAACATCACTGCAAATAAATACTTAAAAAAAGAGCTATGAACAGCTGCCTAATGCAAGTGTTAAATAAGGTAAGTACAGTTTACTTTGTAAATAGGAGGCAGGAATAATCCCGGTGGTTGTTTGGTATAAAAAACTATTGGCGAATTTAAAGTGATTCCTTTTTCAAAAACATAATTGATGAACGGGTTTGTTAAACCTACCTGCTTAATGGCTTTTATTTGAAAAACAGAGGCATTAAAATGCGCATCTTTTATTTTGAAGCTTGTTTTTTCGTGTTTACAGCAGCTTTTTTTGTTGCTCTTTGCTATACCAGTGTTATTATAAGCACCATATTGAAGCGTAACAGAAGCCAGCTTGCCACAGCAAAAAAAACGGTTTACCCCTAACCCTATGCAAGATAGTGAATAAGTTACCATTAAAAAGAGTATGACAACGCGCTTCATTAACACAAAATTAAACTAATATTTTAGTAAAAAAGTATTTTAGGGTATATATTTATTTGATTTGGAGCAGCTTGAGTCCATATTTATTCCTTTTCTCAAAAAAAATATTTTATGGTAACCTTAAATATAGAATTGAATATACCAACCTAACATCCAACCATAATGGTGTAACAAAAGGTAAAAAAAGTATAAATAATCCTATTTTTGCCGCATGGCAAAAGTAAAATCATTTTTAAACAACCCATATTTAGAACATACCTACATTATGTATGATGAAAGTGGCGAATGCGCCATTATTGATCCGGGTATGGATACCGCATTCGACCAAAACAGCGTAGTTAATTTTATAAAACTTCACCATTTAAAACCAGTTCTGCTTTTAAATACCCATTGCCATATTGACCATGTTTTGGGCAATAAATTTATTTTCGATCAATATGGGCTAAAGCCCAAATTTCATCAAGGCGAATTGTCGCAATTGGAACGCATTGTTTCTTATGCGCCCGCAATAGGGATACACTATGAGGTATCACCACTACCGGATGAATATTTACCCGAAACCGGCACCATACATTTTGGGAATACCACACTTGAATTGATATTTGCTCCGGGTCACTCGCCAGCCCATTTATGTTTTTATGATAAAAATTCAAAAATATTGATGGGGGGCGATGTTTTATTTAGAGGTACCATAGGTAGAACAGACCTGCCAGGGGGAGATCATGATTTATTGATTAAGAACATTGAGGAAAAGTTATTCAACCTTCCGGATGATTGCGTGGTATACCCCGGACATGGAGCCGAAACAACCATTGGCCTCGAGAAACAAACAAACCCTTATTTTAATTGATAATAATTGCACCTAAAAAATGGTTTATAACGTACATTCACCAATAAATTAAAATTTGAACACTTCTATATATATTGCTAAAAGGTATTTGTTTTCGCGTAAGAAAATGAATGCAATAAATATAATATCGGGTATTTCTATAGCAGGAGTGTTAATTGGAAGTGCGGCCTTAATTATTATTTTATCTGGTTATAATGGTTTAGAACAAACCATTTTCTCACTTTACAGTAATTTCTCGCCCGAAATAAAAATCGAACCCAAGATTGGGAAAACCTTTAATCCTGATACCGGATACTTCAATACTTTAAAAAATGATGCGCATATATATTCATACACCAAAGAATTAAGAGAAAAGGTATTAATAAAATATGATGGTAGGCCTATAATAGGTACAATTTTGGGAGTCGACAATAATTTTACCAAAAATAAGCAGTTGGATAGCATTATAGTAAATGGAGCTTTTATCCTTAAAAACCAAAAACAAGATTATGCTGTAATAGGTTCCTTAATTCAAAGCAGTTTAGGAGTGAGTGTTCGAGATCAGTTGCGTTACCTCGAAATATACTCGCCTAGGACTGATGCAGGTAACGGGGCCAACCCATTAAATGAATTTGTGTTAAAAACAATAACTCCTTCGGGCGTTTTTGCCACAACCCCTGATTTTGACAACCTGGTTATTACGCCTATCGACTTTGTGAGAGACTTGCTTAACCAACCATTAAATGTTTCGGCTATTGATATTAACTTTAAAAAAGGCACTGACATTGAACCTATTCAGGATTTAATAACAGAAAAACTAGGAAACAATTTTACTATAAAAAACCGTGGGGAACAAAATGCCGAGCTGTATAAAACCTTGAATTATGAGCATTTGATCATTTTTTTGATTCTTACTTTTGTGCTCATAATTGCCATATTTAATATTATTGGTTCATTAACCATGTTGGTGATTGATAAGCGTTTGGATATAGCAATTTTAACTAGTTTGGGTGCCAACAAGACCCTCATTCCACGGATTTTCTTTTTCGAAGGAATGATGATTTCAATGCTTGGTTGTGTATCAGGAATTTTTCTGGGTTTGGTTTTTTGCATACTGCAAAAAAAATTCAGTTTAATAAAAATGGGTACAAATGCTACCGGCTCGGATGCATATCCGGTGGCCTTAAAGGGAAGCGATTTTATTTTGGTATTTTTAACCGTACTTATTATTGCTTCAATTGCCTCCTTAATTAGCTCGCGCTTAAGTATAAAAGGGTTAAATAATGTAAAAGATGACCTTTAGTAAATGGTTAATTTTAAAAAGTGTTTTTTAAATATTAGATTTATACTTTTACAAAGGGCTTTAAGCTAATTATCATGGAATCGAAAAGACAACAAAAGTTTGCAGGCGTAATACAACAAGACCTCGCTGCTATATTTCAGCGCGAAGGAATTAACTACTTGCCGAATACACTTATAACAATTACCAAAGTAAGGGTGACACCTGACTTAGCGATAGCCCGCGTTTTTTTAAGTTTTTTCAATAATAACAATGGTCAGCTTGCATTGCAAACCATAAAATCGCACGCTTCGGAGATACGATATAAACTTGGTGCCAGGATAAAAGATCAGGTGAGGATTATACCCCAATTAGAGTTTTTTGTAGATGATACCAGCGAATATGTTGAACGGATGGATAAAATTTTTGAAAAAATAAGCAAGGAAGATCGACAACCTGAAACAGAATAAATTATTGTTATGACCGCTACCCAACAATTAATTGCCTATTTAACCAGGCATGTAAATGTAATTGGAAAAGTGGTAGATTTTGACCCATTAACTGATCGGTTATGCCAACTCGATTTTACGGAAGCTAATAGAGATTTAACGGAAGATATTTATAGAAATACTGCAGAATTTACTGAGTGGGTAAATCAGACGCTACATAAAAATAATGCCCGGTATGGTATAGGCGGCTATTTTGAACACAGAACCATATATGCTCGAAGTGAACATTTTGGCACTTCGGATGAACCAAGACGCTTGCATTTAGGTATTGATATTTGGGCCAAGGCTGGAACAAAGGTATATGCACCCTTAAGCGGAACCATTCATAGCTTTAAAAATAACGACAACTTTGGCGATTATGGTCCTACCATAATTTTACAACATAATTTAAATGGCTTAACCCTTTACAGCCTTTACGGGCATTTAAGTAAAAAAAGTTTATCAGGTTTAAAAGTTGGACACCAAATAGCACCTAATCAATTACTGGCAACCTTTGGTAATAGTACCGAAAACGGTCATTGGCCTCCACACCTTCACTTTCAATTAATGTTTGATTTAGAAGGCATGGTTGGTGATTATCCGGGAGTTTGTAGGTTTTCGGAAAAGGAAAAGTATAAAGCTAACATACCGGATCCGCAACTTATTTTAAGGTTTCCGGATGCCTTAAATTAATCATAATGGCCTACAACGGCCTAGACACTAAATTAGGCGGTTTTGTTTTTAATACATTACAATTAAAATAAATATCCAAAACCTAAACAATTAAGCTGATTTTTATTTAGCTTAGATTGTTTATAAACCCAAAAATAATTCATACTCAAATGAAATTTAAAGTTTTGTGGCTGCCTGTTATGGCGTTATCAATATCAACGGCTTTTGGTCAGGCTGTTAAAACTTATCAAATAAAATCGCCTGATGGTAAATTGGTCTTAAGCGTATCTGCAGGTAAAAACATTATCTGGGCAGTGAAGCATAAGGGTACTGATGTAATTATCCCTTCCGAAATCTCACTCACCACCAATAACAATGAAATATTAGGGAAGAATACCATTCTTAAAAAGGCTGAGAAGGATACTGTTTACGAAATTTTTGATACGAAGTTTTATAAAAAAAATAACGTAACTGATAATTATAACCAACTTACACTCACCTTTAAAGGCGAGTATGGGCTGGTATTTAGGGCGTTTAATAATGGTGTGGCTTATCGATTTTTTATTCGCCGTAAGGGTGATATCACCATTTTGAACGAGGAGGCCAATTTTAATTTTAAAGAGGATTATAAAGCTTATTTGCCTTTTGTAAACGACCCGCGTAATAAAGATAGGTTTAATAACTCTTTTGAAGCCCATTATGATTTACTCAACTTATCTAAAATAAAAAAAGATACACTAGCATTTTTACCGGTATTGGTAGATGCAGGCTCGCCAATTAAAGCCGCCATATTAGAAGCTGATTTACAAGATTACCCGGGCATGTATGTAACACCTGGCGAGCAAAATAACCTGCATGGGGTATTTGCTGCATATCCATCAGAAGAAGGATTAGGTGGGTATAACAATATCAATTATGTGGTAAGTAAACGAGAAAACTTCATTGCTAAAACAAGTGGCTCACGTAATTTTCCGTGGAGACTAGTGGTAATAAGCGATGAGGATAAGCAACTTGCCGATAACGATTTGGTGCAATGCCTTTCCGAACCATCAAAAATAAAAGATGATGCCTGGATTAAACCCGGTAAAGTTGCTTGGGACTGGTGGAATGATTGGAACATTACCCATGTAAACTTTAAGGCAGGTATAAATGTGGAAACCTACAAATACTATATTGATTTTGCCCTAGCCAATAAACTTACCTACATGATAATTGACGAAGGCTGGAGTGATGACCACGATTTGAACCAAAATAAAATAGACATACAACAGATTGTTGACTATGGAAAAGAAAAAGGTATAGGGGTTATTTTATGGGCCACTTGGTATTCAATAACCCGAGATACCGAAGGGTTGTTTGCTAAATTTGAACAAATGGGGGTAAAGGGTTTTAAAATTGATTTTATTGACCGCGATGATCAAAAAGCTGTAAGCTCATTGTATGAAATTGCCCAAAAAGCCGCCGCTCATCATTTGGTGGTTGATTACCATGGCATGTACAAACCAAGTGGAATACAACGCACTTTCCCTAATATTATAAACTGTGAGGGAGTTAAAGGTTTAGAAAACATGAAATGGGGTACTGATAACCAACCAGGTTATGATGTAAGCATTCCTTTTATTAGGATGCTTTCCGGACCAATGGATTATACCCCGGGAGGTATGCGCAATGCTTCAAAATCTGATTTCAGACCAGTAAATTCAAACCCGATGACACAGGGTACACGTTGCCACCAATTGGCTATGTATACGGTATTTGAAGCGCCATTGCAAATGTTGGCAGATAACCCTACTATTTACAAACAAGAACAAGAGAGTACAGATTTTATTGATGCCATGCCTACTACTTTTGATGCCACTACCGCATTGGATGGTAAAGTTGGTGAATATGTGAGCATAGCTCGAAGAAAAGGAACCACTTGGTTTGCAGGCGTAATGACTAATTGGGATGCCCGTGATATTAACATGAATTTATCTTTTTTGGGAGCAGGAACCTATAAGGCCATTATTTTTGAAGATGGCATAAACGCTAATAAAGATGCAGCCGATTATACAACAAAAACATTAACAGTTACAGCTAAGGATAATATAGCCATCAAAATGGCTTCTGGTGGAGGCTGGGCAGCAAGATTTGAAAAAATTAATTAGTATTGAAAATTCTAAAATAAAACAATGCCCCCAAGCGAAAACTTTGGGGCATTGTTATAATGTTTAAAGTGTTCCGGCGGTGTTTATGTAATTAGCAAGTTTGTTGATACTTTTAGCAACTACCAAAATTTGTTCCTGGGCTTCTTTCCAATTACGTTGTTCTATAGCTTCTCTAATACCAGGTAGGGTTTTAGCGCCATAACCTGTATAAAATCCCGGAGCATAAATAGGATGTTTATACCAATTGCGGCGTGGCAATCCATCATTTAATAACTGTTGTTCGGCCTGGTACAATTGTTTATTCAATTTATCGTGGGCTATATTTTTTTGTAAGGCAGTTGCCCAATTGGTTGATAACTTATCTGCACTTTTCTTTAATGAATCTAATGAATTTACCAAAGTAGAAAAATCGAGTTGGGGTACTTCTGCTTTTATGTCAGGAGATTTTTCATTTTTTGTTGGATCGGATGCTAAAGCATAATCATTCGCTTTTATAAGCTGGTTATCCATCTCCGTATTTTCGCGTATGTTATTTATCAATTCTTGTACTTCTTTTGTATATTTTTCAATTGTATTGTGAAGTGTCCTAAAATCGAAAGGTAATAAGTCGGCATCGGCCATACGTAATGTGGCGCGCCCGGTTGTTTGGGCTAATGTTACCCCATATATAAAGCCGGGATCTTTAAACCTAATGTAATTGTCGTACGAATCATAAATAGAATGGTACTCGCCACCTTCATTTTCGCCGGCATATTCAATATCAAGTGTTGGTATCCCTAAGTGTTGTAAGAAAGGAGAAAAATCTGAACCCGACCCTAAAGCCGATAATTTTAAGCCGTTTGTTGCTAATATTTCTTTTTTTGATTGCAGAGACCGAGCGTCAACCAATTCTTTAGCTCGTTTACGCTCCAACACGGTAACTTTGGTTTGTGGATCAATCACTGTTTTTGTAATATCATCCATAAAACCTTCCAGCGCTTGTGAGCCCCCAGTATTGATAAAACCACGTCCGGTATCATCCGAATTAATATAAACTACCGCTTTTTGTTGCAATTCCTTATCATGTGTTTCTGCATACTCGGTAGAGCCAATCAAACTTTCCTCTTCTCCATCCCATGAGCAGTAAACTATGGTGCGCTTAGGTTTCCAACCAGTTTTAAGTAAATTGCCCAAAGCTCTTGCTTCTTCAAGCATGGCAGCTTGACCGCTCAAAGGGTCGTTGGCGCCATTTACCCACGCGTCATGGTGATTGCCCCGCATCACCCATTCGTCCGGTTGTTCAGTTCCTTTAATTTTGGCTATTACATCATAGGCTTGTACCATGTCCCAATTAAAGGCCAGTTTTAAGTGCACCATTGCCTTGCCGGGGCCTAAATGATACGTTATAGGTAATGAGCCCTGCCATTCTTCAGGGGCAACTGTGCCATCAAGAGCACTCAATAATGGCAAAGCATCATGATAGCTAATGGGCAATACCGGAATTTTTAATATAGTAGGGGCCTCATTTCTGTCAAGTCGCTTAGCATCTTTAGTTGCACCATAACCCGGAGTTAATGGGTCGCCTGGGTAAATAACCATATCAACCACAGAGCCACGTTGAACACCGTATTCATTTTTAAAGGCACCTTTAGGGTAAACCTCACCAGCAGAATAACCATCATCCTTTGGGTCCGAATATATAATGCAACCTATAGCACCATGCTCATAGGCAACCTTTGGTTTAATACCCCTCCATGAATGGCCATATTTAGCTATAACAATTTTTCCCTTTACATCAATTCCTAATCTTTCTAGTTTTTCATAATCATCAGGTAAGCCGTAATTTACAAAAACAAGCTGACCAGTAACATCGCCATCGGCACTCCAGGCATTATAAGGGGGTAGCTGGTTATCCTGTCCTGAGGTAGCATCTTCGGCCAATGGAGGTTCTTTTAATAAGGCTGAATATTGCGTAGGAGCTGTAAGCTCAAGTACCCTTGTTTTTGGCGAAGGGAATAATACAGTATAGCTCTCAATATGCGCATCTAACCCAAAGCTTTTATATTTTTGCAATATTTTTTCGGCAACCGCTTTACTACCCGGTGACCCTAAATTATGCGGATAGGCTGATAATTCTTTAATAGTTTCGCCAATTTTTTGTGCACTCAAAGATGCGTCAAATGTTTGTTCTGTTTTTAATTCGGCAGCTGCCGAAGTTTCGGTAAAACCCGATATTGTTTTTTGTTGGGCGGTTGCATAACCAAATATGGCAACTAAAGGAATTATGAATATTTTCTTCATACAATACTTTGCTAATTGGTGAAAATAAACAAATGAGGCCTAAAAAGCAATTCAAGAAAAGGATTTATTGGCAAATAAATTGATGATGTGTTATAAATATGCCACAAACTCTTTCATTGCAGTACCTGGTTCTGGTTGTTTCATAAAGTTTTCGCCAATTAAAAAACCATTAAACCCGGCTTTTTTTAGTTGCTTTATGATTTCAGGATTACTGATAGCACTTTCTGATACTTTTAAAAACTCGTCAGGAATATGGTTAACCAGTTGAAAAGAAGTATCAACCGAAACAGTAAAATCAGCAAGGTTTCGATTGTTTACCCCTATGGCATCTAGGTTTGGGTTAATACTTTTTTGAAGCTCTGCTAAATTATGTACCTCTAGCAGTACGCTTAAACCCAAACTTTTAGCCAGTATAGCCATTTTATTTATTTCTTCGGCAGTTAAAATGGCAGCTATTAATAAAATGACATCGGCACCTAATGATTTTGCTTCTACAATCTGATATTCATCAATCATAAAATCTTTTCGCAAAACGGGAATAGTATTTGCTTGCCTTACTTTTACCAAATCAAGTTTTCGACCCATAAAGAAATTTCGATCAGTTAATACAGATAAAGCCGACGCACCTGCCTCGGCATAAGCTTTGGTAACTTCCGCTGGTTTTACCTTGTCATTAATAATCCCTTTTGAGGGTGATTTACGTTTAAACTCCGCTATAATCCCTGTTTTTTCAGGGTCGAGCAAAAATTTTTTAAATGAATAGCATGGTCTATGAAAAAAATCAGATTCTTCCAAACCAGTGTATGTAGTAGCCAGCTTTGCTCGGGCAACTTCTTTTCGTTTATTCAGTACTATTTTATCAAGTATGTTCATTAATAGGTTAGTTTAATGATAACCAGTTTTGCATCATCTCCTTGCCAAATTCGGTCAAAACCGATTCGGGGTGAAATTGTACTCCCCGCACATCCAAAGTTTTATGTCTTAAGGCCATTACAGAGTTATCAGCCTCGTCAATTGCGGTAATTTCTAAACTATCAGGAATAGCATTTTCATCTACTACCCATGAGTGGTATCTGCCAACCTTAAAGCTTTCGGGCAGGTTTAAAAAAAGTCTTTCCAGCTTGTCGGCAACCTTTATGGGTGTGGCAATGCCATGCATGGGTTGTTTTAAGTTATATAACTTGCCACCAAAAACCTCAGCAATAGCTTGCTGACCAAGGCAAACTCCAAAAATACTTTTGGTAGCGGCGTATTTTTCAATTACTTCCAACAATAAACCAGCCTCCGATGGAATTCCTGGCCCTGGTGAAAGGATTATTTTATCAAAGGCATCAACAGCTGCAATATCAAATTTATCATTTCTCCAAACCTCACACTGCAGACCAAGTTCATTTACCAAATGCACTAAATTATAGGTGAATGAATCATAATTATCAATAATCAAAATATTCTTATTTTTCATTTTATGTTTGTTTTACCCTCCTTTAAGAGGCATAAGCTAATTAATTCTTTTTAGCTCGTATTATATTATATCTCTTTGGCCATTTCAATGGCTTTTCTTAGTGCAGCAATTTTATTATCAACTTCTTTAAGCTCATTTTCTGCAACAGAACCTGCTACAATACCTGCTCCGGCTTGATAGTAGAGGGTATTATTTTTACTTAAAAACGACCTGATCATAATAGCGTGATTAAAATCTCCATTAAAACCCATAAATCCAATGGCTCCGCTGTAAAAGCCTCGTTTGGTTTTTTCATTTTCGTCAATAATTTCCATTGCCCGGTATTTTGGAGCGCCGCTTAATGTTCCCGCTGGATAGGTATCGGCTATTACTTTAAATGATGTTACACCCGGCAATAGTTTGCCACTTACGTGCGATACTAAATGGATAAGATGCGAATAATATTGTACCTCCTTAAAAGCTTTTACCTCTACCTGACCGCAATGTCGACTTAAATCATTCCGTGCAAGGTCAACCAGCATCACATGTTCTGCCGATTCTTTTGGGTCGTTTTCTAGTTCACGAGCAATTTCTGCATCTCTTTCGTCATCGCCACTACGTTTAAATGTCCCGGCTATAGGGAAGATGCTTGCCACTCTGTTTTTTATGGTAATTTGTGCTTCGGGCGAGGAGCCAAAAATTCTGAAGCCGCCGTAGTCAAAATAGAATAAATAAGGCGAGGGATTAATTGACCTTAAAGCGCGGTACACATTAAATTCATCTCCTAAAAATTTCTTTGAAAAACCCCTTGAAGGCACAATTTGAAAAACATCTCCCCGAAAAATATGTTGTTTCATTTTTTCAACTACGTCAATAAATTCTTGGTTGCTTAAGTTTGATTGCTCTTCATCATTACTTTCAAACTTATATTCAGGAAAATTTTTGTTATGTATAATATCCGCTACCTTTTCAAGTCCGGTAGGATCTGTTTCCCCTTCAGGTTGATTATTAAAAATGTATAGTTCATTTTTGAAATGGTCAATTACAATAATATACCTGTACATATGGTATTGCATAACAGGTATTTCGCGCTCAGGGTTGGTTACTTCCTTTAGCTTTATTGTTTCAAAGTGCTCAACTGCCTCATGGGTAAAATAACCAAAAAGACCGTTGGCAACTATTTTGGTATTATTGGGGGTAGTTTCAAAACTATCAATAAACCCATTTATCTCATTTATCAGATCAAAAGCACCCGCTTCATGGTTTTCTTCTACTCCATTAGGATATTTTAAACTCAATTTACCATTGTTTAAAATAAGCCCTGCAAAAGGGCTGCAGCAAACATAGCTTAAACTATTTTCGCGACTATGATAATCTGAACTTTCTAATAAAAGGGAGTTTGGGAAAATATCTCTTAACCGTAGATAGATGCTTACAGGCGTAGTAGTATCAGCAAGTAGTTTTTTATGTAATGTTGTTATTTTAATTCGTTCCATTTTTTTAATTGATATAAATAAAAAAACCCGGCAAGTGAGATTCGCCGGGTTTCAAATAGGTTTATAATTGATTAATCGTTTTGATCAAATACTTATCCGGCTACCAAAATTAATTGGTGCCACCAGAATTTGTTTATAGTAGTTTTGATCATTGCGGCCACAAATTTATAAAGAAAATTGAATTACCAAATTTTTATTGAAAATTTTTATTTCGTTGAACCTAATAGCGGTAAATGACCAGCTAAAATTGTTATAATTATAAGCACAAAAGCCACCGTATAAAATATTGATACGGTTTTAAATTTTCCCTCGCTGGTTTCAATCTTCTTTGATTTACTATAGCCTATTGTTATTATAGCAATGGCAACTACCATCATTAACCAATGCTCTGCTGTAAAATATCGGGTGGTGGCATTTTTCATGGTTTCGCTGTTGAATATTACCCATGGGCTCAAAAAACTTAAAACTATACCAATAAGCAATTGCGTATGAGCTGATATTAGGGTAAACAAGTTTATTTTTTGGTTGATAGGAGTAAATGGTTTTTTGCCTAACCAACCTAAAATTGATTGTACAATTGCAATAATTAATAGCAGGAATACAATGTACCTGAATCCTGAATGCAGACTTTTGATGATTAAATAAAAACTCATATTTAAAATTTTATCCGAAGGTACAATAAAATATTATTTGCAAACAAAATGAATTGTTTAGGCTTGGTAAATTTAATTTGTAATAAACTCAATTAAACAAATAAATTAGGTTCGGTACCGGCAATGGTTTCAATGTTTTCAACGTTTTTATTGCCTGACAGCAATTTTTTGATTGTTTCCCAAACATTGGCAATTAAGTCTTTATTAATATAATCAGCGGCTTTTTGTGATACCAGGCCAACTAAGGTTTTTATAATACCACTTGATTGTTTAAAGAAGGTATTGTTCAAAATAAAAGGAAGTAACAGGCTTGATAAGTTCTGAAAAATATCCCCGTCAAATAAGCCGTTTCTTTTTTCGCCATCTGTTGCTGGCCTTTGAAATACCGAAAAGATGGATGATATGATTGCCGACGGACTGCTAAACCTTTCGCGTATTTCTTCCCTTTGTATAGTTTCCAAGCGTTTAAGCTGGGCAATCTCGTACCTTAAATCATCAATATTCTTAATTTCGTTAGCCATATTTATTTCGATTTAAATATTTTTTGGATAAAAATATTAATTAAGGGTTTTTCAACATTTTTACGGTTGAATTTTAAAACAAGTACTATAATAAGGTAAAGCAGGGCAATAATGCCAAAGCCTTTCCAAGTACCGTTTAATAATTCGCCCAAAAAATAGGCTAGGGTTAAACTCGCAAAAAAGAAAGTTAATAAAATGCTAACTATTAATACCAAATCGGTAATAATGTTTGCCGCAAATGACGAACCGGTTTCAATAGCCTGATATTTTGCCAGTTTTATCCGAGTTTCTATATATTCGGCAAATTGATCAATTATTGGTGGCGTTTCTTTTTTCGAATCCATAGGTTATTTGTTCCCTGCAAAATATTTTGCCGGCTTAGATATATTTTAGGCGTGTTCCAAATCATCCTGATATTCATTTTCATGAATATTTGATTTTGTTTTCAATGAATCCACAACCTTGTTTTTTAGCCCTATCAGGTTATCAATTTCGTTTGTTGCTGTTTCTTTAATAGAGTTACCTAAATCTTTTAATGATTCGGCCAATTTATCACGGGTTTCATTGCCTTTTTCGGGTGCAAATAAAATGCCCAATGCTGCGCCTGCTGCAAGTCCAACCAGCAAAGCGGTAAATACTTTAGTGTTGTTGCTCATATGATATAAATGTTAAAATAGATATTGTTTTTATTATGACAATAAATAGCGTTAAATGTTACCCTACTAAATCACATTGGCTAATTTATAAACCAATACAATCAATTGCAAATAGTAATATAGGTTTTACATAACAAATATAATTAGTTTTAGGGTGCCGTCCTAATTCTTTCTAATCTATCAGCAGCCATCCTATTGCTTTCGTAAATCTCTAATAATAAAAAAAAGTATGAAAGGAGCAAGGGGCCAAACACCAAACCTAAAATACCAAAAATAGGCAAGCCTATTATAACACCCACAATTGATATTAGCGGATGGATGTTGGCAATTTTTTTATTGATGATCATCCGTAAAAAATTATCAATGTTGCCAATAAACAGTAAACCATATACTAACATCAATATACCACTTAAAGTATGCCCTTCTGTAAATAAAAGTATGCTGGCCGGGATACTTAAAGTAGGTGCGCCAACAACCGGTAAAAACGAAATAAAGGCGCCTATTACACCCCAAAAAATAGGATCTGGAATTCCGAATATCCAAAAACCGAATGCCAATAAACCTCCCTGGATAACTGCTATGATGCTTTGGCCCAATACGTTCGAATAGGTCGAATCTCGTAACGCGGCAGCAAATTTTAAAGCGTGCTCGTCGCGAAATGGAGCATATTTTAATAGGGTTTTTCCAAATGCGTTATGCTGAACCAGCATAAAATACAACAAAAAGTAAAGTACCAATAGTATAACAAATCCACTTGCGGCACCGCCTAAAACCGTGGGGAAAAGATCAGTAACAAATGAGCCGATTTTTTGCAATATTTCTTCGGCAAAATGAGGCTGTTTAAAATTCGTGGCTGTAAAGGCATCAATTTGTGCTATATATTGATGCAGGTTAAATGAATGGATATTAATAGCCGCAATTTTACCCAAAACCATTAAACTTAAGCCAGTTAATGGAATAACAATTACTATGAATGAAAATAAGATAATTAATAAAGCTACTACTGTTTGGTTTATGTGCTTTTTTTCTGTGAGATATATGTAAACAGGCCTGAATATAGTATATAGTACAATTGCACCAAGAATGGAATTAAACAAACCACTTAATGCAAACAATAAAAAACAACCCAATATGACAATGGTTGCCAATATAATTGTATTTCGCTGTTTGTAGTTATATATAGACATGTTGTATTTTGAGAACACATATATAAAACGAAAATATAGGTTAAAAGTTTTGCAAGAAATAAAAATTGAGTTTAATAGTAATTAGAAACTCGTTTAAAAATTGTTATAAATAAGCAAAGCCCCTGATGGGCAGGGGCTTTTGCTAACCAATTATAAACCTAAATTATGAGAAGAGGCTGTAGGAGAAGGAGTCGAACCTTCACGAAGTGGTTATTCTCATTGCTGAGAGTTTCCCATGCTCTTCGCCACCGCGACAAGGAGGTGTGTCTGCCAAAATTTCACCATCCTACATTCTGTTTAGTCTTGAGTCCGAAGTCTGTAGTCTTAAGTCGTGTCTTCGACTTAGAACTTAAGACTTTCGACT
>CAIYNX010000290.1 GCA_903927645.1 uncultured Mucilaginibacter sp.
AAAAAATCAATTTTAAAATCTACTAAAAATTGTACTTGAGGCCCCAAATTTTCTTTGGGATATAATTAAATTTTAAGGTTTTAATCTTCTTTCGCTAATTATGTTTCAAATAAAAAGGTCCGGCAATTTTGCCGAACCTTAAAATGGTTTTGGTGAAAATTATTAGTTTAATTTTTTAAAATAGGAAGATATTTTAAACCGCTATTTTACGATATTCATTTAAAACTGAAAATAAATAAATGATTTACTGCTACCTTGACTTATTATTATCAAAATCAATAAAATAGCCCAAGTAATACTCACCATCCACCACGGCAATTTTTCTACAGCTTTTAAAACATTGGTATTACGCATCACCCAATGAAAGATTAGCATTAATAATATAACAATTCCAACTTTTATTATATCAATGGTGTTAAGTAAGGGTGGTCCACTTGGTTTACTTAAACCAAACATAGATTGCAACATTCTCCATGACAATATAAAGGTGTTTGCCCTAAAAAATACCCAGGTTATACATATTAGCAAGAATGTTAATAGCGCTTTTATAAATCCGCTTGCAGGATTTCCGTCAAGGTTAGGTGCTAAAGAGGCTTGGGCAATAATCATGTTTTCATTATTGGCTACCAATGGTCTAACTTTGTTTTTACTGTCTCTTATTGCTTTTTCAATCCATAGGTAAATACCATGAAGGCCTCCCCAAGCCACAAAGGTCCAATTGGCACCATGCCATAAGCCTCCAATAAGCATTGTAATCATAATATTAATATAGGTTCTGAACTTCCCGGCACGGTTACCTCCTAATGGTATGTATAAATAATCACGTAACCAGGTCGATAAGGTAATATGCCATCTTTTCCAAAAATCAGAAAAACCTATAGCAGCATAAGGGTACGAAAAGTTTTGTGGTAAAATAAAACCTAAACATAAGGCAACACCAATTGCAGAGGTAGAATAACCTGCAAAATCAAAAAATATCTGTCCGGAAAATGCCAAAACGCCGGTCCATGCATCCAATGATCCCAAATTTCCATCAGTTCCAAAAACTGAATCAGCAGTGCCTGCCAATAAGGTATCGGCACATACAACTTTCATAAATAGGCCCAATGTCAGTAAGGCCAATCCGTTAATAAACTGTTGGCCGGTAGCCTTGCGTGGGGTTTCAAATTGAGGCACCAATTGGGGCGGGCGTACTATCGGGCCTGCCACCAAGTGAGGGAAAAAGGTGACGAATAATGAAAAATCGAGCAATGATTTTACGGGTTTGCTCTCTTTTTTATACATATCAATAGTATAGCATAAGGTTGTGAAGGTATAAAAGGATATGCCGGCCGGTAATATGATACTTGGTTTGGCCGGATGAAAATTAAAACCTATCAAATTACAAACAGCTGTAAAATTTTCTAATAAAAAGCCTCCGTATTTAAAAAAACAAAGCATACCCAAGTTACCTATTAGGCTTATTACCAATAGTAAGCGGCGTTTATGTATGTTTGGTTGGGTGTATAATGCTCTGCCTACAAAAAAATCAACTACGGTTGATAGCCATAAAAGCAAAATGAATACAGGGTTCCATGCCGCGTAAAAAATATAGCTGGCAATCAATAAATTTATTTTTTTCGTTTTCCATGAAAATGGCAGATTATGCAAAGCGAGCATAATAATGATAAACGCAACGAAAGTATATGAGTTAAAAACCATGATGAAAAAAAGTTTAAATTGTCAAATATTAAGGTTATCTGGTTATTAATTATTATTAAATTTCCACCCAAAATCTTTTTTAAGGATGTTAATTAGGTTAGTTGTATAAATTTTAGCATCTGCAGGTTTTAGGTGCGAAAACTCAGGGCAATTAAAGTTTGCAATTGCAGGGTAATCCTTAAAATATATACCCTTACATCTGGTTTCCTTTAATAACCTATCCCAATATGCTGCTCGTGGAAATCCATGTTGCTCTCCTATAAGATATAATCCTGATGACGGTGTGCGAATAAAAATAACCTCACCGCCTCGGGCTTTAATTTTATTAACATTATTTTTTACAGAAAGCATGACGGAATCTAGCGGTTTACCATGCATCGGAGGGGTAGGATCTTTGGCAAACATTGCCCAGATAGCTTTTACTTTATTTTGTTCGTTAGTATCTGATAAAAAACTGTCATTCATTTTTACTTG
>CAIYNX010000291.1 GCA_903927645.1 uncultured Mucilaginibacter sp.
TGTAGTTACCACCATAGCAGGTAAAATGGGAGGCCCATTAACCGGAGATGGTGTAGGAGCTGCTGCAGGTTTAGGTGATATGGTTTGCCTTGCATTAGATACTTACGGTAATCTTTATTCAACCGAAACAACCATCATACGTAAAATTGTGGTTACAGGGTATGCTATTAGTCCGAATTTACCTTCAGGTTTAATTTTAGATAGTAGCACAGGGATTATAAGTGGCACACCAAAAATTGCTAGTCCTACTATTATTTACACAATAACAGGCTTTAATTTAGCCGGTAGTAGTTCAGCTACTGTTAATATTACGGTAAATAATTTACCGCCATGCATTATGTATGCTACTCCTCAAGCCTATACAGTAAATAAAGCCATTTTGCCATTACAGCCAACTAATAATTGCGGAGCAGTTCCGGCTGAAAATTACCACCAAGTTTTAAACTTTGCTGGCAGTGCCACGGGTGTTTCGGGTAGCACAAATAGTTTAATTGCTACCCAAGCCACCTTTAACCTACCTAATGGAATGGTTTATGATGCGGATGGAAATTTATATGTTGCAGAAGCTCAGAATAATATAATCAGAAAAATTGACCCTAGTGGTGCTGTAACTACTTTTGCAGGTAGTGGTGTTGCAGGCTTCACCAATACTGATCTTGGCAATCCTAATCCGTTAACCGCTAGTTTTAACTGGCCCATATCACTAGCCATAGACGGTTTAGGTAACTTGTATGTAGGGGATATTTTTAATAACGCAATTAGGAAAATTAATTTAACTACAAAAAGCGTAAGCACCTATGCCATTGTACACAGCCCTTCAAGTATCGCAATTGATCCAAATGCAACTATTTTATACGCAACAGATTATGACTATAATTACGTTTACAAAGTAACTAATAACGGAGCTTCTATAGTTTCAGTGGGTACACCTACCTCCTTTAATGCTCCTAGAGGTGTAGTTTTAGATAGTAAATTAAATGCCTACATAGCAGATCAAAATAATAACCAGATTAAAATGGTAACCCCTGCAGGTGTTATAAGTGTATATGCAGGTTCAGGAACACCAGGTGATGTTGACGATGTAGCCACTAATGCTACATTTGCCCAACCATGTCAACTTGCCTTTGATGCCCAAGGGAATTTATATGTTGCTGAATTTTTGAATCAACGTATCAGGAAAATTTCACCAGCTAAAACAGGTTCACTAAGTATAGTTACCACAACCGCAGCTTATCCGGGATATGGACCAAGCACAAGCATCCCATTATCAATTTGGGAGCCGGGAGGTTTATTGGTTGATATGAACGGCGATATATTATATTCACAACCATCCACTAATAATATAACCAAAGTCATACTTTCTGGTTATAATATTAATCCGGTATTGCCAGCGGGTTTAACCTTTGATAGCACCACAGGTACAATAAGTGGTACACCAACTGCTGCAAGTACAGCCACAAATTATACAGTAACAGGATACAATTCGGCTGGTAGTAGTATAGCAACTATAAATATTGCTGTTAATGTTGCAACTGCAAAAACAGCAGCGCTATTGGCTCTAACAGAACCAACAGTTAATACTGCCCCTTACCCTATGCCATTTACAAGTACCTTAAATATAAATATTGGTGATACCGAAATTACAAATTTAACGGTCAAAATTTTCGATTCAGGCAGCGGCAAACAGGTATATTTAAAACAATTTAATAACCAGTCGGGTATATTAACTTTAGATGTAACTAACCTAAATAAGGGAATATATTCATTGCATTTGGAATACCAAAACCAACAGAAAGTATTTAAGATATTTAAATAATAAATCGTTTTTATTAACCCAAACCTCCGGTCGGTAGTTAAGTATTTAAATACAAAAACTACCGGCCTTTTTTATGCCCGTATATTTTTTCTATTTTAGGGGCTTTATGGCGGAGAAAAATAATAAAAAAACCATTTGGTCATGGTGTATGTTTGATTGGGCAAATCAATCCTATAACATGGTTATTACGTCTACCATATTCCCGGCCTATTACGTTGCGGTAACTACCAATACTAAAAATGGCAATATGGTTACCTTTTTTGGCCATCCATTTATCAATACGGTATTATCTACCTATATTTTGGGTCTATCATACCTTATCATTGTAGCTATTTTGCCTATTTTAACATCCATAGCCGATTACAAGGGCAATAAAAAAGCCTACCTGCAACTATTTACCTGGATAGGTAGCTTGGCTTGCGCGGGCTTGTTCTTTTTTAAACCTAATAGTCCGCTGGAAATACCCATGATTTGTTTCGGACTGGCCTCTGTAGGTTATTGTGGCGGCTTTGTGTTCTACAACTCCTACCTTCCCCATATTGCCTCGCCCGACCAGCAAGATGCGGTAAGCGCTAAAGGTTTTATTTATGGCTATATGGGTAGTATTGTGGTGCAATTACTTTGTTTCGCGGTAGTGCTATCTCCTAAAACCTTTGGCATTGTGAGTGATGATTTGCCCGCACGTATTTCCTTTATGGTGGTGTTTTTTTGGTGGATAGGGTTTTCTATCATCCCCTTCAAATTATTACCCAAAGGCGAGCCAAATATTGGTCCGCATAATTACAATGTACTTACAGGTGGCTTTAAAGAGTTGGCAAAGGTGTTTAGTAAAGTACGCAAAATGCCTTTATTAAAACGCTTTCTTTCAGCATTCTTTTTTTACTCAGTTGGTGTACAAACCATAATGTTGGTAGCTGCTAACTTTGCCGCTAAAGAACTACATATGCCTGATGATGCTTTAATTATCATTATTTTGATCATAAGTTTGGTGGCAGTTGTAGGCGCGCTCATAACATCCAAATCATCTGCAAGGTTTGGAAATGTTAAAACTCTAATTGGTTTAGTATCTATATGGACGGTAATTTGTTGTAGCGTGTATTTTATAGATACTTCAAAACAGTTTTATTTTGCGGCAGTTGTGGTAGGTTTAGTAATGGGTGGGGTGCAATCTTTATCACGATCAACCTATTCAAAATACCTCCCCGAAAACATACCCGATACGGCTTCCTATTTTAGCTTTTATGATGTTACGGAAAAGCTCTCTATTGTGGTTGGGTTGTTTTGTTTTGGCTTTGTAGAATCGGCCACCCACGAAATGCGGTATTCTGCATTAGCGCTCGATTGTTTTTTTGCTTTAGGATTGATTTTGCTTGTATTATTAATGCTTGCAGAACAGAAAGCAAAGAAAATTAATTGATTAACTTAAATATATCAGCTATAAAAAAAACCGGCTCTTAATTAAATTAACCGGTTCTCCAAAAAACTCCAAACACTTATTCTATTTCTTTTCCAAGTTGTCTGATTTTGAAAATATTCAATACCAGTTTTATAAGGGTAAACCACACGGCAATTATGATCGACAGCGATATTAGCAATAACCATATTGGAGCTTTATCTCCCGTAGCAAACAAGGTTCTCTTATTGAAATCATTCACTGCGGTAAATTTAGCCCCCCATGGAACTTGTTTTTCAATTAACAAATTTCCGTATTGATCATTGTCAATCACTTTTGCAACTAGGGTAATGTTACCTATTGCATCTCCCGGAATGGTATCCCTTTTAAATTCAGCGGTAGCCTTCCCGGTCGAGTCGGTTGCAAAAGTAGCCGTCTCATTTACATTCAGGTCGCCACCTAAACGCTTTACCGCAATCACCACATCCACACCTTTAACGGGTTCCCAGGTGTTGGTTTTCATCTCTAAAAATGTTGCAGTTATCTTTTTATCGTTGCTGGCGTCAACCAATATTTTGGCTTTGCCAACGGTTAAATCTCCGGTAGTGGCATCATATTTTTTGTTGCCTGAGAATGTGGCCAAAAAGGTATGATTTACCGAATTGTTCCATTCATTTTTCAGGGTCGAAGGTATCAAGGTGGTTGCCTCACCTCGTTCATTAGTCAACACATTCGCTATCAGAGTGCCCGCCGAGTCTTTACCTAAATTTAGTTTGATGGGTATTCCGGCTACGTTTTTGAATTTACCATCAACCTTGGTTTTTGCTTTTACCAATAAGTACGGAACCTTGTTATTATCGTTAAAGTAATTTATGGTAAGGCTTAAAGTTCCTTTTTCGGCAGTTTGTGCTATTCCTTTAAAAGAAACCAGCATAGTTATAAGCGCAAAACAAGCGATAGAAAATTTGTGCAATGTTTTCATGTTATTTAATTGAATGATAATGATGTTGTTCAACAATTGTTTCTTCTATCGGGATAATTGGAAATATCCTTGCAAGCAAAGTAATCACCAGCATGGTACCTGCCAGCGAGCCTAAGGTAATGGCCCATTCTTCCCAACTTGGGAAATAATGGTGATAACTTTCGGGAACATCGTGCATGGGCATAAATGGGTGCAATAGGGTAGGGGTAACTATTAAATACCTTTTAAACCAGGCACCAACCACCACCATGATACCAATGATAAACATGGGCAAGGGTTTGCGTCCTTTTTTAAATAATAGTACGATAACGGGTATAATAATCCCGGTTAAAATGGCGAACCAAAAAATAGGAGCAAAGGAACCCGAAAACAAATCGTTCAAATACCCTGCTTCCGATTCTTTCATTTTAAAGAATGGGGTTAAAAACTCGTTTACGTTAAAATAAAGATATAATAAACATAATAATACCAATATTCTGCCCATTTTATCGAAATGATCTTCTGTGATATATTTTTCAAGATGGTACCATTTTCTGAAAATATACATGGCAACTACTACACTACCTCCACCAACCAAAAAGGCTCCTGCAATAAAGTAGGCTCCAAAGTTGGTACTGTCCCAACCCGGACGATAGGTGGTGGCAAATAACCAGGAGGTAACCGTGTGAATGGTAAATGCTACCGGTATTATAGCAATACAAAGCACATTTATGGCACTTTTGCTTAGCAAATATTGTTTGTGTGTGCCTTTCCAGAAAGATCCTATAAACGTATAAAATTTATGAAGCACGGGACCTGATTTTTCTTTATTTTGAATTAGAATTTTTAAATCAGGAAGTAAGGGGTAGTAAAGTAATAATAGGCTGATGAAGAAGTAGGTAGTTATTACAATTACATCCCAAATTATGGGTGATTGAATACGGCCGTGTAGTACCAAAAAATAAAATCTTTCAGGGCTACCCATATCAACTATAATAATGATGGATGCAAATATAATGCCTGCTACCGCAATCATTTCGGCAATTCGGGTAAGAGGAGCACCCCATTTTACACCGGCGAGCCTGAATATTGCCGTAATTAATGAGCCTACCAAACTAATGGCAACAAAAAAAACAAAGTTAGATATATAAATTCCCCATGATACGTAGTCGCGCATATTGGTTACCACAAGGCCGTATCTTAGTTGTCTGTAATAAGCGAATACTCCTATTGTGCAAATTGTAAGTAATATACCTACCCAAACTTTACCCGCCTTACCAAATTTACGTGGCAGGAGGTCATGGATTATTTTATCGTCGCTGAATGTTGAGTTTGTAGTTTCCACCTTTAATTAATTTAGGTTATTTGTTTTGTTTTTTATCGTTTTCAAGCCCTGATTCAAATGGGAAGTTTCTACTAACCGGTGGAAGGTAATACACACTTGGCTTTGTTCCTAAATCTTCCATTAACCTATAACCTGATTTATCCTTTATTAAATCACTAAATCTGAAAGTTTCTGCCCCATTGGATACAGTATCTTCATTTAAATCGCCATAAAAGAAAGTGCCATTCGGGCAAGCAGAAACACAATGAGGTAACATACCTTCGCGAGTCATATCTGCACAAAAATCACATTTACTAACCGTCCCTTTCTTTTGAGGAATACTGGTTTCGCAGGAATAAGGCTGACTGGCAACTTCGGGACTTAATTCAGGTTCGCCCCAATTAAATACCCTTGTAGAGTATGGGCATGCTGCCATACAAAACCTGCAACCAATGCATCTATCACTATCAATTAAAACAATGCCATCTTCGCGCTTAAATGTAGCATCAACCGGGCATACCTTTACACAAGGAGGTTCGTCGCAATGCATACAGGTAGTGGGTTCCCAATATGGGGCAGTATGTTCGGCAGATTGCATTGGGTCAACCTTAATCCAATTTTCTCCCGGATTTAAATCATGGGCATGATTGCAAGCCTCCTGGCATTTTTTTAGATTTTTACAGCGTGATAGGTCAATTACCATCACGAATTTTTTGCCGGGTATTCCTATTCTTGCCTCCTTGTTTGAAATGGCAGGCATATGAGGCACTGGTTTTAAAAAGGCTTCATCAACCTCTATTACATCACCATCTACTGATAGGAGTTTTACTTTTTTTCCTGAAGCTTTTACTTCATCACCAACAGCTGTTTCAAATGGTGATGCCTGCTTACAGCCAGATGAAAGGCCAACCCCCACACCTGCTGCTAACAAACCGGTTAGTAAGAATTCTCGCCTTGAGTTATTTTCTTTATCCATCACAATATGATTGTTTGACGTTAATTTTATTTTTTAATCCAATTTTGCAGTTCAGTTTTATTTACTTTTCTACTGCAAGAGTTAATTTGAGTTTCATTTACCTGAACCAGTTTTCCGTCTTGTGTTAATAGGGTTATGGTTTTACTTCCAGGAGCTTCAATATTTGAACTCTTTAATTTATTGAAGGGTAACTTTACAGAAGAGGCAACTGCAGCCAACACAGAAAAGATGCCTATATTCCAAATAAACTTTCTTCGGGAAGGCAAATTTCCGGTGGGTGTTTTATTATTATCCATAATTATTAATCGTTTATTGAATGTGAAATTATCTATAATAACCTTGGTAATAGATGATATGAATAGTATTTAGAAAATGATAAGTATCACTAAATCAACGAGATTTATTTGAAAAAAAAGGCCTGAACGAGTCAGGCCTTTTTTAAACTTTAGCTATTATTTTTTTAGCGTACGTATAAAAACCACCAAATTCCAAATATCTTCTGATTCAGGAATTTTTTTCTTAAAGCTTGGCATATCATCTCTTCCTTCGGCAATTTTATAATAAATTGAACCATCGGATTGTGATTGTAAATCGCCTTTCGACATGTCCTGTGGGGTTGTTTTTAATTGAGCTGCTTTTGAACCATCACCAAGCCCTTTTTTTCCATGACATGATGAACAGTGTAAATTCCATAAGGCTTTACCAGCTGCTATCGATTCAGCATTTGATTTTACCGGATTGGCCATTTTTGCATTTTTTTCGGGTACCGGCCATGGTTTTGGCTGTTGGATGCTGGTAAAAGCAAAGCTCATGATGCTCACCGCTAATACGGCTCCAAATAGTGTTAATTTTCTTTTCATTGTATGTATTGTTTTTAGTTGATATTAGCAATAAGCAATTTTTCTCCTTTTTTGTTTCGAATTAAAAGTTCCACAACCTCGAAATATTAAAGCCAACCAAGAATTCTCTCTTTTTAAAATCGTTTTGATTGAATACATTATTTATTTGCGGCATTAATGAACCATAGTTGCCGAAGAATATTTCAAAATCGTGACCACTGGTACGCATTTCAATACCTAAGCTTAGGTTTGGATGCGGGTTATTGGCCGGATTTTGCGTCAGCGGCTGATCATAATTTGCTATGACCGAGAATCCTTCAGAAACCTGAAACTTACCGGAGGCTGATATAGAAAAGTTATCGTTTTTAAGGATTGGCTTCGGATTGCCATCTGCATCCAGATAACCCAATAAATCATTAAAGTGCGATACACTCGGACTCACCTGTAACGACACCTTATCGCTAAACTTACGGGCGATGATAATTTGATAGAAATAGCTAAACCTATCGGCAGTGGTTACAAATACGGTGGTAGCATCCTTTTTACGGGTATCCATTACCGCGTTACCAAAAAA
>CAIYNX010000292.1 GCA_903927645.1 uncultured Mucilaginibacter sp.
AGGAAAATCATTGCGTTAACAATTACTCCTAAACAGAAAATTCAGAATTTATACAGATTTGAATAGGTTTCTTTGCAAAAATGCATCTCACAGCGCGGTTATTTAAACGGTTATTTAATGCAAATTCAGGCAAAATAGGATAGATTTTTAAATGTTTTACAAATTAAAAAAATATAACCGTACAATCATCCTTAAATTAAAAATAAATTTTTTTTAAATGAAGTTAATGCTACCCAACATCAAGAGTTTGTTTATTATTCTATACTTAGTTGGCGGATTTAGCCTGCTAGCAATTGGTCAAACCCTAAAAGGGAGTGTAACTGATGCAAAAACAGGTGAAACACTGATTGGCGCAACAGTGCATATTGAAAAAGGAGATAATAAACTTAACACCACTGTTAAACTTGATGGCAGTTTTGTTTTTAAAAACATAGCCGTTGGAACTTATAAATTACAAGTAAAATACGTTGGCTATAAACCAACCAAAGAATATACAGTAGAAGTATTAGCGGATAAGGCCACTACATTCAATATTGCCATGATAAATGATGCGACTTCTTTAAAAGAGGTGTCTATTACCGAACGTGCCAGTAAAGAAACGGACAGATCGGCAAGGAGGGCGGAAAAGAACTCAGATAATACCATTAATGTAGTATCGGCACAGGCTATAGCTATTTCTCCCGACGTTTTGGTTTCAAACGCCCTAGGCAGGGTGTCAGGAATTTCAATTGACAGAAGCAGTACTGGCGACGCACAACATGTTATTATCCGTGGTATGGATAAACAATATAATACCACCCTGATAAACGGCATAAAAATTCCTAGTCCTGATAATAAAAACAGATTTGTTCCTTTGGATATATTTCCCGCCGGATTAGTTGAAAGAATTGAAGTTTTTAAAACCTTAACACCTGATATGGAAGGTGATGCATCAGGGGGTGTTGTTAATCTGGTAATGAAAACAGCACCGGATAAATTAAGACTTGACGGAGAAGTTGGTACCGGCTATAGTCAGATTTTTTTTGACAGACCTTTCAGCAGCTTTGATCAGAGTACGATTAATAGTAAATCTCCTGGAGAAATAAAACCGGGTGGCATTGCAACGCCAAATGATTTTCCATACCAAAACTTGATTACCAAAACCAACAATCCTGCCCCAAATTTTAACGCGAGTTTAACAATTGGTGATCGTTTTTTGGGCGATAAATTAGGAGTCTTATTTTCCGGAAGTTTTCAAAATTTATACCAAGGTGCCAATAGTTTTACGGTAATACAAACAAATACAGTAGGTCCACCAATTGGTAACTCTCAACAAAACCAAGAAACAGCGTTCCAGAGTTCATATAATCGCCAATATTCAACACAATTGCAGCGTTTGGGTACTATTGCTTCTATTGACTACAAATTTGATCCAAACAACACAATTAATTTATTTGCTACCTATTTGCAATTAAACCAATATAGGGTTCGAAATACCGAGCAAAGTACCTATGGAGGGTATACGTATCAAGGTTACAGAGGTACATTTTCGGTAGATAATTTAATTGAAACACGTAGCGACCTACAAAATATTTACAACCTTTCCCTTTCGGGTAAGCATAAGGTTATTGCTCCACTATTGATTGACTGGACCATTTCTGATTCAAAAGCCAATCATCAATTACCAGACATTGCTGAATTTGATACACAATATGGCACAAGTCCAACTTCTACAACCAGTCAGGCAACAGGCAATCCTTACGAGCCTTATGTTTCTGTAGCTCAAGGTATTGCGAATGGACCTGTTAGAGTTCAAAATGAATCGAGGGTTTGGATGCATAATACAGATAAAGATCTTTCAGGCTATTTAAATCTGCATTACAAATTTAATTTTTTGGCTGATATAGCTACCATTTCATTTGGCGGAATGTTTAGGCATAAAACCAGAGACAATTATAAAAATAGTTATAATTTACCTAATACTATCGTTGACGGGCTTCCGGAAACTTATACCACTATCCCGAATGCGAAATTTTTATTTACAGGTGCCGATACCGTAAACGCAAAAGGGTCATCAGCAACAGACCCTGGCGTTTATACGTTTTTAGAAAATGTAAAAGGTGCATATTTCATGGCGAAATTTTTTATTACTAAAAAATTAGATGTGATTGCAGGGGTAAGGGGAGAAGACACTTATCAATATTATAATTCACAGCTTCCGGCTAAGTTTCCAGGCAAATCGGCCACTATAACGTATACTGATTTCTTGCCAAGCGTTAATATTAAATATGCTTTAACGAATGAGCAGGCATTCCGTTTATCTTATTATGAATCGATTCTTCGTCCTGCCTTTGCCGACCTTATTCCATACCCAGACCAAACGGCAGATGAAAATTATCAGCACATAGGTAATCCATACTTACAACATACTGTTATAAACAACTTTGATTTAAGGTATGAGTACTTTCCAAAAATATTTGATGTATTTATTCTGGGTGCATTCTATAAACAGCTTACCAACCCGATAGAAACAGAACTACAGCAAGCTAATGGCGGAGCAGCCTTATATCTTACACCAAACAATTTTGGTAACGCCCAAAATTATGGAGCCGAATTGGAGGCTAGAAAATTCTTTGGAAATATTGGGGTTTCTATTAATTATACATATACCAACTCGCAAATAACTACATTAAAAAGCATTGTGGCTGGCGGTGAAGTTAGCCATATCAACCAGACAAGGCCACTTCAAGGTCAGGCAGAAAACATTGGGAATGCATCTTTGTTATATAAAAACCAAAAAAAGGGTATCGACGCCCAGCTATCAGTTTCTTATATCGGTGAACGAATTCAAGCAGTATCAAATTATTATAACTTGGATACATGGGAAAGACCCTCAACCTTTCTTGACTTTTCGGTACAAAAGAAAATTGGGCGTCACTTTATTGTTTATGCAAAAGCCAATAATTTATTAAATACTCCTTATGAATTATTTATAAAACAAAACAACACTTACAACTATACCGGAATAGCTAAATACCAACATCAAGAAAGTGCCAATTATACCACTGTTCAGTACGACCAATATTTTGCCCGTTACAATTTAGGAGCTAAATATAATTTTTAATCAAAAAATCTTTAAAAACAAATAAAAACTATTAATCAATAAACATTTATTAATCATGAAACAATTAAAATTAATTACACTGGGCCTGGCTCTTTTAGCTTTTGCAGCTTGTAGCAAAAAAGACAATGCCGTAGTTTCAGTACCACAAATTGTGATTGGAAAAGCAATCAGCAATACTGGTACCTTAGCAGCTGGTACCTATAAAGGAACTATGCTTGCCAACCAAACTTATACTGTTGGTGGCGATATCACCATTAACGCAGGTGATACACTTTTGATACAAAAAGGCGTTAAAATTAACATGACCAACGGCGCAAATTTTATTGTGAATGGTACACTTGTTAGCCTTGGTACAAAAGATGCACCTGTTACCATAACAGATCCACGCAGAACTAAAACAACAGGTTCTTCTACTGTTGGTCAAGATTCGGCTTATGTTGGTGGCTGGGGCGGTATATACGCTGGTCCAACTAGTAAATTAGTAGTTATTAAGTGGACACATCTTGATTTTGGTGGTGCTGCATTAAAAGCGCTTCCATTTACTGGTGCTAACTCATTAAAAGTTGGCGCTCAGTATGTGTTATATTTTACAAATCCAAGTGGCGTTTTCATTTTAGAGGACTCTTGGATTTATGGCTCACCTGATGATGCTACTCGTTTTTATGGAGGTGCTTATAACATTATGAGAAATACCATGGAGAAATGCGGCAGCTTAGGCGGAGATGGATTTAATGCCAAAGGTAGCTCTTATGGTAACATGGCTTATAACCTGATTATTGGCGGCGCTACCAATGGTACCAAAACAGCAAGTGATGGTACAACTGCAGGCGAATGCCAATTTACAATGTACAATAATACTTATGTAAATGACGGATTTAGAAATAATGGTGTTTATGGTGCACGCAGTGGTTCGGTTGAAGTTGAAAACAACTCAAGAGCTTTAGTTTACAACAACCTAATTGTTAATTGTAATTTTGGTGTACGTATTGCAGGTGGTCCGGGTGGAGCTAAGGTATATTTAGCTGATACCACTTCCAATTCATCAAGCTACATCACTAAAACAACAACTGATTATAATTACTTTTATGGTGACAATGCTGCTATCACAGGCCAGTTTGTACCAACAAACGTAGCCCAGGCAGTTGTAACACATCCACAACCGCATGGCATACCTAATATGGCAGCATTCTTAACTTCATCTTATACTTTTGGATTTGTTTATGACGGCTCAAGTTTAGTTGGGAAAAACAATCCATTGTTTAAGAATTTTACATTACCAGAAGCAACAAATGCTTGGATTACTCAGGCTTCAGTTGATGGATTTGATTTCCATTTGCAATCAGGTTCTCCGGCTATTGGCAAAGGTACCACTACCGCTTTTGCACCAATTACTACTGGTATTCCGGTTGATCCAAACTTTGGTTCATCAGAAATTACCTTGCCGGGAGCTGATATGGGTTGCTACCAATCAAATGGTAAAGGTAACCAACACTAAGATTTAAAATATTCTATATATGATTTTTTCAATAGCATCCTGTTTTACCAAATTTTATAAAGCTTATAGGTTTAAAAACAGGATGCTATTTTTTATTATCCTTTTGCCTTTTTGGTCGTGCAAAAAGAGTGGTGCTACTGTTTCTCCAACAGATACCGTTAAAAAAACAACCCCGGTACAAGTAAATTTTGCCAAGCCTAGCTATAACCCTTCAGCACTTGATACCACCAAGTTATTTAATACAATTCCGGTTGTTAATAATTTGGCAAGAACTGATTTGCTTGAAATTTCGGGAGTGGCTGCAAGCAGAACAAACCCTGGTGTTTTATATATTCATAATGATAGTGGAAACGCTAATGAAGTATATTTAACCAATGGCAATGGCGCTAATATTGGTACACTAACCATAACACCGGTTGGTAACCGCGATTGGGAAGATATAGCGGTTGGTCCCGGACCAATACCGGGCATTAGCTATATTTATATTGGCGAAATAGGCGATAATGATTCAAAATATAGCTCTGTTTTTGTTTACCGATTTCCGGAGCCCGATTTAACAGGAAAAACACTGCCCTATATTGCCAATATTGACCATATAGATATCATGCAGTTTAAGTATCCTGATGGACCACGAAACGCGGAAACTTTAATGGTTGATCCTGCAACAAAGGACATTTTTATAGCCAGTAAATCAAGTAATCTGTGTAATATTTATGTCGCAAAATATCCGCAAAGTTTAACCACCACTACCACCATGACCCCCGTTGTTCAATTGTATATGGATAAAGCTACGGCAGGAGATATATCTGGAGATGGTACTGAAATTTTATTAAGAAGCAATCAATTAATTTGGTATTGGAAAGTACCTCAAGGTTCCAGTATCTCACAAACATTACTAACACAACCACAAGTTGCTCCGTATTTTAACAATGAACCCCAAGGCGAAGGCATCTGTTTTGCTGCCGATGGAAGTGGTTATTACACTGATACAGAAATTAGGGGCTATCCCGGAAAGCTCGCTACCATGTCGTTTTATAAACGACTATAAACTCAAGCAAAATTAAGCCTGATTTTCTAGTAGGTACCAACATAAACCATTTTTAAAATTAGTTAATCAATCCTCTTCGTTTTTATTTTTATCAATAGCAACAAAGGCCCCTCTAACCGGTGCCGGCATTGGCTTATCTTTCCCTTTTACAAACTCCCAAATAATTTTATTCAATTCTGCATCCGGAATAAGATCGGCTTTCGCAAAATTCAGGTTAGTAGTTGTCTGGATGCCCGCATTGCGTTGGTCAATACTGGCTTTGGGGGTTAAGGCTTTATAGGCAGTAGTATCGGCAGTAGGTTGAAAGCAGACCCATAAAGGGTTTGCCGCTGCATCATATTGGCTCATAGGTGGCAAACCTAAAATTAATTCCATGGTACGTAACATACCCGAAGTAGAATATAAGTTGTGGTTTACTTGGTGACGTTTTACAAACGGACTAATAACGTAAGCAACCGAACGGTGCGCATCAACATGATCGGGGCCATCTTGCGCATCATCTTCCAATACAAATATGGCTGATTGGTTCCAAATAGCGCTATGGGATATATGTTCTACCAATCGGCCTAAAGCCAAATCATTATCCGCAACAAGAGCGGTTGGGGTATAGGCTCCTTTATCGGTGCCGCTGGTATGGTCATTTGGTAAATAGATAGTGCTAAACCGAGGTACTTGATTTTTTACCAATAACGAATCAAAATCATGTTCAAATATTTTCTCTCTTAAAACATCCTGCACCCTCAAATCCCAATGCGGGTAATTTTTACAATAATACTTTTCGTCTTTTAGTGTCTCGTACGAGGCTGGTCCGTCGTCCATAAATTCTCCATAATTTCTAAATGATACACCGGCTCTGATACAATAATCCCAAATAAAACCTTTCACCGGGTTCGCAATTGCACGCCTGCCATCAAAATCATAATTACCTCCGCCGCCGCGGTAATTTGTTGGCCAGGTTTTTTCGGTAAAATCTGTAGCATAGGCAGACATTGACCAATTATGCCCATCGGCACTCACTTCACCATCCACATAAAAATTATCAAATAAAACATAATCAGCAGATAAGGCGTGGGCATTGGGGGTAACATCCTTACCAAAAAGGCATAAACTGGTATCGCCATTACCCTGAGGCATATCCCCTAAAACCTGATCGTAGGTACGGTTTTCCTTCAAAACATAAAATACGTACTTGATAGGCGATGTTCCACCTATTTTGGTTGGAATTGGGTTACCAATTTGCCCGCGTGCTTCAAGCTCGCGTTTTTTAGAATAGGGCGTATTTTTATAAACCTGTCTGGTATATTTTAACTGTTGGACTGCATTTGGCATTTTGATTATAGATAAAGTACCTTTAAGCATGCTGCCTATATATTCATAATCTGTTTTTTTATCAATACCGCCACCTTGTTTATACTTGGCGTTACTAGCCATCGGTTTTGTTGGTTTACCCTTAACATTCGAACCGGATGACATACCTTTACCATTGGTTACATAAATATTATTGCCAAAAACCCTGACACAGGTTGGATACCAACCCACCGGTATAAATCCCTTTGATTTGCTTTCACCGGGTTGTGAAACATCAAAAACAGCTAAATAATTATTATCAGCATTGGCAATATAAAGTGTTTTATTATCCGTCGAAAGGGCAACACTGTTTGTAGTTGAACCAATTGGGGCATTAGGATTAATAGCAGTATTAAGTGTTTCTATAACTGATTGACTATTTAAGTTTATAACCGAAACTGAGTTTGAATTGGCATTAGCGGTATATAAAAAATTGCCTTTTTTATCGAGCACTAAATCAGAGGGATGCTCTTCTGTTTTAATGCTACCTGTAATTTTATTTCTTTCGGTATTATAAATTAAAACACTTGCCGCGCCCCACAATGAAATATATAACTCATGCTTTTTATTGTTTAAAATACAAGTATATGCTTCGGCTGGTAAGGCAACCTTATTTATTAATGTCATGGTTTTGCTGTTACAGATGTACAATGAATTATCTTCTTTTGTAACAACATACAAAACATCATGCCGATCGTCAATGGTTAAACCTGCAGGGCAAATTTTTTCTTTTGGCCAAGGTTTGCCAAAAATTAGGGTATCCTTATTAATCAGCTGATGACCAATTAATTTATACCTAATAACAGAATTATCGTTAGCCCCCGAAGTATATAAATAACCCTTGCTAAAAGCTAAGCCCAACCAAGCATTTTTTATTTTTTTTGAGGCAATTAGTTTATTTTGCTTAACATCAATTAGGTCGATAGTAGGTGTTCCATTGCCATTATTGGTAATGGCTAAGTAATCATGATTGGGTGTAAATACCATGTTTAATGGAAGGTCGCTACTTAAATTAATATATTTACCTACTGGAGTTAACGACCAACCATTGGGTAAGGTAATTTTTTGCGCCAACAAGGGGTAAACAAAACCAAGCAAACAAATGGCAAGGAAAAGGCTAATTTTCTTCATAAAAAAGTATGTATATTTCTAATACAATATTAGGCTTTATACTTGTTGAATATAGCTAGGATAGATTATTTAACCTTAATATATTATAGGGTTAATATTTTAAAATATTAACAGATGGATGTTTTAAATCCACCTGCGTACTTTGGTTTTATAATCAACATATTCACCTCCAAATTTTCTGGTAAGGTACCTTTCTTCGCGTTCAATAATTCCCTTTTGCACCAAAACTAAAAGCGGAAAAAGCAAAAGAAAACTACACCATGCATTGATTAGGAGTGATATGCCTACATACATAATTGAAAAGGATACATACATGGGGTTTCGGGTGTATTTGTATATACCAGATTTAATAATGAGTTGGGTACTTCCTGAGGGGTTAATAGGATTTTTGTTTTTTATAAACGTTCTCCCGGCGCGTAACATGGTAAAAAGTCCGGACAAAAATAACAGGCTACCTAAGGGGAGGGCAATTGAAAAATTAATAAAATGATTTGGAAAAATTAGACTAATAGCTATACCTGCAAGCAATACAAGTACATAAAGCAAAGGTGGAAACATGATAACACCTGCTTTGTCGGGGAGGTTTTGAGTGTTCATAATTTTAAATTTTTTATGTTAAACATTATGAAACAAAGGACGGTAGCTTCTCGAAAAATTCACTTGCCAAATGGCAAGAAATCAAAAACCAGATTTATTTTTTTAACATTTCCTTCCTGATACGGCTCATGGAGGTATCCGTCATCCCCAAAAAGGAAGCAATATGTTTAAGTTGAGCGTATTGAAAAATTTCTTTGTTGGTATTCATCAAATCGGCATAGCGTTCCTCAGCGCTTTTATTAATCATGGCCAGGGTTTGCTGTTTATAGGCCACAAACTCTCGCACCAACATTAAGCGCCCAAATTCCCTAAATTCGGGTACAGAATGAAATAATGTATTCACCTTATCGAATGTGGTATAATAACCCTTACAAAGTGTTACGGCCTGAATGTTTTCGGTACTGGGTTGGTGCATAAAAAAGGAGGCTGGTTCAAATACTACACGATTCTTGGTATAAAAATAGGTGGTTACTTCATTGCCCTCATTATCAAAGGTAAAGGCGCGCATAAATCCATCAACCAAAAAGAAATAACCACTTACTTTGCCTGCCTTCAACAAAAAATCGTTTTTAGCAAACTCCCTTTCTTCAAACATCTCCGAAATGGTAAGTACCGCCTCCTCGCTCACTTTTATGTTTTGGATATTATTTTGGATGAAGTTGATGAGTGGTTGTTTGTTCATGGATGATGGTATGATTTTAATTTTCAAATAATTAGGTTTACTTTAAACCTAAAGCATATTTGGTGAACAATTAAATAGCCTTCGCTAAATAATAATAATAAATATCTAAAATATATTTCAACATTCCTTAAATTGCACATATTGAATTTTCTAGTAATTCATATAAGTGCAGTTAAACATATAAAGTTAAATTATCCGCAATGCAAACAATCATCAAAAACATACTTTTAGGTTGCTTGATTTTGGCAACATTACCAATAAAAGCACAAACAACTCAGCAAGCTATAGTAAAGGTAAGTGGTGAGTTAACCAACCCGCTTAGTCTAACAGAAACTGACCTACAAAAGTTTCCGCAAACCACTGTTATCAGGAAAGACAAGGACGGAAAAGACCATATATATACCGGAGTATTGCTGGCAACTATTCTAGAAAAAGCCGGAGTTACACTAGGTAAAGATTTGAAGGGTAAAAACCTAACTAAATATATTTTATTAAGCGCGCGTGACGGTTACCATGTGGTTTTTGCCTTAGCAGAATTGGAGAAAGATTTTACCGACCGATTGATTATTTTAGCTAATACGGTTGATGGCAAACCGCTAACTGAGGCCGATGGACCTTTTAGAATCATAGTACAGGACGAAAAAAAGCCAGCCAGATGCATCAGACAATTAACTAGTATTGAAGTGGTTTTGCCAACATTTTAGGCAGATTATATTCTTAATAAATTTTAGAGGCTAATTTATCCTTAAAATAAACTATAAATACGTCCTAAACTGGTTGATTTTTTGCTTTTAGAGCCCTCCTCAGATTTTTTATATAAAAAAACAGACATTCTAATTACTGACAATGTGTCACTTGTTAGCAAATTTTCCCTATTTTTGTAAGCTAATTTTTTTAATTTTAAATGGATATACTAGTTCAGGATAAGGCGCACGACGAAAGCAGGCAAGGGGAAGCCTTGTTATTGAAACCTGTTAACGAAAAGCAAGCCGACCGTAAGCTTTATATTGAGAGTTATGGCTGCGCCATGAATTTTTCGGATAGCGAGATTGTGGCCTCTATTTTGGCCGACAATGGCTTTGAAACCACTGCCGACTATAACGAAGCTGATGTTATTTTTATAAATACCTGTTCTATTCGCGAAAATGCGGAGCAGCGAGTGCGTAACCGCCTCCGCGATTTTACCATTGCCAAGGTTAAAAAGCCAGGCTTGGTTATAGGTGTATTGGGCTGTATGGCCGAGCGCTTAAAAGCTAAATTTTTAGAAGAAGAAAAACTGGTAGACGTAGTAGTTGGCCCTGATGCTTACCGCGATTTGCCTAATTTGATTGAACAAGTTGATGGTGGACAAAAAGCGGTGAATGTGCTGCTATCCCGCGAGGAAACTTATGCCGATATTAGTCCGGTGCGGTTGAATAGCAATGGCATCAATGCATTTGTCTCTATTATGCGCGGTTGCGATAACATGTGTTCGTTTTGTGTGGTGCCATTTACCCGTGGCCGCGAACGTAGCCGCGACCCGGAATCGATTGTAAAAGAATGTAGAGGTTTATTTGAAAATGGTTATCGTGAAGTAACTTTATTAGGGCAAAACGTCGACTCGTATAAATGGAAATCGGAAACCGAAACTGAAGAAGCAAGGTTGGTTAATTTTGCCAATTTGCTCGAGATGGTTGCTTTGATTAACCCGGAATTACGTGTACGTTTTTCTACCTCTCACCCAAAAGACATTACCGACGAGGTTTTGCATACCATTAAAAAGTACGATAACATTTGCAAATACATACACCTGCCTGCACAATCGGGCAACAGCCGTGTGCTGGAAATGATGAACCGTACTTATGATAGGGAATGGTATTTGGAAAGAATTGAGGCCATTCGCCGTATTATCCCTGAATGTGCCATATCAACCGATATGATCACCGGGTTTTGCAGCGAAACGGATGCCGAACACCAGGATACCTTAAGCATGATGGATTATGTGAAATATGATTTTGCCTACATGTTTATGTATTCAGAAAGACCGGGCACCTTGGCGGCCAAACGCTATCCGGATGACATCCCGGATGAGGTAAAACGCAACCGTTTAAAGGAGATTGTTGCCAAACAACAGGAGCATTCGCACCAAAGGTTGCTGGCAAAAGTTGGCACGGTACAAAAAGTATTGATAGAAGGATTTTCAAAAAAATCGGAAAATGATTATTGTGGCAGGAGTGATCATAATGCCATGGTAGTTTTTCCGGTAAGTGAAGACTATAAGCCGGGGAGCTACGTTAATGTTTATATTGACAGATGTACAACAGCTACCTTAATTGGTAGGGTAGTTTAACCATTGCTAACCGTTTAAAACAGTTTTTGGTTTATTGGTGTTATTGAATAAAATTATTAAAAAATAGAAGATCATAATTATAAACTAAGGGCAACAATTGTTTATTGTTAGTTGTCCTATTGCATAAAGGCCAAATTTATAAAAGTTGGTCGTTTTAGATTTTGCTATACATTTCTATAAATAAAATGGAAATACAAGAAATTAAACAACGTTTTGGGATTATTGGTAATTCGCCCTTGTTAAATAGGGCCATAAATATTGCCAATCAGGTTGCCCCAACAGATATATCGGTATTAATTACCGGCGAAAGTGGTAGTGGTAAGGAGGTTTTTTCGCATATAATCCACCAAATGAGTCCGCGTAAGCACGGTCCTTTTATAGCAGTAAACTGCGGAGCGATTCCTGAAGGCACCATTGATTCCGAATTGTTTGGGCACGAAAAAGGGGCCTATACCGGGGCCATAGGCGAACGCAAGGGTTATTTTGAAACTGTAAACGGAGGCACCATATTTTTAGATGAAATTGCCGAAATGCCCTTAGGTACACAGGCCAGATTGTTAAGGGTACTGGAATCAGGTCAATATATCAAAGTAGGTTCGTCAAAAGTTGAAAAAACAAATGTACGTGTAATAGCCGCTACCAATGTAGAGGTTTATGAAGCTGTAAAAAACGGTAAATTCAGAGAAGATCTTTACTACAGGCTCAACACAGTGCCATTGCGTATCCCCCCCCTACGCGATCGTAAGGAGGATATATTTTTACTTTTCAGAAAGTTTACCTCTGATTTTACTGATAAATACCGCACCACCCAACCCATACAGTTGGATGAAGAAGCACAACGCGTATTGGTAAATTACTCATGGCCGGGTAATGTGCGGCAATTAAAAAACATGGCCGAGCAATTAGCCGTTTTAGAGCGAGATAAGGTAATTACCGCCCAAACCCTCCTCACCTATTTACCACAGGAAACCTCAGGCAAGAATTTACCAATGCGGGTTGATAATCAGGGCAAGGAAGATTTTTCGGAACGCGACTTGCTATATAAAGTGCTTTTTGATATGAAACGCGATATGGTGGAGCTAAAAAAACTAGTGGCCGATATTATTGAAAACGGTGGCGTTTCGGTAAATCATGCAAGTAATTCGCAAGCAATAAACCAATTGTATAGAGATATTGAAGTAAATGGCGGTGATGGCGAAGGGCAATTTACCTTTCAGCAACCTGTTATTAGTAACAACAAGCCCAATGCTTTCAATATTACGCATAGTGCCGAAGAAATAGAGGAATCATTATCATTGGTTGATAAAGAATCTGATTTGATACGCAGGGCGCTAAAAAAACACAAAGGAAAGCGTAAATTGGCGGCCAGTGAATTGGGTATATCAGAACGTACCTTATATAGAAAAATAAAAGAGCTAAATTTATAACCGAATGCAAAAAGGAGTAAAATTTTTTATTTCGATTTTTTTGTTGGTACTATTATTGCCTGCATGTACTTATAAATTAAGCTTAAACGGGACATCAATACCTCCTGAAATGAAAACCCTCAGGGTTGATTTTTTTGAAAATAATGCAGCCTTGGTCGTAAATACTTTGAGTACCACATTTACCGAAGCTTTGAAAACCCGTATCAGGAATAATTCGCGCTTAAGTATTGTAAGAGGTGAAGCCGACGCTGTAATGTCAGGCAGCATTACAGATTATAGTATTGCGCCAATATCTGTTCAATCAACCACCGGAAACGTGGCTCCAATTGCAAGCGGAAGCAGGCTCACTATTACGGTAAGCGTAAAATATGTAAGCAATTTAAAAAATGGTAAAAAAGATAATTTTGAGCAAACCTTTTCAAAATTTGCCGATTTTAAGGGTGATATAAATGGGCAGGAGCCACAATTGATTACCCAGATAACCAAGGATTTGACCGAAGATATTTTTAACAAGGCATTTTCAAATTGGTAAATATCATGATAACAGAAAAACAAGCACCACAAAACGAAAATTTAGGCTTTTTATGGAAATTATTAGCCAATCCGGCTGATGGTTCTCCTGATGATATTCATGCCTTGGAAGCGCTTGTTCATAATTATCCGCAAAGCGGTGTATTACAAGCCTTGTATGCTTGTATAGGCGATCGCAAAAACTTTAAGCGGGCCTCTGTTTACTTCAATACAAAATCATTATATAAGCTGTTAAATAATCCGGAAAGCTTTTTAAAAGTACCCGCTGAGCGCATAATTTTAGGGGCTGACTTGCTGAAAAATCCATTATTTGCTGATCAATTAAACAGCCCGGCCTCCGAATTAATTAGCGAAACCGAAAACCAGCATACTTTTGAAAACACCGAGTTAGCATTTACAGCAGTGCATGATTTGCAAAGTATAGAAGAGGCTATTACCTCCGAATTTGAAAATAAAGAGCCGGAATTAGACCTCAATGCCTACCAGGAAAGTATTATTGAAGAAGATATTACCCAATATAGAACCACTGAGGATAGTGAACCTGTTGAAAATAATCTGGAAGCCCAAGAGCTTTTAGCGGAACCAATTACAGCTCGAATAGAGGTTGAAAATAAGGTTGTTGCAGAAGCTGAATCAAAAACAGAAGAACCAGCAGTTGATGCAAAAGGAGCAGAAGGCACAGTTACCAAATATGATGATGAAACACTGCCCTATACTTTTTTATGGTGGCTAAACAAATTGCGTAAAGAACACAAACAAAATTACAGGCCGTACGCCAATACCGAAGCAGTATTTCATTATAAGTTTAAGCGAGTAAAAAAACCTACAGACGATTTGCAGTTTCAATACATCGAGAATATATTTCATATAAACGCGGTTAGTGATTTAGAAAAGCATACCGCCGATAAGCCGGAAGTTATTCCCCCAATAAATAAGGAGCATGAAATTATTGAAAGGTTTATAAAAGAAGAGCCCCAAATAAGGCCCATGCAAATTGATAAGATTGATAGCGAGAACAAAGCAAAAAAGAGCTCGGAGGAAAGAGAGAGCTTTGTTACCGAAACTTTAGCCAAAATATATTCGGAACAAGGGCTAAATGATAAGGCAATTGCGGCATATCAAAAATTGATATTGAAATTTCCGGAAAAAACCCGTTACTTTGCCGACAAAATTGAACAGTTACAAAAGAAAACCGATTTATAAAAATTTAAAATGTATTTATTCCTATTAATTATCGCCATCATTGTTTGTGCTTTGCTGGTATTGTTGGTACTAATCCAAAACCCAAAAGGCGGTGGCCTTTCATCAAATTTCTCAAGCTCATCGCAATTAATGGGCGTACAAAAAACAGGCGATTTTCTTGAAAAAGGAACTTGGATTTTAGCCATTACCTTGATGGTATTATCATTAGCAATCAATGTTGCTACAAAAGGTGGTGCTGATAAGGGTGATGAGCAGAAATTTAAAGAACAAACCGATAAGGCTTCAAAACCAGTTGGTGGTGCATCTGCACCGGTTTCTTTTCCAACCGCTCCGCACCCTGCAAATCCTGTAAAAAAATAGTTTTTTTTTAAATAAATATGAATCCGGTAGGTAACCAAACTTCATCAGGTTGCTTACCGGATTTTTTTATTTAAACCAATACAAACTATATAGCCAGAAAAGCAAACAAAAACCTACTGACAGCTTGGCACTTCATGTTTTATTAATGTTAAGAAAAAGACAGCATTGCTAAAAAAAACTGCCAATAAAACAGAAAAAAATGCCAATCAGGGTAGCTTACATAGCTTGGCATAATTGATGCTTCTCTGCAAACAGAACTTAAATTTTTTAAAAAATTATAATTTTAAAACTATGTCAATAAACATTAAGCCTATCGGTGATAGGGTAGTGGTTGAAGCCGCTGCCGCCGAAGAAAAAACCGCTTCCGGAATTATAATCCCGGATACTGCCAAAGAAAAACCTCAACGCGGAACTATTGTTGCCGTTGGTGCAGGTAAAGTAGATGAGCCTTTAACAGTAAAGGTGGGTGACCATGTTTTATATGGTAAATATGCTGGTACCGAAATTACTTACGAAGGAAAAGAGTATTTAATTATGCGTGAAACTGATATTTACGCTGTTCTGTAATTATTGAATTATTGATTGGTTAAATTATTGATTTATTCAATAACCGCTCCATCAAAAAATTTAAAAATCAAAAAATCAAAAACTAAAAAAATCATGGCAAAACAAGTTAAATATAATGTAGAAGCACGCGACGCCCTGAAACGCGGCGTTGATATTTTAGCCAATGCGGTTAAAGTAAC
>CAIYNX010000293.1 GCA_903927645.1 uncultured Mucilaginibacter sp.
AAAATCTTTGTTTATATGTTGGTCAATACGATAGGTCAAATCTTTACAACTACCGATATAATATCGATTTAAAGTGTTTGAGTAAAGGACATAGACAGAAGCCATATAAAAATAAAACTCCGAAACATTTGCTTCGGAGCTATTTGTACCCAGAGCCGGGGTCGAACCGGCACAACCGTGAAGTTATTGGTGTTTGAGACCAACGCGTCTACCGATTCCGCCATCTGGGCATTTTTTTCGGTAGTATTTCCGTTTAAAAGCGGGATGCAAATGTATCTAAACTCTCTCTAATTCGCAACAAGTATTTTCGTCTATAATACATTCCTGCAATATTATTCAATCGTTCTTCTTTTGCCGTATCGTTGATGGTTTCATAATCCTGGGTTAGTTTGTCCAGCATTTCCTTTATATCCCCTTCAATTGCAAGTACTTCGGCAGTAATATGGCCTAGTTCTTCAGCATTTTCAACTTCCATTAGGCGCTCGTTTAAATCCATCATTTCCATCAAAAAATCCGATGGTAGTTGTGGTTTTGCGCCTTCAACCAATAAATTATGGGTTTTTAAAATGTATTCCAGGCGACTATTTTCGTCGTTTAAAGTATTATAAGCTTTATTATTTAAGGTTGATAGCTCCAGAATTTCCTGTTGCTTGGCCTCATCCTCATTGGCAAAAAAATCGGGATGATATTTTTTGCTCAGCTCGTAAAACTTCTTTTTTATGAATGCCAAATCAGGATGAAATGATTCGAGTATATTATAAAATTCAAAGTAGTTCATTATTTACTTTTTCCACCAAAAACAGAAATACTTACATAACGTTTTGGATTAGCCTTTAAATCAATCAGCAACTTGTTCAAATTGTCGGAAGCATCGGCCAGGTTTTTGTATAACTTATCATCGTTCAATAACAAGCCGGCACTACCCTTGGTATCGTTTATTTTGCTTAGGGTAGTTTGCAAATCAAGTATTACTTTGTTGGTATTGTCGAGGGTTTGTTTAAGGTTAGCTGCAGCAAGGTCGGCACTTACCTTATTAAAGTTTGCAGTAATACCGTTAATATTGGCAGAGCTAGTTTTTAAGTTTGATGAAACCGCAGCGGTATTGGTCAAAATATCATTGATATGACCTGCTTGATCGCCCAAAAGCGCGTCAATTTTTTTGGTAGTACTTTCCAAGGTTTGCAAAGAGTTGGCAATACTCAAAAAACTCCTGTCAACATTCCGTTGAAATTCGGGGTTCAAAATTTTATTTACCGCCCCAAAAGTTGAATCCAGTTTTGACATTAAACTTTCGGCCTTGGATTGTATTGGTTGTAAGCTTTGGGCTAAACTTCCTTGAATGCCTGCAGTTAGTGTATCCTTATCTTGCGCTTCGGTATTGCTGTTACCATATTCAAAAACAATGGCTTTGCTACCCAACAAATCAGTACTTACTAGTTTGGCAAGCGTATTGGAAGGTACATGGTATTTACGGTCAATATTAAACTCCACCAAGGTATGTCCGTCGGGTCTTAATTCCATCCTTGAGATACGGCCAATTTGAAAACCATTTACCAACACCGGTTTCGAAACCGAAAGTCCGTCAACACTTTTATAAACGGCAAAAAACCTGTTGGAAGCTTGGAATAAATCGTTACCTCTTAAAAAACTATAACCCAGCAATAAAATTGTTATTGCAACCGTGGTCAATGCCCCTATTTTTGTTTCGTTCGATATTTTCATATTTTTTTGTGATGGGAAGTTGAATTAACAACGCAATAGGTATATAGGTTTTCATTATATACTCTTTGAGATAACTAAAAATACATCACCTTCATGGAGCTGATGATTCAACTTCGTTTTTATAATTTTGTAAGGCCCTTACTATGGTTGCAACAATTTCGTTTTGCCCTGCTTCTGAATTTAAATATGCTTCATCATCAGGGTTATTGATATAGCCTGTTTCAATCATTACTGCCGGCATGGCACTGTGGCAAAGCACCAATAAACCTTGTTCACGTATACCTTCGCTGGGTCTGCCATCGGTTTCAACAAATTCCGTGTTTAATAATTCGGCCAAATGGATGCTTTGTTTGCGGTATTTACGTTTATATTCGTTCAGTAAAATCATAGCAGCCGGATCATTCGGATCAGGCGTGGTATTCATTTCAGGATCGTCTTCAATCAAATTCTCCTTGATCGCTTTTTCTTCTTCTTTTGATCTCTTAAAACCATACACCAACATTAAAACACCTTTTCCCGATCTATTGGGTACCGTAATGGTTTTATAAATTGGTTTATGGTGCTTATGACCTACTAATTCCTTTATTTTTCTATCGGCCAATGAATTACAATGCAGCGAAATAAAAAGGTCACCTTTGTTTTCATTGGCAATATCAGCACGACGTTGCCATGCTACGTCATCTTCAGTACTTCTGGTTAATACAACCTTTACCCCGTTTAGTTCTTTTTCAATGGCTATTTGCAATTTTAATGCTATTGCAAGCGTTACATTTCTCTCGAGGGAGAAGGAACCAGAAGCACCCGGCGAAAAATGGCCGGTACCGGTATGCTGGCCACCATGGCCTGCATCAACAATAATTGTTTTAATTTTGTACCCGCTGCCGGTAGCTGTATCAGTTTTTAAATGAGAGCTTAATGCAAAAGAAAAAGATGGTAATGTTGCTAGTAATATTGATAAACCGTAAATCAATCTTTCCAATGCCCTATTTTTCATTATTTTTGAACGCTTTTTAACTATATCTGCAAAAATACTATTCATAATCGATTTTGAAATTAATTAGCTTCTTTTTTCTACCTGTGTTATTATTCGCCGTAAATGTGAAAGCCTCATCTCATGTTGCCGGAGCATTTATTTTAAGCCAAAATGAACTTCAAAATTTACAGCTCGACACTAATAAAAACCGAAAACCTACTAAAGGTAGCAATTTAAGCCCGGATTCGAAAATAAAAAGTCAAACGGCAGCAAAAGATACCACTAAAAAGGATGCTAATTCTTTAAAATCAGAGGTGATTTCGCATGCAGAGGATTCGGTAGTGACAGATCAGGAAAATCAAATTACCTATCTTTATGGCAGAGCTAGGGTAAAATACGAAGATTTTGAACTTGATGCCGATTACATAAGGCTGGATCAGAAAAAAAATCTGCTTTTTGCCAGAGGAACGATTGACCCTTTAACAAAAGCTTATGTAGGCAGACCAATTTCAAAACAGGGAAAAGACAAGCCTTTAGAATCGGATTCTTTACTTTTTAATTACAAAACAAAAAAAGGTAAAATATATAATCCGGCATCCGAGCAGGATGGTGATTTCTTATCGGGCGGAGTGGCTAAGAAACTCAATGAAACAGAAGTTGCCTATAAAAATGTAATTTTCAGTACTTGTGATTTACCATATCCCGATACGCACTATGGTATAGTAATAACCAAGGGAATTGCAGAAAAAAACAGGATTATTTCCGGGCCGGCTTATCTGGAAATAGAAGGTATACCCTTGCCATTGGTAATTCCTTTCGGTTTTTTTCCGAAGCCTGATACCAGGGCATCCGGTGTTATCATACCAACTTTTGGGGAAGATCAAAAACTTGGGTTTTTCCTTCGGGATTTTGGTTATTACATAGGGCTAAATGATTATGTTGACCTAACCACTATGGGTTCAATTTATTCAAAAGGTTCGTATGAGGTTAAAGAGACCGTTCATTATTTAAAAAGGTATAAATATGGCGGTAGTTTTAGTTTAAGTTATGGATCACATAATTATGGTTTAGAAGGTGATCCTCCGCAAAAGGATTATAGTTTAACATGGAGTCATAGTCAAGACCCAAATGCCAGCCCTGGAAGTACGTTGAGTGCTTCGGTAAATATTCAATCGTCCAAATTTGCTCAAAATAATCCGGCGGCAAATAGTTATAATGCGCAATCATTGGTAACCGGTTCATTAAGTTCATCGGTAAATTATAGCCGGACATGGGAGGGCACACCCTTTAACATGAGTCTTGGACTAACCCAAAGTCAAGACCTTGTTCATCAAACGGTATCATTAAACTTGCCTACTTTAAGTTTCTCCATGGCTTCATTAAGTCCGTTTGATTCGAAAGAACGAGTAGGCGAACAAAAGTGGTACCAAAAAGTAACTGTAAGTTATAGTTTGCAGGCATCTAATTCCATAAATGCAGTTCCGGAAGCAGAATTATTTAAAGGCAATACCTTAATAAAAGCTTTGCAAACCCATATATCGCATAATGTTCCGGTAGGACTAAGTTTAAATTTATTTAAGTACTTTCAATTAAGCACCAATGTAAATTATACCGAACATTGGTATTTGCAGTCTATAAATAAAGCATATGCCAGAGGCAGCATAAATAGGCGCGACTCGTTGGTAACCGATACCATTAACGGATTTAAGCGGGCAGGCAGTTATACTTTAGGTACCAGTTTATCAACAAAAGTTTATAGTACCTTCCAATTTAAAAAGGGTAATTTAATAGCCATCAGACATGTAATGACCCCTGCACTTAGTTTCAATTTCAATCCTGATTTCTCTTCATCAGGTTATGGATATTATAAAACTATTGTGAGCAATGCTACCATTCCATATCCATATACAAGTACAAAATATTCTATATTTGAAGATGCTTTCCCATCACCAGGCCGTACAGCGGGCGTTGGGCTTAACCTGGATAACAACATCGAAATAAAGTTAAAACCCCGTACTACCGATACCTCCGGCAAGGAACGAAAAATACCTATAATTCAAGGTTTAACATTTGGCACCTTCTATAATTTTGCCCAGGATAGTTTAAGACTGAGCCAAATAAGTTTTTCGGCCCATACCGCTATATTCAATGATAAGGTAAACCTAAGTGTATCAGGGTCTTTAAACCCATATGTTACAAAATTATTTGATTCTGTAGCAAACGGACAAATTATGCATAATTATCGCACCATAAATACTTATACATTTGAAAACGGGCAATTTCCGGCTTTGACGAATATAACATTCTCCATGAGTGGTAGTTTAAATTCCTCAACCTTTAACCCGGTGAAACGACCTGTTCCGGGTATTAACTTGCAGAATATAACCAATAATCAGGCGCAAAGGCTAGCTGCCATCAATAGCGACCCAAGTGCCTATGTTGATTTTAATGTTCCCTGGAACTTATCTTTCAATTATAGCCTAAGTTACAACAACAGCTATGTAAGTTCGTCAACTGCAAACACGTTAATGTTGAGTGGTGATTTTAATTTAACCTCAAAATGGAAAATTCAATATTCAACTACCTATGATTTAAGAGCACTAAAATTAAGTGGAGTACCTTCGTTTTCTATATATCGAGATTTGCATTGTTGGGATTTGAATGTGCAATGGGTACCTTTTGGCTACTTTAAATCGTATAACGTAACTTTAAAGGTGAAGGCAGCTATTTTGCAAGATTTAAAACTAAGCAAACGCAGCGATTATACCAATAATTCAAACTATAACCAATATTAATGTTAGCAGAAATAATAACCATAGGCGATGAGATTTTAATTGGACAGATTGTTGATACCAACTCTGCCTGGATAGCTGTTGAACTTAATAAAATAGGGATCAGGGTTAAACAAATTTCCTCAGTTTCTGATAATAAAGAACACATACTTACAGCCCTTGCCGAAGCCGCAAAAAGAGCTGACGTTGTGCTAATAACAGGGGGTTTAGGTCCAACTAAGGACGACATCACCAAAAAAACCATAGCCGAATATTTTAATGTTGGTTTTGTTGAAAATGCGGAGACCCTTACACATGTAACTGAAATTTTTGCCAGGTTTAACAGGCCATTGCTTGAAGTAAATAGGCAACAAGCGCAAGTGCCTGCAAACTGCGAGGTTATATTGAACAAAAATGGAACTGCACCGGGCATGTGGTTTAATGAAGGTGGAAAAATTTATATTTCTATGCCGGGTGTGCCACACGAAATGATGTACATGATGGAAGAATCTATTATTCCGAAACTAAAAAGTAGCTTAAAATTGCCGTTTATTTTGCATAAAACAATATTGACTGTAGGTGAAGGTGAATCCTTTTTGGCTGAAAGAATAACAGATATAGAAGATTCATTACCCGATTATATAAAATTGGCCTATTTGCCAAAACTTGGACAGGTAAGGTTAAGGCTGAGCGGATACGGGGAGGATGCTGTATTTATTACAAAAAAAGTAAACGAATACGCAGCTAAGATTGTTGAAAGGGTAGCTAATGTGGTAGCAGCAGAGGAAGATATCCCAATTGAGAAAGCAATATTGGATTTTATGTTAGCCAAAGGTTTAACCTTATCTGTTGCCGAAAGTTGTACCGGTGGCTATATATCACACTTGTTTACCCTGAATGCCGGCTCATCAAAAGTATTTTTGGGTGGGGCGGTTTCTTACTCGTACGAACTAAAAGAAAGCATGTTAGGTGTTAAAAACGAAACACTATGGCAATATGGGGCAGTAAGTAAAGAAACTGCCACCGAGATGGTTAATGGTGCTTTGTTAAATTTCAATTCAGACTATGCCATTGCCGTAACTGGAATTGCAGGGCCGGATGGAGGTACTGCTGATAAACCGGTAGGAACAGTTTGGATAGCGGTAGCCAATAAGCAAAAAAGTGTAATAAAAAAGTTTACCTTTGGTAATAAACGCAAGCAAAATATTGAACGTACAGCAACTACAGCATTAAATATTTTAAATATTTTGTTGCATGAAAAGACTGAATAATAAAATTTGAGTTAAATTTGATCACAATTTTACAATTATGGCATCATATAAATTATACCTCCCAAAAATGGGGGAAAGTGTTGCTGAGGCAACTGTAATTAAATGGGTTAAAAATCCTGGTGATTACATTGAAGTTGATGAACCAATAATGGAAATTGCTACCGATAAGGTAGATTCAGACGTACCTTCGCCGGTTGCCGGTAAATTATTGGTGCAATGCTTTAATGAAAACGATGTGGTTCAGGTAGGTGCACTTATTGCCCTTATTGAAACAGATGAACCTGAAATTGAAACTGTAGCTGCTAAGCAAGATGGTCAAAATACCATAACTGAAGCAGAACCTGAGGTTGTTTTAACGCAGGATGCAGCAGTGGAGATACCCTATGTTGACCAAATTAACCAAAATAGTGTAATTGAAAATAATTTGGAATCGCCACCACCAAGGTTTTATTCGCCATTGGTAAGGAACATTGCTTACAATGAGGGGATTGGTGAAATTGAACTTTCAAAAATACCTGGGTCTGGCATTGACGGTAGATTAACCAAAGATGATTTACTTAATTATGTACGCAATAAGCAAATAGTTTCACCGGTTTCTGAAAACCTTACCATTACCGAAAATTTCCCAACTCCTGAACCTGAAAATATTGAAGCCAAACCGGTTGAGCAAGAAATAGTTGAGATCAATGAAACGGTAAATAAGCCGCATCATGAAACACCAATTGCTGCAGGAGACGAAATAATTGAAATGGACCGTATGCGTAAGTTAATTGCTGAGCACATGGTAATGAGTAAACAAGTTTCAGCACATGTTACCTCATTTGTTGAGGTGGATGTTACCAATATTGTTTTGTGGCGCGAAAGGATAAAAGCAAGTTTTGAGAAGCGGGAGGGCGAAAAAATTACATACACGCCCATATTTATTGAAGCCGTTGTAAGGTCTCTTCGCGATTTCCCGATGATCAATATTTCGGTAAATGGTACGCAAATTATCAAAAAGAAGGATATTAATATAGGTATGGCAACAGCCCTTCCAAATGGTAACCTAATTGTTCCGGTTATTAAAAAAGCTGATAGTTTAAACCTTACCGGACTAACCAAAGAAGTAAATGATTTAGCCAACCGTGCCCGAAATAATAAGTTAAAACCTGATGACATTCAGGATGGTACCTTTACCATTACCAATGTAGGCTCATTTGGAAATGTAATGGGTACACCTATTATTAACCAACCGCAGGTTGCTATTTTGGCGATTGGTATCATCCGTAAAAAACCAGCTGTGATTGAAACTTTACAAGGCGATATGATAGCCATTAGGCATATGATGTTTTTATCCTTAAGCTATGACCACCGGGTGGTTGATGGAGCATTAGGCGGTATGTTTGTAAAACGAGTATCTGATTATCTGGAAAATTGGGATACAGAAAGAGAAATTTAAATTAGGTGTTTAAGATTTACGCTAACCTATAAAACTGGTATAAACATTAAAGTTTATACCAGTTTTTTTTTGAATAAATTTTGCTGCATTAATTATTCAATTAGAGGCATTATAAGCGCCATATTTTATTTGAAAAATCTGTTTTGATGATAATATATTATTGCTTAAAAACATTAATGGTAAACCGCGTGTTTAATTAAATAGGTCAGGTATTATTATGATGAAAATCATTTTTTCATCCTTTAATTATGTTCAATTTTATATTAATTAATTAAGCAAGCCAAATATGAAAACAATATTGATTCCAACAGATTTTTCAGAAAATTCTGTTCATGCTGCCGAATATGGTTTTTACTTAGCCCAGCAATTGAAGGCTAAAGTATTGCTTTGTAATGCCATCATCATACCTGCCGAAATGCCCCAAACCGGAATGGTGGTTTGGCAAGCCGACGAATATGATTTAATTAAAGAGGAAAGTGATTTGGAACTAAGTATTTTAAAAACCCGATTATCAGGAATGGAGAATACATTTTTTCATGAACCCGAAATTGAGGTTGTAAATCAATCAGGTACTGTGATTGATGTGGTAAATTCGCAATATTTAGAACACAAGGCCGAAATGATTGTAGTAGGAGCCCATACCAAATCAGGATTGAGCACTTTTGTTTTAGGTAGTCATACCAATAAATTGATTGACCATGCAGCAGGACCAGTTTTGGTTGTTCCACCTTTAACCCCCTTAAAGCCAATAACCAATATAGCCTTTGCGACAGATTTTAATCATATTGATGAAGACCTTCATTATATTTACAAATTAATCAAATTTGCTAAAGTATTAAAAGCCAAAATTTTATTGACCCACATTTATAACGATAAAAAGGAATCTCCGGGGTTTATCGAAACTATTGAGCGTTTTGTATTAGAACTTTCAAACAAAGCAGATTATCCGAATATCTACTATCGTTTGGTAAAGAATACATCGCCCGAAAGTGGATTACATTGGTTAAATGAACAAAGTCATGTTGATATGCTGGTAATGGTTCATAGGCAGCATAGTATTTTAGATAGCATTTTTATCGGTAGCCATACGCATAAAATGGCTAGTCAAATAAAGGTTCCATTAATGGTATATCAATCGAAAAATAAAGCCTAAGTACTTTTATTAAATTATAGTTTTTTTTGGCGAATATGGTATTCAATCCCCACAAATGGGTAACATATTCGCCTTTTTTTTAAAAAAATCCCCATTCAATTATGGTTGCCTTTATTTTTCAGGGTTATTTACGCAAGATGAGTAATTAATCCTGAATAATTCTGGCCATTATCCCTTTATACCGCACATAATATTCATCATTCATCAAGTTCTCCAATTATTTAATTGATTGGCATGATTTTGGAATTGACAATAGGGACTTTTTATTTTTAAATTGAGATTACCCTTTTATACACATTTTGTTGTAATAAAAGTAAACAATGAAAAAGAGGGTGTTTTAAATAAGCAATTATTTAAAGTAGTTTATTGATAAATAATTGGAAATAATTTCATGTAGCAATACGGTTATTTCGGGTTCAATTCCGGTAATTTCAATATCAAACATATTAGTCACTATGATGCTGACGGTTGAGTCAATGAATATATTTTTATGAGTTACATTTTGGTAAGTGTTTAAACCAGTGTAAACCAATTCAGCATAATCATTGTTTTTATCAATTTCAATAGATGCGTAATTTGGTTTATATAAAATAGCAATCAATTTTTCAATCTCACGCATTTCGACGGTATTAAATTCATCAAAAAATTTTATCATGTTAATTATATACTGATAGAGGGATGAAAATAAAAAGCTTCTTTAACGCTAGTTTGTTAACAAGATTGAAGAATTTAAACAAACAACAACACTTAATGTATTATTCATTTACCGGCTATTTAGTGTATTGATTTTAGAAGGATTTACCTCGATAATTTGTGATGAAAGCGTATTGTACATTTACTAGAACAAACTAAATGATTTATAAATTAAATTTTAATATTCATTAAGCAAAAATAGAGATTTTTTTTAAACATCAACGCATGCGTTGATTAAAATTTTATTTAATGTGGGGAAAATAGTTTAATGAGTATCAATAAGGAGCAAAAGGAACAACTTAAAATTTTAGGTTTAAAACTTAAAAAGATAAGATTGCTTAAAGGACTTACCCTAAAAGAACTTGGATACTTAATTGATAAAGACCCGCAATCTATAAGTAGGGTAGAAATGGGCGATATAAATCCTTCCTATCTTTATTTGCTGGAATTATGCAAAGGTTTAAGTGTCGATATTTGGGAAGTAATAAAATCCGAATAAAAACAATAATTCCACAATTTAGTTTATAGCCATACTGCTACATGCTTTTGTCAATGTACCGGTACGTTATTAAATCGGGATATTTATTTATAATAATTCTAAATAATATATATCCCTTGTAATAAAAAATAATAGCATAACGTTTTGTATTTTTGCCTTACTGTTATTTAACTATTTAGCACATGAAAAAAGGAGCAATTTTTGGTTTGGTAGTTATTGCCGTTGCCATAGCCGTTATAATAAGTGTTTATTCAAGTTCAAGTAGTTATGGTTCATTTAGCGATGCTAAGAAAACCAATGATGAATTACGTGTGGTTGGTCATTTAGACAAACAAAAGGATTTATATTATGATGCCGCAAAGGATGCCAATTATTTTTCGTTTTATGTAAAGGATAAACAAGGGGAAGAGTGTAAAGTAGTGTTTGGTGGCACTAAACCACAAGATTTTGAACGATCAGAACAAATTGTATTGACCGGGCAAATGATTGGTAATGAATTTCATGCCTCCGATATTTTAATGAAATGCCCTTCAAAATACACACAGGATAAAATTGAGCTTACAGACGTTAAAGCCAAAAAACCTGTTAATATATAAATAATCTTCATGGATAAAGCTTTTCAAGGCGAACACCTTTTACCGGGTCAAATAGGTCAATTTTTTGTTATTCTATCCTTTGGGGCAGCCTTACTTTCGGCCATTAGCTATTATTTTGCTACCACCAACAAAAATCCACTTGATAAATCATGGTTATGGATGGGAAGGGTTGGGTTTTTCCTAAACTCTTTCTCCTTATTAGGGATTGTTTGCTGCCTCTTTTTTATCATTTATAACCATTATTTTGAATACCATTACGCTTGGGCCTATACTTCTAAATCGCTCCCTGTTTATTATTTGGTTTCTGGTTTTTGGAACGGACAAGAAGGTGGTTTTCTGTTATGGACTTTTTGGCAAGCTGTATTGGGCAATGTTTTAATATGGCGGGCAAAATCATGGGAAAAGCCAGTGATGACGGTAGTGGCATTCTCCCAAGTAATTTTGGCTACCATGATTTTAGGGATTGATTTTTTTGGTGTCAGACTAGGTAGTTCCCCATTTTTATTGTTAAGAGTTGCTAATGAGGGTGCTCCAATTTTTTCCCAGCCCGATTATCTTTCGTATATAAAAGATGGGCAGGGAATGAGCCCATTGTTACAAAATTATTGGATGGTAATACACCCGCCAACCTTGTTTTTGGGTTTGGCTTCGGTAGTTATTCCATTTGCCTATGCCATTGCCGGCTTATGGCAAAAAAAATATAAAGAATGGATTCCCATTGCTATTCCTTACGCGCTTTTTGCCAGTTTGGTTTTAGGAACTGGCGTTATTATGGGCTCCTTATGGGCCTATGAATCATTAAATTTTGGAGGTTTTTGGGCCTGGGATCCCGTTGAAAATGCCTCTATTTTCCCTTGGCTTACTATGGTAGGGGCGGTGCATGTGCTTATCGTATTTAAAAATACCGGTCACTCTTACTTTACCGCAACTTTTTTGGTATTAACAAGTTTTATCATGGTATTGTACTCTTCGTTTTTGGCTAGGAGTGGCATACTAGGCGATACCTCTGTACACTCCTTTACCGATTTGGGCATGTTTTGGCAGCTGGTAATTTTCATTTTGATTTTTTTAGCCCTATCTATCATTCTGGTGGCTATTAGATGGAAAGAACTACCAATCGCCAAAAAAGATGAAGAAACCTACTCACGTGAGTTTTGGATGTTTGTTGGCTCGGTTTTTTTAGCCCTGTCATGCTTGCACCTTATTTTGGTAACATCCATCCCGGTATGGAATGCCATGTTTGGTACAAAATTGGCCCCACCAATAAACTTAGTAGCACATTACAATGTAATACAAGCGGCATTTGCATTGGTTATTACTTTATTAACCGGGTTTACCCAATTCTTAAAATACAAAAAAACAGATAGCACCAGGTTTTACATCACTACACTGGTTTACTTTGGCTCGGCATTATTAATAACCGGGGTTATTATTTTTATTACAGGTTTATACCATTTGCAATTTGTGTTTTGGCTGGTGATGTTAGGTTCCATCTATTCGCTACTGGCCAATGCTAAAGTTTTGGCCGACGCCTTTAAGGGTAAGTTTAAATTAGCAGGTTCGGCTGTTGCACATATTGGTTTTGCAATGATGCTGGTTGGCGCTTTGATTGCTGCCGGAACGCGGTCGGTGGTTTCAAAAAATGAATCAGGTACTATTAATTTGAGAGGATTTACCAAAGAGGCTGGCGATGTGCATGAAAACATCATGATGTACAAAAATGAACCGGTAACAATGGGCGATTTTCAGGTTACCTATGTGGGCGATTCATTATCAGAACCAAACCATTTTTACAAGGTTGATTACAAGAGGATGGATGATAAAGGCAAAGTGTTGGAAGAGTTTATATTAAAACCCAATGTTCAAATAAATCCACGCATGGGTTTAACCCCAACGCCCGATACCAAGCATTATTTGTTTCATGATTTGTATTCGCATATAACAGCATTGCCGCCCATTAGTGAAAAACCAATGGCAGATAATACGGGTGGTGCACATGGAGAAGAAAATGATGATAGCAGTTACGACCCGCCTGTGGTACATGAAATTACCATTGGCGATAGTATCCCTTATAAAAATGGTGTTATTGTATTAAAATCATTAAACCGGGAAGCCAATTTGCAAAACATCCCGCTTGGTAAAAACGATGTGGCTATAGGTGCTAATTTAGAAGTAAAAACAAATCATAAAACCTTTACATCCGTACCAGTTTTTATGATTAAAAATGGCAATGTATTTGATTTTGCCCGTAAAGTAGATGAAGCAGGTTTAAAATTAAGATTTACCAAAATAAAACCACAACCTGATAATAAGGTGAAAGTAGAGATAACCGTATATGAACAACCCGAAAATAAAAAACCTTGGATAGTGATGCGGGTACTTGATTTTCCATACATCAACTTCTTATGGTCGGGTACGGTCATCATGATGCTGGGCTTTATCC
>CAIYNX010000294.1 GCA_903927645.1 uncultured Mucilaginibacter sp.
GCATCGGCACATTGCTGTAAATCAGCCTTGCCCACACTTAAATCAACCACTGCGGCAGTAAAAATATTTGTTTCGGCTATATCGCCGGTATAAGTTCTGGTCGGGGTGCCAACAGGTTTAAGCGGTAATGATTGCAAGTATTCGGCAAAACTACCAGGCTCTACTATCTGGTGGGTATAGCCTACTGGGAGGTTGAACCTGGTTAAAACCGTATCAACTTTGGTAAAATTGCTGACCAGCAACAGGGAGCATATTAAAACAAGCGCTTTCATTGTGTAATGGCTTTGGTTAATTGCTTATAAGGATTAAATGGAACCGGCAAACCATCAACCAATTTAAATGCGGAGAAATGCAAATGTGTTGGCGAACGCTTTTTGTAAGCATTGTACCCGGTTCTACCAACCTCGGCAATTTTTTGGCCTTGCTTTACCCATTGGTATGGACGAACAAAAATAGTTCCGTTATGTGCATAATAGGTGAAAAAATGTTCCGAAGGATGATAAATCCAAATATATTTTCCACCTCTTAAATTACTTTTCGAATCCCAATCGTTTGTGCATGCTACAACCATTCCATTTTCAATGGCAAGTACATTTACGGGTAAATTAGTTTTATCGTCTAAACAATCCTGATTTTTGTCTCGAATAAAAATATCATGCGCTGGGTGCGCCAAATGCTTATTACCATCTAAATAATGATATCCCTTATCCTGATATCCATTTCCGTTATAGCCACCAATTGCTTTACTATTATATCCCTGTAAAGGAAATACCCAATTAGGACCAATTACAGGATCAATTTGACTTCGAATAAAAGCTAAGTGGTTTACAGTATTTATTAGTGAATCGAATTGCTTAACAGCATATTCTCTTTTAATACCCCCTTTTAGAACCAGTGAATTAAATTCGTTAAAATTGTAGGTGGCCTTTTTTGAATCTTGTCCAAAAAGTGAATTAGCGAAAATTAAAAAAATGTATGTTAGAATCGTTTTTCTCATTTGGTCTGTAGGATTTATTTAGGTAGAATTATGACTTCAATTTTTAATTACTAATTTAAGTTATCTACTCAATTATAATGCTTGAAACTAATTAAAGTAGTTGCCTTCAACCACCTTTTTAAAATAGATAATATAATTTTTATAAAAATTACTCACTTATCCTGATATCATATTTCGCCAATAAACCCGGCAAGCCATGAACTGAAAACCGGGCCTTCTTGATCATATTATTTTCAGGGTCGATAGTGTAATTATAGGATGAACGTAAATCGGCGTTTTTTAATATGGTACGCTCAAAAAAAGCACGGTTTAAATTGCAGTTGATGAATTTTACATCGCTAAGGTCGGCTTCGGTAAAATCTGTTTCCATGAGCAAGCAATCGGTAAAAGTTGCCCCCTTGTTTTTCTTTTTGTAAAATATGGCATTATCCAGCAAACAATTATCAAAATTTAGTTCAAATAAAAAGTTGTTGACTTTGCTAAAATCGGCACCAATTAACTTACAATCTTTAAACCTGCAATTTTGCAAACCGCAGCTACCCAATTTTACCAAGGCAAGGTTGCAAGTTTCAAAAAAGCAATCATTAAAAGTGATTCC
>CAIYNX010000295.1 GCA_903927645.1 uncultured Mucilaginibacter sp.
AAACAAAACCTTATCAAACGTTGATACGGATGGTTTGATGGCTACCTTGAACAGGATGGATCAGAAAGCTACCGCTGCCGAGTTTAGGGCGGCTGCTTATGCGCAAATTGAAGACTCAACCATGTCGTCTGAGCAGGAGATTAATAAGGTGTTGGGTACAAGTTCCGCATCAAACGCTTTGGAAGCCATTAAGGCAAAACGTACCAAACTGTTAAACTAAATTTTGTAACATGTTTTTAACAGATAATAATAAAAAATCGTTCAAGGCTATTATACTTTTGAACGAGTTGGTAAACGGTACCCATAAATTTAAAACCATTGACAATGGCGATGATAAGGTATTAGAGCCTTTATTCATTGAGTTGATGGCTAAAGGCTATGTAAAAACAGCGGGTATTAATTACGAGGTGGCTCCTAAAGGGCAGGAGGTATTTGATACCTTTATGAAACGCTATACCGAATACCTAAAGGTTTATGATATTTTTTCGTTTGTGGATTTGGAAAAAGGGGAATTTGCTTTCTCCCGTTTCTTTGATTTTGATACCGACGAACAATGGGCAAACTTTACGAACGACCAGCGTTTTGACGATTTGAGAATAGCGGTTGCCATATTTAAAAAGATTGACCCTGCCGAAATTGTATTCATGTCGTTCATCAACGAGAACAGGTTTGATACTACCGCCAATGGTTGGCAAATTGATTTGGCATCCGACAATAATTGGAAAGAGATTGAAGAGATATGCCGTACCGCCATTAAGCCCGAAGAAGTAGGCGAAGACGCGATGGTTGATATGATTGGTCAGGGTTCGGAGCTGATGATAAAATTGCTGGAAGAAGAGCAAAAAAACAACCAGCAAAACAATACGGTAAATTACACCGAAACCATTGTAGAAGAACAAACGGTAACCTACTACGAACCTTATTACGACCCTTACTATGTGTCGCCAATATGGTTGGTACCTTTGTTTTTATGGTAATAAAATATAATTTTAAAAATAATGGCAAGCTCCAGTTCGGAAAGAATTTGGAGCTTGCTTTTTTTTAACCAAAATTTTAAATTTATATCTTGGTATTAAAGCGAAAATTATTAAATAAGATTGTACCAACCATATAAAAATTACTGAAATGAGTAAGGAACCCAATTTAACAATTTCAATACTTGTTGACAATTCGGCAGCGGAAGTATATAAGGCCATTAATAATGCACGTGATTGGTGGCAGGGTGAATTTACCGGGCGTACCGATGTGCTAAATGAGGAGTTTGAGTATAGGGTTGAGGGCGTACATTTTTCGAAGCAAAAAGTTATTGAATTAACGCCGAACAAAAGGGTTGTTTGGCTTATTACCGATAGCAATTTGAGTTTTGTGGAAATAAAAGATGAATGGACAGGCACCAGAATACATTTTGATATCAGCACAGAAAATGGAAAAACAAAACTTACTTTTACGCACAAAGGTTTGGTGCCTAGTTTTCAATGTTATGAAGCTTGCTCAGGTGCCTGGGGTATGTTGATTGCTAAAAGTTTATTCAGTTATATAACTACTGGTAAAGGTGTTAAACTATTTTAATTTCTTTATTACTAAGCCAATTTTCAAAATCAATCATCGGCTGCTCCGCATTCAACCAAACAATTTGTTCATCCTTCCTAAACCAAGTGAGTTGTCTCTTAGCAAAACGACGGGTATTTTGTTTGATAAGAGAGACAGCCTCCGCAAGGGTTTGTTTGCCGGCCATGAAATCAAAAAGTTCGGTATAGCCTACTGTGTTCAAAGGGTTTAAATGTTGGTAGGGTAAAAGCTGTTTTACTTCCTCTAGCAAGCCATCGGTCATCATGTTATCTACTCGCTGGTTTATGCGTTGGTATAGTTGCTCCCTTGGTAGATTTAGTCCTAATTTAATGATATTAAACGGTCGCTCTTTCGCGTTTGCCTTGCGGAAACTGGAATAGGGGATGCCTGTACTTTCAATTACCTCTAGAGCCCTTATTACCCGCTGCGGGTTGCTGATATCAACAAGCTCGAAATAGCTAGGGTCGGCTTCCTTTAGTCTTTCCTGTAGAGATGCTAAGCCATTTGTTTCAAAATCTTGATTTAGCTTGTTTCTGATTGCTGGTTCTATTTCAGGGAATTCGTCAAAACCCTCGCAAACGGCTTTGATAAATAGCCCGGAACCACCTACCATAATAACCAAATTATGTTTTGTAAAGAGATGATCTAATAACGCTAAGGCTTCTTTTTCGTAATCGCCTGCGGTAAAGGTATCAAATATGGAATGGGAGTTTATAAAATGATGCTTGGCCTCGCTTTGTTCGGCAATTGTTGGTTTTGCAGTGCCGATAGCCATTTCTCTATAAAACTGTCTTGAATCGGCCGATACAATTTCTGTATCATAACGCTTGGCCAATTCAATTGCAAAAGCGGTTTTGCCGATAGCGGTTGGCCCTGCAATTACTAAAAGTGTTTTGTATGGTAGGCCAATATCCATTAAATAAATAAATTTAATGAATCTTAATAATCATCATCGTTTGCAAGTTGGTCGTCCATGCCAAATTCTTCCTCTTCATCATCAAATCCACCACCAAATTCATCATCCTCATCCTCCGAATCAGCCTTTTGTATTGGTGTATCATTTACTAATGTGTCGGTTACTTCTGATAGGTCTTCGGTATCATCCTCATTTAAAGCCATTTCATTTAAAAAATCAAAATCATCATTTGCAGTGGTAGCTTCAGTTGCCGCAACTACTACATTGATAAATTGTTTTGGCGCTTCGCCTGTTGATTTTACAACCGCCGGATAAGTTACTCCTTTAGCCTCCTCCAATATAATGTTCAAGAGTTCAACATGAAAATCAAATGGCCTGTCGAAATTAAAAGTGTAATAAAATTTTTGATGCGGATCATCAATATACTTTAATAGCTTCACCTTATCCATTAAGGCAATACCTCTATCAATTCTTTTTTGGTTAGGCAAATAGGTAATTTCTTCGCCTTTAATCCATTGGTCGTTACTAATATAGAAAGAAGAGGGAAACTCCGGGTTATAACCTGTTGATTTATGTATCGCGTAGTGTAGGTCTTCAAAAGTTTGGTTTGATTTTATATCTATCACCCTGGTCACATCATCATAATCCTCAAAAGAAACCCGAAATCTATATACAGCCATATGTTATTTATTTTTGCAAAAATAAGAATGTTTTACCTTATTTAATTATTACCTGCATAAATTAAGAATAGATATTTAATGAATTGCTGTTAAATTAATTTGAAGGCAATTCAACCTACCTATTTGTAATGGTTTTTAAACCCAATTCTTTCCCTTTTAATATCGCGAAATTTAAGGCTTCCTCCCTCAAATTTGGTATCTCGCCCTCCAAAATAGCCTCTCGTATTTGGTTTTTAATAATGCCTACCTCCCGGCCTTCCTTCAAGCCAAAAAGCTGCATAATATCATTACCCGTTACCGGGGGTTGCCAATTGCGTATGCTATCCCGCTCCTCAACATCCTTTAGTTTTTGCTGTACCAGTTCGAAGTTTTGTCGGTATTTTTTTACCTTATATTCGTTTTTAGTGGTGATGTCGGCATTGCAAAGCAACATCAGGCTCTCTATATCATCGCCTGCATCAAAAAGTAACCTTCGCACCGCCGAATCGGTTACAACAGACTGT
>CAIYNX010000296.1 GCA_903927645.1 uncultured Mucilaginibacter sp.
ACAAGTAAAAGAGGTGTTGACCTAGATAAGTTTAAAAGGCCAAATATAATTGCTTATTTACCTAAAGGATTTTATAAAGCTCGTACATTTTACTCACCTAAATATCCTTTAAATGATGAATTGGCAAAATTACCCGATTTGCGTAGTACCATTTATTGGAACCCTAATATCTATACACAAAAAGAATACTCTACTATTCTTGAATATTTTAATGCGGATAGTCCGGGTAATTATAGGGTGGTAATTGAGGGAATTGATGGTGAAGGTAATTTAGGCAGACTCGTTTATAAATATAAACTAAATTGATAGCTTAATGCAAAATCATTTTCTCAACAGCTTTATTTTATTGTGCTAATCTTTTTTAACGCCTATGCTGGTAAATCGGTAACAAAAAAAGTGAGGTGAATAACAAAATGTTACACCAAATTAACTTTGTACTTTAAAATAGGTTTATTTATCTATTTAACCACTGTTGACAGCATGAAATTCAGCTTATCCTTACTAGGTACTTCCCGCGTTTGTGATGTTGCATCAAATACTTTCACCAAATTTTTATTTATATCTAACTTTGGCCATTCGGGAACCGATGAGCCATTCGGGTTTCCTGTTTTTATAAAATTTACCCAATAATTGGACATTAGTTCGGCTAAGGCATTATCGGTCTCGGTAAACGGGCGGTTATTCAAAAACTTCAAATTGTTAAACACATACGCAACCTCACCGGTATGGAAAGCGCCATACTTTACAAAATCGCCGGATGCCGGCACTTTGCGGTTAAAATTGTATAAATAAACCGGCGAATCATCAAATTGACTTTGTGTAATTGCCCAGGTATATTGTGAAAGCGCAAAAGTATTGTACAAACCCAGTTCCATTTCTGATTTGGAAGCCTGCTCATCCGTTTCGCCCGGAAAGTATTTCAAAAACTCAGCGGCCTTATCCCCGTAGGTTTTTTGAGCTTGCTGCACGTATATTTCCTTTTTCCGATTACCCGGATCAAAGCTTTCATCCCCATTCCAACCAATTAGTAAAGGTACATGGTTCTGTTTGTTTCGCGCATAACTATCGGCCGGAGCTGCTGTTAAAACATAAGCATCCACTACCGGCGTAAAACGACCGCGTACTTTCTTCAAAACATCCTCGGAACTCATTTTTCGCATTTCTGCAATTGTATGTATCTCGGCTTTATCAGTGATATCTTTTCCACTAGCTTCTGCAGCTAGTAAGGTAGGTATGCTAATATCTCCGCCTTTCCAAAAAAACGATCCACTTTCAGCAATGGCTCTTTTAAATAAGCCTTTCGCAAGTGGCGATATTACCAAGCAATTCACACTCATGGAGCCTGCCGATTGCCCCGCTATAGTAACATTATCAGGATCGCCACCAAAGGAGGCTATGTTTTCTTTTACCCATTGTAAGGCTGCAATTTGATCGAGTAAGCCATAATTACCAGAACCCTTACCTCCGGATTCTTTACTAAGTTCGGGGTGCGCCAAAAAACCAAAGGCACCAACCCGGTAATTTACCGATACAAAAATTACATCCTTTTTAGCCAGGGCTTCTCCGTCATATATAGGGCAGGCGGTACCACCACTCATAAAACCACCACCATAAATCCAAACCAATACCGGTTTTTTATCGTTTTGTTGTTTGGCATTTGTCCAAACATTTAAATACAGGCAATCTTCGCTAATAGGAGCCTCAGGTATTAAAAATTCGGAGGTATAAACAGCAAATGGTATTGGTTTAGGCTGCATAGGACTAGGGCCAAATTGATCGCATTTTTTGATGCCTTGCCAGCTACTTACAGGTTGAGGTGCTTTCCAACGTAAATCGCCAACAGGTGGTTCAGCATACGGGATACCCTTAAAGGCTGTAACATCACCGGCGTTATTACTTACACCGGATATCATACCCCTTTTTATGTGGATGGTTGTTAGATCAGGTTTTAATTCATCTTTTTTAGTAAACGCCCATAAAATAAATGGCAATGCAAATACCAATAGGACGGCGAGCATCTTTGTCCCTTTTTTCATTTTTAGTAGCTTTTGGTTTTGTTTGGTTTATATGTGGCTGAAAAGCCGCACGCTGTTTTAACAAACGAACTTAGCAATTAATTAGGAAAAAACTCAATTTTAGATTAGCCTGAATAAAATTAATGCAAAGTGTTGTTGTAAAAATGGAAGTAAAACAATTTCTATATCGCCAAAGCCTCGCAAGCTTTTTCGGCGGCTAGTTTTTCGGCATTTTTCTTACTGTATTCTTTGCCGGTGCCCATTACTTCGCCTTCAATAATCACCTGTACCGAGAATAATTTGCTGTTTTCGCCATCCTGGTTACCTACTACGTCGAAGCTAATATCCTTACCATGGCGTTGGCACCATTCAATTAGTTTACTTTTAAAGTTTGTTTCGGTTTGTTCCAGTTGGTGGATGTCGACATGCGATTTGATGATATGATTTACCAAAAAGCTTTTGGTAAAGTTGTAGCCCTTATCCAAATATACGGCTCCTACCAATGCTTCAAAAGCATCGCCAAGTAATGAGCCTTGCCTGGAGGAGTTAAGCAGGCGGTTATCAAATTCAATTATTTTTTCAAAGCCTAGTTTACGTGCCAATTGGTTCAGGTTGGCCCGGTTTACAATTTTACTGCGCAGTTCGGTTAAAAAACCTTCGTCTTCGTATGGGTAAAGTTTAAACAATACTTCTGCAACCACACAGCCCAAAACAGCATCACCTAAAAATTCTAGTCGTTCGTTGCTATTCTTAACACCTTTTTTTACATTTTGAGCTACCGATTTGTGGCGGAAAGCCATACGGTATAAAGATAAATTACCAGGCACAAAACCAAGTAAATTATTTAAAACCTTTACATACTTTCTTTGTGGCGAAAAGTATAACTTGTAAAAACTACCTATAGGCATTCACTATTTTATTCTTCGAACTTTTTAAAAATTACAGAAGCGTTGTGACCGCCAAAACCAAAGCCATTGCTTTGAGCTACCCTAACCAAGCGTTTTTGTGCCTTGTTAAAGGTAAAATTAATTTTAGGGTCGAATGCCGGATCGTCGGTAAAATGGTTAATGGTAGGGGGAACAATATCATTTTTTAACGCCAGTATAGCAGCAATAGCTTCTACGGCACCGGCGGCACCTAATAGGTGCCCAGTCATTGATTTAGTTGAGCTGATGTTTACACGGTAAATTTCATCGCCATAAACATCCTGTATGGCTTTTACCTCTTGCGGGTCGCCAATTGGGGTTGATGTGCCATGAACATTTACATAGTCAATATCGGCAGGTGTTAAATGCGCATCTTCCAAAGCGGCCTTCATTACCAAGGCGGCTCCCAGTCCTTCTGGGTGCGGAGCTGTCATGTGATAGGCATCGGCACTCATGCCACCACCAACCATTTCGGCATAAATTTTGGAACCACGAGCAAGGGCGTGCTCTAATTCTTCCAAAATAATGGTACCGGCACCTTCGCCGGCAACAAAACCATCGCGGTCAAGGTCAAACGGACGAGAAGCAGTAGCCGGATCGTCATTTCTTGTTGAAAGGGCATGCATGGCATTAAATCCACCAATGCCGGCTTCGTTAATAATAGCTTCACTACCTCCGGTTATAAACATATTGGCCTTACCCAAACGTATATAGTTGAAAGCATCAATTAAGGCATTATTTGACGAAGCGCAAGCTGCAACCGTTGAGAAATTAGGACCTCTTAAACCATATTTGATAGAAATATGGCCGGGGGCTATATCAGCTATCATTTTAGGGATAAAGAAGGGATTAAACCTGGGTGTTCCATCGCCTTTGGCAAATGCAACAACCTCGTCTAAAAATGTTTTTAATCCACCGATACCTGAACCCCAAATTACGCCAATGCGGCTTGTATCAAGGTTTTCAAAATTTAAACCTGCATCCTTTACGGCTTCCTCGGTCGAGAAAAGCGCATATTGAACAAAAGGATCTAACTTTCTGGCATCTTTTCGGCCTAAAAACGCATCGGCATCAAAGTTTTTAACTTCGCATGCAAATTTGGTTTTAAACTTTTCGGTGTCAAAACTTTTTATTAAGGCAGCACCGCTCACTCCATTTAACAAGCCGGCCCAATATTCAGGTACCGAATTGCCAATTGGAGTAAGCGCCCCAAGCCCGGTTACAACAACTCTTTTAAACTCCATATGTTAGTGGTAGAGTTTATTTAACGTTTTTTTCAAGATAGGCAATAGCCTGACCTACTGTACCAATTGTTTCGGCCTGGTCATCAGGGATCGCTACGTTAAATTCCTTTTCAAATTCCATGATAAGTTCCACGGTATCTAAAGAGTCAGCACCAAGATCATTGGTAAAACTGGCTTCGGGTGTTACTTCTGTTTCGTCAACACCTAATTTTTCAACGATAATAGCTTTTACTCTTGAAGCAATATCAGACATAGTTTTATGGGTTTAATGATTAATATAAATTCAGTGCAAAGAAAAATAAATTCTTCCAAATATCAAATCTAAAAACTTTTGATTTATAACAAAGAATAATTTTATTCAAAGCTTTTCAAATTGTATTTTTACCGATGCAAAAGTAATGATTTTGAACAGGAAATTTTTAAAGTTTGAGATCGATCTTGATTTTGTTTTAATCGCGGTCAATACTTCCCTAAAAGATTACAGGATTTGTTATCTTATCAACAAATATTTAAATTTTAATTTCATAAAAAACCCCGATCTTGTAGTTGATATCAATAAGAACAATGAGGCCTGTTTGTTTTCAATTTATAATTATTATTGGCCAGAAACCAAAGCAGAGTTGTTTTTTATAGCTAATAAAGGCAGCGAAGGTTATTTAATACCAGAAATGCGAAACATGGATTATTTTTTATTGGTAAAAAATTATTTTTCTGATAATGAAGCCAATATACTTGTTTCGGCATTAAATAAAATTCCTGAAATAATAAAGGCAACAAAGATTGATGCGAAAAAAATAAAATCACGGGAAAATCTATTATTTTAGCGCAAAATTTAGAAAGCATTCAAAAGTGTTATAGGTAAACCACCGTATTTCAAACCATTAAAAATGAATTTAGCATACAACCGTACCAAAATTGTTGCCACCATGGGCCCAGCATCTGCTAAAAAAGATGTTTTATCAGCTATGATAAAAGCCGGCGTGAACATTTGCCGTCTTAATTTTTCGCATGGCAAAGCGCAGGACCACAAAGCGGTGATTGACCTAATCCGTGAAATTAATGAAGAATTAAAAACCAATGTAGGTATCCTTGCGGATTTACAAGGTCCAAAAATAAGGATAGGCTTGGTAAAAGATGGAGGCATACACCTGGTAAACGGCAGTCGCATCAACATGACCACCCACGAATGTATTGGTGACGATGATCGCATTTATATTACCTACGAAACATTTCCACAAGATGTAAAACCCGATGAGATTATTTTGCTAGACGATGGTAAAATTCAAATGAGGGTAATTGAAACCAATAAAACAGATACCGTTGTTTGTGAAGTGGTACATGGTGGCATATTAACATCGCGTAAGGGGGTAAACCTTCCTAATACAAAAGTATCTATTCCAAGCTTGACCCCTGAAGATAAAGACAATTTGAAACTGGCTCTTGAATGGGATGTTGATTGGATTGGCCTTTCGTTTGTACGTACCGGTAACGATATTACCGAATTGAAGGAGATTATTGCTGCAAGTGGCAAAGCTGCGAAAGTGATTGCGAAAGTAGAGAAACCAGAAGCTATTGACAATATTGATGATATTATTGCCGCTACAGATGGTGTAATGGTAGCCCGTGGCGACCTTGGTGTTGAAATGCCTTTGGAGGAAGTTCCGATGCTGCAAAAAATGATAGCACGTAAATGTCGTGAGGCTTCAAAACCGGTAATTGTTGCTACGCAAATGTTAGAATCAATGATTACCACACCACGCCCAACACGTGCCGAAGTAAACGACGTAGCAAACTCTGTATTAGATGGCGCCGACGCAGTTATGCTAAGTGGAGAAACTTCAGTAGGCGAGTTTCCTTTGATTGTTATTGAAACAATGGCCAAAATTGTTCGCAATGTGGAGGAAAACGGATATCCATTTAACACAGACAAAATAGCCAAGCGCGATCCAAACTCTCCTGAATATTTAGTTGATGCTGTTTGCGGTTCGGCTGTTTATTTGGCTGAGCATACCAATGCCGAAGGGATTATATCCATGACAAGAACAGGTTATACCGCTTTTCAAATAGCAAGTTATCGCCCTAAGGCACGTACTTATATATTTACATCCAACAAACATTTATTGAACGCCATGAGTTTAGTATGGGGTGTACGTACTTTTTATTATGATCAGATGGAAAGCACTGATAAATCAATCCACGATGTAAATAATATTCTGATTGCCGAAGGTTTGGTTGAATCCGGAGATGTAGTGATCAATACCGCCTCAGCTCCGATTGATAAATTGGGCAAAACCAATTTACTAAAGGTTACAGTTATAGAGTAATATTTTATTTAATAAATGAAAGCCCCCTAAATTCGGCACTTGAATTTAGGGGGCTTTTTTTATACTAGGAATTTTTCTATTTCAATTTTCCCAAAGCCTCCTTAATCCTCGGTGCAATTTCTTCAATTTCAGTCAAAGTACTCGCTCCAACAGAGGCACGGAACCAGTTTACGTTATCAGCTGTACCAAAGGCAGCGAACGGCACAAGGGCTACTTTGGCTTCTTTTATTAAATAAAAGTTGATATCGGCTGCATTGCTTAATACCTTACCATCGGGAGTAGTTTTACCAGCATAATCAACTTTAACGGTGAGGTATATGGCCCCCATCGGTTCAATGGCATCTACCGCAAAGCCTTCGGCTTTTAATTCCTGAAAACCTTTATAAAGTGTGTTAAGGCTATTCTGTATATTGGTTTTCAATGCTAACAAATAGGTATTTACTTCTTCTTCCTGTTTTAAATAGGCTGCCATGGCAACTTGTTCGGCTTTGGGGGCCCAAGCGCCCATATGGCCAACAATTGATTTCATTGGTTCAATAACATGCGCCGGACCGAAGCCCCAACCTACCCTCACTCCTGTAGCGGCAAAGCATTTGGAACCTCCATCTACAAAAATTACATAGTCTTTTAAGGCTGGTCGCAAGCCAACCGGATTGTAATGTTGGTGTTTTCCAAATGTTAATTGCGAATAAATTTGATCGTACATGATGTACAAAGGTTTTTCGCCTGGTTTGCGTGTATTATTTTCTTCAATCACCAAATCGCA
>CAIYNX010000297.1 GCA_903927645.1 uncultured Mucilaginibacter sp.
AAAAAATACCACCAACACCAGCACTAACAAAAACATATCCTTACTAAATGATTGCCACGGACTAAGCGGAATAGCATCGCCAAAACAGCCGCAAGTTTGTACCACCTTAAAATAGGCCGAATAAAAAGTCAGGAAGCCAAAAAATACCACTAATAGCAACAATCCCCAAGCCACTTTTACCGAATAGGCACCTATGAGTAGCGCAAAGCCAAAAATTATTTCCATTACGCATAATGAAACAGCTATCAATAAGGATGCGCCATTTAAAAAGCCTAAATGGAATACCTCAAAATATTCTTCCAGCTTGTACGAGAAACCAATGGGATCGTTTATTTTTATTAATCCCGAAAATATGAATAGCCCTCCAACGGCTATCCTGCATACCCATAGCCACCTTGAATTTAATTGTATTTGGTTAATTTTCGACATAATTTGAGCAAGAATTGCGGTTTGTACTATTAAAAAGTAGCAACTTTACAACATTACAATAAACAATGCATAAAGATACATTTTTTCAGAAAAAACATACCTTGAACATTGCCGGTAAGCTATTCAATTTATCAAGCCCAAAGGTAATGGGTATTATTAACATTACACCCGACTCATTTTTTGAGGATAGCAGAAAACAAAGTTCGGAGGCAATTTTACACCAAGCAGAAATAATGTTAAATGAAGGTGCTGATTTCTTGGATGTAGGTGCCTATTCCTCACGTCCCGGAGCCACAGATATCAGCTTAAAGGAAGAACTTCACCGCTTATTACCGGCTGTTGAGGCAATAGGTAAAAACTTCCCTGAAGCTGTATTATCAATAGATACCTTTAGGGCCAAGGTTGCTGAAGCTGCTATTAAGGCAGGTGCACATATCATCAATGATATATCGGGTGGTAGCTTAGATGAGGATATGTTTGCTACGGTAGCCCGTTTGCAAGTTCCATATATTTTGATGCACATGAAGGGCAGTCCGCAAACCATGATACAGCAAACACACTATACCGATTTAGTGGAAGATGTTTTTGATTATTTTGTTGATAAATACTTTAAATTAAAACAACTGGGAGTTAAAGATGTAATTATTGACCCGGGTTTTGGCTTTGCCAAAACCGCCGAGCAAAGTTATACCCTTATGAACCACCTTGACCGATTTGATGTTTTACAGTTACCAATTTTGGTAGGTGTTTCGCGTAAAAAGATGATTTACGGATTATTGGGCATTAAACCAGAAGACGCATTAAATGGAACAACCGCTTTAAACATGATTGCCCTAACAAAAGGTGCAAATATATTGCGCGTGCATGATGTAAAACAAGCAGTTGAAGCAGTTAAAATATTTGAGGCCTTTAAATCAGCTTAGTATAATTTATACCCAAGCCTAAATGAAGTTTAAATAATAAAAACACCAATAAAAATACTTAAAGTTTTACTATCTGAATATCTTTAAAATAGGCTTTATGCCCATGGTCTTGCAAGGCAATATGCCCGGTTTTAGCTAAACCATAATCAGGATAATTTTTCCATTTTCCTTCGTTTTTCCTTTTTTGCCAATCATCCGTCCAGGCTTCAAATGCAACAATTTTTATTCCGTTTAGCCAATTCTCAACATGACCATGGTTAAAAATTATTTTACTGGTATTCCATTCGCCTACAGGCATTAACTTTTTTTGGTTATTCGGGATATGCATGGCATAATTGGCTCCGGTTTTTTGCCATTCTTCTAATTTATCGGGCCAGCCTAAATCGTCAATAATTTGATATTCCGGACCGGTTTCATAGGTTGTATGGTATTTTGGGTCTTCAACAACGTGGTACATGAGTCCGCTATTACTGCCTGATTCTATTTTCCAGCTCCAGCTAAGTTCAAAGTTATCATATTCCTTATCGCTTACTAAATCACCGCCTGATGCATCAGCTGCTGCTCCTAAACATACCAGCGCACCGTCAATAACCGTCCAGTTTTTTACTTCCTCCTTTTTATTAAAACCATGCCAACCTTTCAAGCTTTTTCCATCAAACAAAACCTCCGTTTTGTTTGATAATCCGGTTTCAAGGTTTTTTGATAAAAGTATTTGTCTATTTGACAATTTCCAACAAAAAATCCCGACTGATAACAGTGCTATTCCTTGGGTTATTTTACCAATTGTCCTTTTTATCTTCATTTTCTTAAATTTTTTCTACAATTAAATTGATGTTCACAATAATTTTCAAGGTCAAAAATTACAAAAATATTTTTAAACCTCCTAAGTTAAGCTTTTAACCAATTTTTTGCTGGTGATTGCCATTTTAATTGAATATGATTATATCCATTCTAAAGTTAAAAAAATTATGTAAAAATTTAAAAAAAATCCATTTTTTGTGGTGTTTAATGATATTGAGCATTTTTTCAAATTTTATGCATTAATAGTTTATTCTTATTTCGCTTATTCCTAACTTTAATCGCTCATTAAAATACAAATGAAAAACCGTTTAAAATTACTTTTTGCGCTGATATTTATTAGTGGTTTTGCACAATCGCAAACAGTATTGCCTATATTTAAGTCTGATTTATTTACACTTTACCCTGATAAAGTAATACAAGGAAAATTTATTGGTCAGGCAATTTCCTCAACCCAGCTCAGTTCAAACTATCGTAGCCCGGCCAATCTTTTTAAAAGCCCTGTTATTGAGTTTAAGTTAAGTATCAATGGTAAGGATAATGAAATGCCCGCTGGTGTAAATCATTTCTTTACTTGCACCAGTCAAATCAACCAAACACCGCTTATAAAATTTGGCGAAAAGGGTGCAGGTTATAAAAAGCCGTTAAAAGTTACCTATTTAAAATCGGCCACTGAATTTAAAATACGGGTTGATATGCGTAATGTTTTAAAAGCCTTTAATGATGAGGGTTACTATACTTGCTTTAACGGTGATAAAATTTACAAAAGTGATTTTAAAGGCTTATTTGTTGCCGGCAATACAGCACCCATGATTTGGGATTTTAACAATCTGGTAAACCATCCGGAATTGGCTTTAAAAGATACGCATGGCGATGGTATTTATGAAACAACACTCATCCTAAACAAACCGGAAGATGAAAGCAAAATAGAATCTTCTTGGAAACTTAGCAAAGATTTGAGCGCATTTCCGCAATATCAGTCGCAATACCCTATTTCGGATGCTTTATACAATCTTTCTTTGGAGGAAATGGAAAAGGCAATTGAACCCGATAGTACTTTTAGAACCGGGAAAGAGTGGGGAGGTGTTTGGACACGCGATATTAGCTATAGCATCCTATTATCAATGGCGGTTTTACAACCAAAGGTGGCTACGTACAGCTTGATGAAAAAAGTTAAAGATGGACATATTATTCAAGATACCGGTACCGGCGGCGCATATCCTGTATCATCCGACAGGATGGTTTGGGCATTGGCTGCATTTGAGGTATATAAAGTAACCGGCGATGAAGACTGGCTTAAAAAAGCCTTCACTATTATAAAAAATTCAGCCGCGGATGATGTTTACAATGTATACGACCATACAACCGGATTGGTTAGAGGAGAATCTTCTTTTTTAGATTGGCGTGAAGAAACCTACCCACGTTGGATGCAACCTGCTGATATTTATGAATCGGAATGCTTAGGTACCAATGTGGTGCATTACCAGGTAAATAAGGTTTTAGCCAGTATGGCTAAACTTTTAAATGATACCAGCCAACAAACCTACTTAAACCGTGCTGAAATTATTAAAAAAGGAATCAGTGATCATCTTTGGCAACCTCAAAAAGGGTATTACGGCCAGTATTTATACGGGCGTAACTTTAAAACAATGAGCCCTCGGTCGGAAGCTTTGGGTGAGGCCCTTGCTGTTTTATTTGATGTTACAGACTTAGAGACTCAGAAAAGGGTGATAAGTAGTGCTCCGGTAAATAATTTTGGTATTCCTTGTATATATCCGCAAATACCGGGTATATTACCTTATCATAACAAAGCAGTTTGGCCATTTGTTGAAACTTTTTGGGCCATGGCGGCTGCCAAAGCAGGAAACGAAAATGCATTAATAAGGGCTATTGCTGCCATATATAGGCCTGCCGGTTTATTTTTAACAAATAAAGAAAACTTTGTGGTAAGCGATGGTGATTATGCCGGCACTCAAATAAATTCAAGTAATATGCTATGGAGTTTATCGGGTAATATTGCCTTGATTTACAAAGTTTTATTTGGGATGCATTATAATGAAAATAATTTGGTGTTTAAGCCATTTGTACCATCAGTACTAAACGGTAACCGCACGCTTTTGCACTTTAATTACCGCAATGCTGTATTAAACATTACCTTAAAGGGATCGGGCAATATTATTAAGGAGTTTTATATTGATGGGAAACCTATCCGAAGTAATTCTGTTTCTGCCGATTTATCGGGTACGCATGATGTAAGAATAATTTTAGCCAACAATCCAATATTTACCAAAAGCAATCTGCAACCCGATTATACGGCACCCGAAACCCCTGATGTTACTTTGAAAGATAACAAATTAAGTTGGTTACCAATTGCAAAAGCGGTTGAATATGAAGTAATAAAAAACGGTAAATTGTTGCAAACTGTAAAAACAACAAACTTTGCCATTCCCGCCGATGAATATGGTGAATACCAAGTTGCGGCGGTTGATTTAGCAGGAATAGCCTCTTTTAATAGCGAACCAAAATCAAATATCCCGGTTAGTTTGGTTGATATTACCGAGGCTGAAACAGCCGCGAGCAAGTCTGATTTAACCTATTCAGGTTTCTCAGGCTCCGGATTTGTTGAAATTAGTAAAATGGTTAATACCAGCATTAGTTTTACCTGTAATGTTAAAGAAAGCGGTATTTACGCCATTGATTTTAGATATGCAAATGGTAATGGCCCGATTAATACTGAAAACAAATGTGCCATACGGACTTTAACCATTGACGATAATTTTGGCGGAACAATCGTTTTTCCGCAAAGGGGTAAAGGAGAATGGTCTGACTGGGGATTTAGCAACTCGGTTAAATTTAAACTGCAAAGCGGCCAACATACAATTAAATTGCAATTTAAAGATGCCAACGAAAACATGAATGGCGAAATAAACCAAGCCATGCTCGATTATTTGAGGCTAATAAAAATAAGTGCCAATTAAAATAAAAATGGGGGCTATTTAAAAGCCCCCATTTTATTCAAATAAAATCAGCAGGTTATATTATTTCATTTAAACCTTTTTCAAAAGCATTTTCTCTGGATCCCAAAACATAGGAGCGTTTTTGTAATAGCTGTCATTACAAAGTAGGGCAGGAGCAGCAGCACGGTAACCAAATGTAGCATCTTCTACTACCTTGCCATTGTTGCGTATGGCGGTAAAAAAGTTGTTCATATGGTCGTAAGGGCCACCCAAATAGCCTTTTTCGGCATCAAATACTATTTCTTCCGGTGGCATCATTTTTTTCCTGATTGGATTGGTATCGCCACTTTTTCTTAATTTTTCCAAATAAAATGGATCATCCGAAGCAAAAACCTTGTTTCGTTTCAAAACTACCTTGTCCCAAGTAATGTCCATTGCACCTTCACTACCAACCAAGCGTAAATAGGTAGTACCGCTGGTACCATCTACAAAATTGCACCTTAGCGAAAGGTTAAAGGCAGGGTGCATGGTATTTTGTCCGTAATCAAAAGTACCTAAAAGTACATCAGGTACCTCACGGCCGTCATTCCAGAAACGCAAACCACCGGAGGCATATATTTTTTCTGGTCCAAATGAACCTGTTACAAAGTGTAAACTCGAAAACAAGTGCACAAATAAATCGCCGGCCATACCTGTACCGTAATCGGTATAATTGCGCCACCTGAAAAATCTTTTCTCATCAAAAGGGCGTTTATTGGTATTGCTGATATAGGTCTCCCAATCAACCGTTTTCGGCGATGCGTCAGCCGGTATAGGGTATTGCCAAACCTCTAAAGGCATGCGCCTTGCCCAAAAGCCCTCGGCATAGTTTAGTTGCCCTATTGCACCACTTCTAAAAAGTTCTTTGGCCTTTTCGTTACCTAATGAAGATACTCCCTGACTACCTACTTGAAAAACCTTTCCGGTTTCTTGTTGTGCCTTGATAATGGCAGGACCTTCCAATATGCTATGCACCATAGGCTTTTCGCAATAAACATGCTTGCCGGCATGCATGGCATCAACTGATATAGTTTGGTGCCAATGGTCGGGGGTGCCAATAATTACCGCGTCAATATCAGGACGGTTTAAAATTTCTTTATAAACTTTGGTTGTAAAAATATCTGCGTTCCACCTTTTTTTTGCATCAGCCAACCTACCATCGTATAAATCGCAAACTGCTACCAATTTTACACCGGGTATTTGCACAGCCACATCTGTATCAGCAGCACCTTGGCCACCTGCCCCTATCAAGGCGATATTAATTTGGTTATTGGCCGATACCGAATTGCTTCGTTTTAATATTTCAAAACGTTGATTTTGCTTTTCGGCAGCCATTAAACCGGGTGCAACTGCCATGGCTGCAGTGGCTGCGGTAATGTTTTTTAAAAAACTTCTACGCGATGGATTCTCTTTCTCTTTCATTTGGTTTATATTATTTTGGTGTTTTTGTAATGCTAAACTTAAGTTATTATTTATTGATACAATAACCATTAAGTTTTTATATGAACGATAAAGGTATAAAGCTATAATATTTTTTGGTTGATTACAAAAACCTGCATAAAACAAAAACAGATATACAATTGCTGGCAAACCTATTTATCTGGGTTTTAACCGGGCTTAAATTTTTAGTTTATAAAATCTTGGGGAAGTGTTTTTTTTAATAAAACATGATTTATTGCATAATTGCTACCAAATAACCAATTACAAACCTATTTTTGCTCAACCAATTTTAAAGTATGAAATTAAACCATTTAGCTGTTGTAGTTTTAGTGTTAATAAGTTCGGCTATAAAAGCTCAACAGGCTCCAAAACAAGACACTGTTTTTTTTGAGGATTTTAATGAAGCCACCATCGACCGTACCAAATGGAATATTGAAATAACCGGCGTTACAAACAATGATGAACAGCAAGCCTATGTTGATTCATTGAGTACCCTATATTTGGTAAAGGGAGCCGAAGCAGAAGGGGCCAAAAATGGGGCCTTGATAATTAAGGCTATCTATCATCAAGGTTATACAAGTAAAGAAAACCGCAAGTACGACTTTTTATCGGCCAGGATAAATACCCAGCAGAAAATGGAGTTTACCTATGGCACCGCTACCGCAAGGATGAAAATAACCAGTGGTGCCGGTTTATGGCCAGCATTTTGGGAATTGGGAAACGGTAATTGGCCCGATTGTGGTGAAATTGATATTATGGAAACCATTGGCGATAGCAGCTGGGTAAGCAATGCCTTACATGGCCCTAAATATTTTGGTAATACGCCATTGGTTTATCGTGCTATTTTTAATAAAAAAACAGATGTTTCACAATGGCATACTTACTCGGCTGATTGGACTCCCGATCATATTATATTTAAGGTTGATGATGTGGTTACTTATACGGTAAGCCGTAAAAAGGTAGAAAGTTATGGCAGATGGGCGTTTGACAATGCCAAGTTCCTAATTTTAAACTTTGCTTTAGGTGGCGGATATCCGCAATCAAATAACAAAGTAACTGAGCCATATTATGGCCTTCCGCAGTCAACAGTGAATTTAATAAAAGCTGGAAAGGCAAAAGTATTGGTTGATTGGGTATTGGTAACCAAGCCTGGAAACAAATAGCTGAAGTAAATTTAGTTATGATGCCTTTTTATTATATTTTTTACCAGGCACAATATCTTTACTTCATTTAATTTAATTACAAATGGTGCATACTTGAGTTGGTCGCCAATTAATTCGTTGGTATTGTCTGAATGGGCAATTACTTCACCTATATTGTCTCCTTCAAGCAATCGTTTAAACATACGATAATCACCCCATTCAATATAATAAACCTCACCGGGAAGTATCTTCTTGTCGGGTATAACCTTTAATACCGCCCAACATCCATTTTCCAAATAAGGATGCATGGCATTACCGTAAACAGGCAAAGCAAAATCACAATCCTCTATTCCCGGGAAACTTATATGCCCAATCGGTTCCATTTTGTTTAACTGCTTATAACCTTCCATGCCATTTGGAGGGATATCATACATGGGTATGCCATTGGTATTTTTGTTTTTTGGAGGCACCTCAACCGGAACTTCTGTACTGAGTGGTAATTCCCTCACCAGCATATAATCCTTGTATAGCTCTTTAAAAAGCTTTAACTTTTCAATATCAATATTTTGCCTGCTTTTAATAATTTCGGTAATGGAGCTTGGCGAATTAAAGTTAAGCGCTTTGGCAAGGGCTATGTTACCTGTAAAGGCCCTGCCCCTTAGTTGATGGTATAGGGCAACAAATTCAAGTGTTTCTTTTCGTATTGTTTTTACTTTACTTGAATTTGCCATTTTGTTGCTATGTGCGTGTAGGTTTTCTTTATTTATATAAAGATATAAAGCTACATTTATGCTTAATAAGCCACTAAGTTAGCTTAAATTTAACAAGGCCGAAAGCAATTATTACAGATTTTACAGAATAATGCTTTTAATTATTTCTCGATTATTTTAAGGGGTTAAATTAAGCGCATAAAAAAATCCCTTCAGGTATTGAAGAGATTTTTAAAATAGTGGTGTAATTATTTTGTAATTAGTTGCGTTTGAAACCGCCTCTGCCACCGGCATTAAAACCAGGGCCTTTGTCTTCCGCTATGTTCACCGTAATCCTTCTACCATAATAAGTAGCACCATTCATACACCTAATGGCTTCTTTGGCTTCATTATCATTTACCATTTCAACAAAACCAAAACCCTTACTCTCTTTTGTTTCGCGGTCTTTAATAATCCTGAGCGATTTTACAGGCCCAAAATCACCAAAAACAGCAGTTAATTCAGCCTCTTCCACTTCTAATGGCAGGCCGGCAATAAATACTTTCATCAATGTTTTTTAATTTACGCAAATGTACAGAAAATTAGCCATAAATCACGACCATTTAAATACTCCTTGTGTAAATAGCCTAAAACTTACCTTAAAATGTTATTTCCTGAACAAAAAACTTTATACTTGTTGGGTGGCAAAACTTAGCATCCATTGTATACCAAACTTATCAATAAACATACCAAAAAAAGAGCCCCAAAATTGATGTGCCAATGGCATGGTAACGGTGCCACCTTCGCTCAGTCCAATAAATAAACGGGTGGTTTCTTCTTCGCTTTCTGTTTCAACGGTAATAAAAAAATTATTGCCCATGTTTACTGCTGGTCGGCTTGATGGTAAATCCATTCCCATAATGATTGAATTTCCAATAGGGAATGCCATATGTAAAATTTTATTTGCCTCCTCTTCACCCATAGCAGGCGCATTTGGAATATCTTTCATACGTGATACATTAATGAATTCACCACCTATAACTGATTTATAAAAATTAAAGGCTTCCTCCGTATTTCCATTGTATAAAAGGGTAATATTGCTTGCTTTCATTTTCTTTGGTTTAATAAATTAAAATTAAATACTAAATATGTAATTTAAAAGTTTTGTATTTAATTGGTCATATTATGTTTCAAATAATAAAAATTAATTAGATAAATATCTAGATTTACGAATGTGGAGTTTTTATATAAAAATTTTCACATCTTTAATTTAAAACAATTAGCAATTATGAGGATGATAAATTATTAATAGCAGTGGCTATTATTGGTATTTCGGCCTGCAAAAACCAACCGAAAGAATCCAAAAGAAGCGTTTTCTTTGATAATTCGGGTATGGATTCGACCACTAAACCCGGAGAAAATTTTTTCCAATATGCAAATGGCAAGTGGATGAAAAACACTAAAATTCCACCATCCGAATCCGGTTGGGGTTCATTCTATATTTTGGGCGATGAAAATGTTAAAAATATACATGGTATTTTAGATGAAGTTTCATCTCAAGATAGCCCGGCAGCCAGCACCGAACAAAAAGTGGGCGACTTTTATAAAAGTGGCATGGATACAGTTACACTTGAAAAATTAGGTTACGACCCCATTAAGCCCGAATTGGCTAAAATTAATGCCATTAAGGATTATAAACAATTGGTAACTTGGGCGGCAGATGGCTTTAAAGCTGGAGATGGTGATTTGTTTGGCTTTTCCGTATCACCTGATGATAGGGTAAGTACAAAAAATATTGCACATTTTGACCAAACTGGCCTCACTTTGCCCGAGAGAGATTATTATTTTAAAACTGACTCGGCATCTAAAAAAATCCGTGACGAATATGTAAAATACATTACTAAATTATTTACCCTTGTTGGTGATGACAATGCCACTGCTTCTAAAAAAGCTATTGCAGTTTTGGCGCTCGAAACAGCTATTGCACAATCTCATCTTACGCCTGTTGAGTTACGTGACCCGGTTAAAAATTATAACAAACTTGCTTTTACCGATTTTCAGAAATTGTTGCCTGATGTTGATTTATTAGACGTATTTAAACGCTTGGGATTAAAAACCGATACCCTATTGGTTGGTCAGCCCGGATATTATAAGGCACTTAATAACCTTTTAAAAACCCAAGCTATTGAAAACTGGAAATATAAAGTTGCCTTTGATGAAATTAATGGAGCATCAAAATTATTAAGTAAAAAATTCAGAGATGCTCGTTTTGAATTTTTTGGTAAAGTACTGTACGGTCAAAAACAACAAAAAGAGCGTTGGAAAACAATTTCATATGCTGTTGATGGGGGCTTAGGTGAACTTTTAGGGCAGTTATACGTGAAAAAGTATTTTACGCCTGAAGCCAAAGAACGCATGCTTAATTTGGTAAACAATTTACAAACTGTTTATAAAGATAGAATAGGTAAGTTAGATTGGATGGGTGCAGCTACCAAAAAAAGTGCCCTCGAAAAATTAGCAGCCTTTACCAAGAAAATTGGCTACCCGGATAAATGGAAAAATTATGATGACGTTACTATTAGTAAAGATACCTATTACGCCAACGAGCAATCTATTGCCAAACACGAATACAAAAAAATGATTGACAAGGCAGGTAAGTCGGTTGATAAAACTGAATGGGGAATGACTCCGCCTACAGTTAATGCTTATTACAATCCTACCTTTAACGAGATTGTATTTCCGGCAGGTATTTTATCCTTTCCATTTTTTGATAAGGATGCAGATGATGCTATTAATTATGGCGCCATTGGTGCAGTTATTGGTCATGAAATGACGCATGGTTTTGATGACCAAGGTAGGCAATATGATAAAGATGGCAACTTGAAAGATTGGTGGACCAAAGACGATGCCGATAAATTTAAAAAGAAGGCTCAAATTATGATTGATCAATATAATGGGTTCACCGTATTAAATGATGTACATGTAAATGGCAGCCTTACCCAAGGTGAAAATTTAGCCGATATTGGTGGATTAGCCATTGCTTATCAGGCATTTAAAAATACTCCTCAAGGTAAAAGTGATCAGAAAATTGATGGCTTTACACCCGATCAGCGTTTCTTTCTATCATTCGCTCAGGTTTGGAGAATAAAAAATAACGACGAAACACTACGCATGCGTATAAATGTTGATCCGCATTCGCCCGAAAAGTATCGCGTAAATGGACCTCTTTCAAATACCCCGGAGTTTTACAAAGCATTTAATGTTAAACCGGGCGACAAAATGTACCGCGAAGAAAAAGATAGAGTAAAAGTTTGGTAATAAATATTACTATCATTAAAAAGGGGCTGTACAAATTAATAAGTACAGCCCCTTTTTTATTTTATTTATTTTAGAATTAATTACCTGTATTTTCAATCATATCATAATGATCAACTGTTACGTAGCCGGTAGGTTGTTTGTTAAAGGCCGAATAAAATATGTATTTATTGCTTTCCTTTAAGCCGGGTATTAATTTTTCAATTACTTTCCTTATTTGTAAATTCTCACGTTCAATTTCACCCTTTTCTTTTAAATCAAAATGGGTCATATAATAAATAAGCGGAAATGTACCTTCATTGGTATTCTTGGTATATACATTTAAAATCATAGGCCCGGTTGCTAATTGCTTTAAAACAAGAGGGAACTTAATCTTCTTGTTAACCTCCATACCAACTTGGGCATAAAGTCTTTTAGCATCTTTTTTATCGGGGTATTCCCAATAGGCACCGGGTTCTAAACAAGTTAGTGCCAAGGCGAGGTTACTATATGCTGCTTGTACTTTATTTTCTTTGAATTGTTTTTTTGCCAGTTGGTATAATTCGGGTGCGGTTTGCCCATTAATGGTATAAGGTGCCAAGCTAAGTTTAACCAATTTCCATCCATAATTCAATTTGGCATAAACCAAACTAATCATTGATTTGCTAACTGGCTTATTTGGTATAAAATACGCCATATACATTTCGGTAGCCTCGTAGGGGTATAATAAATTATAGCGTTTTATATCGCCCGATTTTGCTACGATGGTATCAGTATCTTTTAACTTGTGTACTACATAATATTCGTCCAATATATGATAATCATAATCAGTTAATTGGTTGCTAATTAAGTCAATTAACCGCGAATGGTTATCGGCATTAAATTCTTTCGATGCGCTAAATCTTAAACTCTTAGGGTCGTTGGCTTTTAGGTGTTTTAGTACTTCAGCGTTTTTTTTATGAAGTTCTTCACTCATTCCGCTAGGTATTCGTTCATTTTTCCAGGTGCCCGGTTTTACAACGCAAGCTTGCAGGCCAAGCATCAAAACCAATATAATATTGGTAATAATAAAGTGATGGTTTTTGGTATTCATTTTTAAATTTATAATGCACCAATATACATATATTTTAAAAACATATTATTTACCTAAAAAAAATAAAGTTGCGGCTACTCAGCTTTTCAATGTAGATTATGTTCATTACTTCCTTCTAGTTAATAATTATTTAAAACCCAACAACCAACAGTAAATTTGTATTGGGTAAATTCAGGAGCTAGTTTTATTTTAATGAAAGAATATTATATTTGAGTAATTATTCTCCCAATGTCCTTTTTAATGAACAAACTCTTTTTATACCTCTTGTTATTTTTTCCTTGCTTTTGTTTTGCCCAAAATTATGATCCTTATTTTACGAAGGGCTTAGAGCTTTATCAAAATAAAGATTTTGCCGGTGCAATTGAGTATTTTAACAAGGAAATTCAATTGTCGCCCAATAATTTGGATGCCTATAATTATGTAGGCATTATAAAAATACAGCAAGGAGAATTTAAAACAGCCATTGAGGCCTTTACAAAATTAATAACACTTAATAACGAAATTGATTTAGCCTACTCAAATCGCGCTTATGCAAAAATTCAATTAAATGATTTTAAAGGTGCAATAGCTGATTGCAACCTGGCTTTGGGCTTAAACCCTAAAAGTGTATTGGCTTATACAAATAGAGGCAACGCAAAAACCCATTTAGAAGATGATAACGGAGCTTTGCTTGATTTTGATAAAGTAATTGAATTTGACAACCAAAATGCTTCCGGTTATTTAAACAGGGGTAATATAAAAAACCATCTCAAAGATTATAAGGGAGCAATGGATGATTTAAATAAAGCCATCAGCTTGGATGATAAAATGTCTGAGGCTTATTTGGATAGGGGAATTACAAAAGATAATTTGGACGACCCTTACGGTGCATTGAGCGATATAAAAAAATCAATCGAAATTAATCCTGATTTGCTACAGGGGTATTATGTTTTAGGATCCTTGTACAACGAATTAAAAAACTATACAGAATCTGTAAATAGTTTCAATTTATTTATTGAAAAGGCTCCTAAAAATGCAGATGCTTTTAGATTGCGTGGAAATGCAAACTTGTTTCTGGAAAATTACGGAGCTGCTTCCCGTGATTTTACACAGTTAATTTTATTAGATCCTAATAGTCCTTACGGATATTTAGGCAGGGGTAGCGTAAAAGAAAAGTTGCAAGAATTTGATAATGCCATGGCCGATTTTTCAAAGGCGATCAGTTTAAAAAACGATTTGCCGGAAGCTTACAGAGCGAGGGGATTATTAAGACTTAATCTCAAAAACTTTATCGGCGCAGTTGATGATTACACAGTTGCACTTGCTATCGACCCCAAAAATGATGAAGCACATTTATATAAGGGCTTGGCCGAATTACAATTGCAAAGAGCTGAGCCAGCCATTGCTGATTTTAATTATGCCATCAATTTGAACCCTGAAAATTATGAAGCTTATTTTTACCGAGCCTTGCTATTTATGGATAAAAAAAATTTAACCGAAACTATTACCAATATGGATAAGGTGATTGCAGGTGGTTATAATCTTCCGTATGCGTATTACATACGGGGTTATGCACAAGCCAACTTGAAAAATTATACAAACGCCATAACCGATCTCAGCAAGGCTATTGAATTAAATCCGTCCAATGCAGAAGCATATTTAAAAAAAGGCTGGGTTTATTTTAACCTCAATAACAAAATAAAGGCTAAAGAGGATTGGGCAAAAGCAGCCGCCTTGGGCAACAGACAAGCATTTTTATTATTAAAAGTACCACCTACAAAACCTCATAACACCGTAAGCGCCGAAAATTGGCAGGTTTGGAAAAAATAGGCCTTTATTGGCTATACAAGTTTAAATTTCTATATTAATTTAACCAGCGTATTTTACCACATCTTCGGGTTTATGTTTCCACCTTCTGTGGCTCCAGAGCCAATATTCGGGTTGGTGTTTTATAACATTTTCCAGGTAACCAATATGCGTATTGGTAATTTCATGGGGAGCTGTTAATGCCGACTCATTAAACAGGGGTACAAACGTGCAAGAATAATAACCTTTTTTTACCAACCGGATATCGCAAAAGAAAACCGAGCTATTGGTCATCTTGGCTAATTTTTCAACACCTAAATACACGCCGGTGGGTTGGTTTAAAAAATTGGTAAAATATTGTAATTCGCTTAGGGCAGGGGTTTGGTCGCCTACCATAACGGTGATAGTGGGTTCATTGCGGTGTTTAATTAAATGGCGGGCTATGGTTTTAGTATTTACCAAATTAGCTCCAAAACGCGATCGTACTTTTAGCATCATCTTGTCAAATTGCGGGTTATTAAGTGGCTTGTAAACAATAATACGTGTTTTATCAAATAGTAAACTAAACCTTTGCGCACACATTTCCCAATTGCCATAATGCCCTAATATGCCAATCACACTTCTCCCGCCATCTAGTGCTTCATTCACCAGGTCTATATTTATTCCCTCCACCCTTTTTATAATTTCATGTTTGGGTATGGATATGGTTTTAATTGTTTCAACTACCAAGTCGGCAAGGTACCTGTAATACTTTTTGGCAATCTCTTTTAGCTCCTCCTCAGCTTTTTCCGGAAAAGACTTCCGTAAATTTTCATCAACTACGCTACGTCTATAGCCGGTTACATAGTAAAGCAAAACAAACAGGCACAATGCCAAACAATACAAAACCTCTAAAGGAAGTAATGACAATAAATACAACAGGCCAATTATTGCCCGAGAACATACACTTTTCAACATCAGGCACGAAAAAAAAATTCTGTCACAAAAAATCAAAAAACTCCATTACCTATGGTAATTTGTAGGTAAAAACCCATTTCAATGTTTATTGTTTGATTTTTTTATGACTTTTTAGGCAACAAAAGGTTAAAAATGATTTTAAAGGTTGTTTCTTTTTTTTTGGTGAATTATTAATGAGTAAACCAGCAATCAATTTTGTGGGATTTAGAACCTAATGGCTACCAAAAACTTAGTTGCTTAGAGAAGTAAATTTCTAATAATTTTTTTTATTGGTGTTCAATTATTTATTTAACTTTAATGGTTATTTACCTTTATGTTAAGACACATAAACATTTTATTGCTAATCTGTATTGTTGGTTCTATAAGTATCCTGCAATCATGTAATCATGATGCATCGGCTATTAGCGAACAATTACCCGATACAATTAGCTATAATTTTAATATTCGGCCAATCCTGTCTGATAAATGTTATAAATGCCATGGTCCTGATGGCGGTAAACGCCAGGCTGGTTTGAGGCTTGATATGCCCGAAAGCGCCTTTAAGGCATTAAAAGATAGCCCCGATGCACATATATTAGTCCCAGGAAGTACCGAATTATCCGAATTGTTTCGGCGGGTAAGTACCAAGGATACCTCCGAAATAATGCCTCCGGCAAATTCAAACTTAAAGCCTTTAACGCCTCATGAAATTGCTTTAATTGAAAAATGGATAAACCAGGGCGCAAAGTTTGAAAAACACTGGGCCTTTGTACCACCAAAATCATCACCGGTACCAAAAGTGAAGGATGAAACTTGGCCTAAAAATACAATCGACTATTTTATATTGCACAAACAAGAACAGGTAGGGTTAAAACCCAACCCGGAAGCAGACAAGGAACGGTTATTAAAACGCCTATGTTTCGACTTAAATGGCCTTCCCCCTGATATGGGTACAATGGATAAGTTTTTGGCTGATAATAGTCCGGATGCCTACGAGAAAATGGTTGATTACTTAATGAGTAAGCCTGCCTATGGCGAAAAGATGACCCTGCATTGGTTGGATGTAGCCCGCTATGCCGATTCGCATGGTTACCAGGATGATAATTACAGAACCCAATGGCCTTGGCGCGATTGGGTAATACATGCATTTAACACCAATTTACCCTACAATAAGTTTATAACCTGGCAATTGGCCGGCGATTTAATTCCAAACGCCACCAAAGAGCAGTTATTAGCCACTGGTTTTAACCGCAATCATAAAATTACAGAAGAGGGTGGAGTTATAAATGAAGAATATCGGGTAAATTACGTAACAGACCGCACAAATACTTTTGGTAAGGCGCTTTTGGGGGTTACTATGGAATGTGCCCATTGCCACGACCATAAATACGATCCTTTTTCGCAAAAGGAATATTACCAGCTATATGCTTTTTTCAACAGCGTGAAAGAACCTGGTTTGCAATCAACCGTGGGTGGGCCGGAAACGTATGCCAAACGGCCCTTGATGCAAATAACCAACGATGATATTAAAGGCATATTGAAATTTGTAAATAAAAAAGATACAGGTAAAGTAATCGTATCTGTAATGGGGGATAGTGAAGTATATCGAAAAACCTATATTTTAAAGCGTGGTAATTATGATGCCCATGGCGATGAAGTTTTGCCCGGTACCCCAAAGTCCATTTTACCATTTGATAGTAAACTACCTCAAAACAGGCTGGGTTTAGCTACTTGGTTGTTTGATAAAAATAATCCGCTTACGGCCCGGGTGTTCGTAAACCAGTTATGGCAGGAGTTTTTTGGGAAAGGCTTCGTAAAAAGTGCCGGCGATTTTGGCATGCAGGGTGATTTACCTACCAACCCCGAATTATTGGATTGGCTCTCGGTTGATTTTGTGAATCATGGCTGGGATATAAAGCGTTTGGTAAAGCAAATGGTAATGTCTGCCACCTATCGGCAATCAGCAGTGATAAGTCCTGATAAACTAAAGGCCGACCCTGATAATACCTTTTTGGCGCGCAGCTCGCGCTACCGTTTTCCTGCCGAATTTGTACGTGATATGGTTTTAGCAAGTAGTGGCCTCCTAACACGTACCATTGGAGGGCCAAGTGTTAACCCCTACCAACCACCGGGCTTATGGGAAAATGCCACATCAGGCAGAGGTTTGCTGGCCAATTATAAACAGGTACATGGAGCCGATCTTTACCGCCGAGGTATGTATACCCTTATAAAAAGAACAGTTCCACCTGTTGAAATGGCCATTTTTGATGCCAGCAACCGCGATCAATGCGAAGTAAAAAGATTACGTACCAATACACCTTTACAGGCCTTATTGATGGAGAACGACCCCACAGTACTGGAAGCGGCCAGGGTTTTGGCCGCCAATTTATTACTGGAAAAAAGTGTACCAAATGATAAGATATTTAAGGCATTCCGTTTAATTATTTGTAGAAAACCTAAAGAAAAAGAATTACTGATTTTGAGCGATTATTACCGTGAAGCTTTAAAAACAATGAACCAGGAAACCGCCTTAAAAGTAATCAATGTTGGCGAGTACCTTGTACCTCAGCATATTGATAAAATAAAATTGGCAGCCCTCATGAAAGTGGTTGATGCCATTTATAACCTGGAAGAGGCAATAGTTAAAACTTGATGACCATGGAGAAAGACATTTTAGAACATCGATTACAAATAAACAGGCGTCATTTTTTATCAAAGCTTAGCCTTGGTTTGGGTAGTGTGGCTTTGGGCTCATTGCTTATTCCAAATCTTTTTACCGGTATTGGAGCTGGTAGCGAGGAAGACTTTATACCGGGTATACCAAATTTTGCCCCTAAAGCTAAACGTGTTATTTATCTGTTTCAGGATGGTGCACCCTCGCAGTTGGAATCATTCGACTATAAGCCAAAGCTCCGTGAAATGATGGGGCAGGAGTTACCACCTTCTGTACGTGGAAACCAGATTTTAACAGGAATGACGGCTCAACAAAAATCATTCCCTTTGATTGGCTCTTATTATGATTTTAAGCAATACGGCGACTCAAAAGCCTGGGTGAGCGATTTATTTCCGCATATTGGTAAAATTGCCGACGATATTTGTATTATCCGCTCCATGAATACCGATGCCATTAACCATGACCCGGCCTTAACATTTTTTCAAACCGGAGCACAACAAGGTAACAGACCAAGTATGGGCTCATGGGTGAGTTACGGTTTAGGCAGCGAGAACAAAAATTTACCTGCCTTTACTGTTCTGTTGTCAAAAGGCAAAGGCAACGGACAAGGAGTTTATTCAAAACTATGGAGCAATGGTTTTCTCGACTCCATACATCAAGGCGTTCAATTTAGTAGCAGCGAAAACCCTGTTTTATATTTGAATAATCAGGAAGGTATAGATAAACAAGACCGCCGTAAAATGCTGGATAAGTTGGCTGAATTAAATGAAATATCGGCAAAAGAATTTGGCGACCCCGAAATAAATGCTAAAATTCAGCAATACGAAATGGCATACCGTATGCAATCGGCCGTGCCCGAAATTATGGATGTATCAAAAGAACCCGATGATATTGTTAAAATGTATGGCCCCGATTGTTTAGTGCCCGGAACCTATGCAGCCAATTGTTTGCTGGCGCGTAAACTATCAGAAAATGGGGTTCGTTTTATACAATTATACCACCAAGGTTGGGATCAGCATAGTAATTTGCCAAAGGAAATGGCCGGTCAGGCCAAAGATGTTGACCAAGCATCGGCAGCATTGGTAACCGACCTAAAGCAACGTGGCTTATTGGACGAAACTTTGGTTATTTGGGGAGGCGAGTTTGGCCGTACAAATTATAGTCAGGGTAAATTAATTGTTGATAATTATGGTCGCGACCATCACCCGCGTTGTTTTAGCGTTTGGATGGCAGGCGGAGGAATTAAACCCGGTATAGTTTATGGAGAATCGGACGAGTTTGGCTATAATATTGTAAAGGACCCGGTTCACGTTCATGATTTTCATGCTACAATATTAAACCAATTAGGGATCGACCATAAAAAACTAACCTTTAAAAGTCAGGGAAGGAGATACCGGCTAACAGATGTGGCAGGCAATGTTGTAAAAGGGATTATAGCGTAAACACGGTTTTTCAAACAATCATCCCAAAAAAAAAGCATAACCAAATAAACGGAATTATGGAAAGAAGAAAATTTATACAACAAACCAGCCTTTTTACCGCAGGCTTTTTTATTGCCAAAGATATGCTTGCCAAAAATGACGGGCCAATTTACGGGCATAATAACATGCGCTACCGCATGGATAAGGCATGGAGCAAGGCAGACCCATTAAAAAACCCTGTAAACGACTGTCACGAAATGGTTCAAGATGCGAAGGGGCGTATTTTGCTATTAACCAACGAAACAAAAAACAATGTTTTGATTTTTGATAAATCAGGCAGGTTGTTGGATACATGGGGGCATGATTTTCCCGGTGCACACGGTTTAACTTTGTTAAACGAAAATGGAACCGAGTTTCTTTTTATAACAGATACCGTTAAACACCAAGTTTATAAAACTACCCTCGATGGTCGGATTTTATTAACCATTGATGTACCTCTTGAAACCGGGGTATATAAAAAAGCGGAGGAGTTTGTACCTACCGAAACCACTATTAGCAGTAGCGGGGATATTTTTATTGCAGATGGTTATGGCGCCCAGTATATTATGCAGTATGATAAAAATGGAAAATTAAAGCACTTTTTTGGTGGCAGGGGCGATGGCGATGAGCACCTGGATAATGCGCATGGCATTTTGTTTGATTGGAGGAAGGAAACACCAACATTACTTATTACCGACCGTACCCGTCATTGCTTTAAGCGCTTTACCTTGGATGGCAAATTATTAAATGTGATAAAGTTGCCGGGGGCTTGTGTTTGCCGTCCGGTAATAAGAGGGCAATATTTGTATGCTGCAGTATTACGAACCAATGATTTAGGTAATGCCGATTCGGGATTTGTGACTATTTTGGATGCGCATGATAAGGTAATATCAAATATTGGAGGAACCGAGCCTATTTATAAGGATGGCCTATTACAACCAATGGCACAAAACGAAAGGATATTTTTAAACCCACATGATGTATGTGTTGATGATGATGAAAATATATACGTGGCCCAATGGGCATCGGGCAAGGTTTACCCTTATAAATTTACCAGGGTATAATTAAGCATACACCAGTTAATGATAAAACGCAACCATCAGGCTATAGCCGCTAACTTTCTCTTTTTTCTTAACTTATTTATCCTGTTTTTGCTGGTATTTGGCAATAATATTGCCATACCTCAATGGTTGCAACCTGTAGGACGAATGCACCCGCTCATTTTGCATTTTCCTATTGTATTGCTCATACTGGCCGTTTTATTAGAATTATTGAGGTATAATCCAAAATTTACCAACGAGCCATTATACCAAAAATTTAGCAATTTGGTTTGGCTTTGGGCTGCGATTTTTGCCTCAATTACGGTAATAATGGGTCTTTTCCTATCCAACGAAGCAGGATATGAGGGAGCTACTTTGCAGTTGCATAAATGGCTGGGTGTTGGTATTGCTTTTATGGCAACGGCTATTAATTGGATCAGGAATAAAAAATGGTATAGCCTAAAAGTACTACGAATAAGTGCTGGTTTATTATTAGCTTGTTTAATAGTAGGAGGCGATTATGGGGCTAACCTAACACATGGCGATAATTTTTTATTAGCCCCGGTTTGGCATCCCGAAAAGGAAAAAGTGGCTATTGATAAGGCCTTGGTTTTTAATGATTTGATAGAACCTATTTTTCAAGCAAAATGTACCAGTTGTCATAATTCGAACAAATCAAAAGGCGGATTGGTTTTGGTCGACGAAAAGTCGGTATTAAAGGGCGGTAAAACAGGCAAGTTGTTTGTTGCGGGGCAA
>CAIYNX010000298.1 GCA_903927645.1 uncultured Mucilaginibacter sp.
ATTGGGTAATGACAGGCAAAAGGATATTTTGATGAAAAAGATGTTAGAGTAATTCAACATAAAAATCTGCAATGCACCCAAAAAACGAAGATTATAAAACCTCAAGCTTCATCTTAAAAAAATAAAAAAACATCGTTGTCTTATTTTGGTCATTGCTACCTAAGGCTAAAAAACTGATTAACAGCACTAAAATTTCAAATAACCAAGCTCTGCACCCATCGCATGTTTTTTAACAATTTATTAACCATAAACAAACCTTTTTCTATATTTGCGCCGGGGTAAGTCTTTTACGGCCAGCTCCTCTTGAACTCCCCCAGGGTGGGAACGCAGCAAGGGTAGAGAGTTGAGCGGCGCGATAGAAGTAGCTTACCCTTTTTTTATTTTCTTTTTTTTTCTCCTTCATAATATCGCCACAATCTAATTTTTTCTATTGTATCCGCTATTAAAGTCCGTTTTTAAGTACCTAACCACATATTCTGTTTATCTTCGCGGTATTTATTGGTACCTATGTTAGATATATTGATTATTGGTGGCGGCCCTATCGGGTTGGCTTGCGGATTGGAGGCCCAAAAAGCCGGACTAAGCTTTTTAATTGTTGAAAAAGGTTGTTTGGTAAACTCGCTGTACAATTACCCCTCTACGATGACTTTCTTTTCCACTTCCGAGAAGTTGGAAATTGGCGGCATCCCCTTTGTAACCGTAAGCAATAAACCCAACCGTGCCGAGGCTTTGGAATATTATCGTAGGGTTTGCACCAGCAAGCAACTCAATATTAATTTATTTGAAGAAGTATTAAGTGTTGAAAAGGAATTGGAGGCTTTTACCATCATCACCAATAAAGCTATTTATTATGCTAAAAATGTGATTGTTTCTACCGGCTTTTATGATATCCCGGTAAAATTGGGTATTCCTGGTGAAGAATTGCCCAAAGTGATGCATTATTATAAGGACCCTAACTTTTTTGCCCTGCAAAAGGTGGTGGTTGTAGGTAGCAGCAATTCGGCTATTGATGTGGCTTTGGAGACCTACCGCAAAGGCGCGGAAGTAACTCTGGTTATCCGTCGCGAAGACGTTGGCGAACGTGTTAAATACTGGATAAGGCCCGATATTGTAAACCGTATAAAAGAAGGTGCCATCAAAGCCTATTTTAGCTCGCACCTTAAAGAAATACGCCCCTACGAGGTAGATATTGACACCCCCGATGGCGTAGTTACCATCCCCAACGATTTTGTAATGGCCATGACGGGCTATCACCCAAACTTTGAATTCCTGAAAAAACTAGGTATTACCCTTAATGATGAAAAGCTATTACCAACCTACAACCAACAAACCATGGAAACAAATGTAAACGGTATGTACCTTGCCGGTGTAGTGGTTGGTGGCATGGATACCCATTTATGGTTTATAGAAAACTCACGCATACATGCGGAGATTATTTTGGCGGATATTGTGGCTGGGGGTTAGTTGATTGGGTTGGAATAGGTTGATTAAGTTGATTTAGTTTATTGGGTTAATTAAGTTTATTGTGGTGGATTAAGTCTTTAATATTTTTTATCCATTATTAACTTAAGTTCTTATTTTGCGAAAGATGAAGGATTTGATAAAGGAATGCGACGAATTAATTATCGAGTTACAAAAATTTGATGAAAGCTTAATTTCATTTGGGGAGGCTATAGATGATGATAGATTGGAGATTTTTGAGGATCGAATAAAATTCCAGCTTCCAACAGATTTCAAATACCTATATAAAAAGCATAATGGCATTGTTTTATCGGGAACCGAAATTTATGGCATTGATAAAAAATTTAGGGGATTGTCTTTAGATGAAGTTTATGAATTTGAACATAATGACGAAATCTTTAACAAAATGCCAAATGAATTTTTGCCCTTTTCTCCAGATGGCCGTGGTAATCATTATTGCTTAAACCTATCAAAATTAAAAAACGGAATTTGTCCGGTTGTATTTTGGCAACATGATTTCATCTATGAAAATTTATTAGAAGTTGAGGAATGCAATAAGGATTTTTTAGGTTGGATTAAGGAAGTTATGATAGACTGGACGCTTGAAGATTATAATTATGATGGCTCTGAAAAATAAGTATTAGGTTAACTCTTGTATCCTTTACATTATTGATCCTGTAAAGATCAATAAAAGCTTTTCTATGTTGAATTAATCAATATTATTAGTTTGTTTAAACCTAGTAAATATCACTTTAGTGAAAATGTCATCTATCCTAAATGCAATTACCTCCCACCCTCTCCATTTCCCCATTAAAAAAAACGCTTTCATTATTAAAAATAATGAATAAATTTGCGTTTTAATTTTAAAAAATATCAAAACCAGCTAATGAACAAACAAAGCCAAATAATGGTAACAATAAGAGCAAAATTTGCTCCGGTTGTCGCTGCTTTGATTGCTAACGTTTTTATATTTTCTCCCTCCCGACGAAGGCCCTATATGCCTAGGGCTTGAAACTTGCTGATTAACAAGTTATCCCATCATTTGGTAATTCTATCGTTTTTGTAGTTTTACCAAAAAATTCAATTAATTATTTACGGGTTTTAAAATCCATTTTTTTTGACGGTAATTTTTTTATTTCAATGACCATACAAGATTTTGACATTCAGGTTGCTTCTGCAAAACACGTTGATTTTGCAGCGCAAATCTGTGATGAAATGGCTGAATCTGCCAAGGCAAGGGGAACAGGCATTGCCCAACGCTCGTCTCAATACGTGGCAGATAAAATGCTGGAAGGCAAAGCGGTAATCGCTTTCCATAAAAACGGTACTTGGGCCGGTTTCTGCTATATTGAAACCTGGAGTCATGGCGATTTTGTGGCTAACTCTGGCCTGGTAGTAAACCCCGAATTCAGGAAAGTTGGTTTAGCCAAAGCCATCAAGCAACGCATATTCAATTTATCGAGAGAGAAATTTCCGGAGTCAAAAATATTCGGTCTGACCACTGGCTTGGCCGTTATGAAGATAAACTCGGAGCTAGGTTACGAGCCTGTAACTTATTCGGAGTTAACGCAGGATGAAGATTTTTGGGCAGGCTGCAAAAGCTGTGTGAATTTTGACATCCTTACCAGCAAGGGTCGTAAAAACTGTATGTGTACCGCCATGTTGTTCGACCCGGTTGAAAAAGCGAAGGAACAAGCTTTAAAAACCAAAGACATGGCCCGGAAGGCCAACCTTTTCCGCAGGATAGAGAAGGCAATTAAAAGTTTTAGTCAGGATTTAAAAATATTTTAAAACAAAGCGGGTGCAATTTTGCGCTTGTTTATCAACATAAAATGAAAAAGAAAGTAGTTTTAGCATATAGCGGTGGTCTGGATACCTCTTTTTGCTGCATATACCTTACCCAGGATTTGGGTTATGAAGTACATTCCGTAATAGTAAATACAGGTGGCTTTAGTGAGGAAGAATTAAAAGGCGTGGAAGAACGTGCCTATAAAATGGGCGTAACCAGTCACCACGTGGTTGACGAAACCAAGAACTTTTACAATACCTGTGTACGCTTCCTGATATATGGTAATGTGTTGAAAAACAACACCTATCCCCTATCTGTCAGTGCCGAAAGGGTGAGCCAGGCAACCGCCATAGCCATTTACGCCAAAGAAATTGGTGCCGAGTTTGTGGCGCATGGCAGTACCGGCGCAGGTAACGATCAGGTAAGGTTTGACATGATATTTAACATCCTGGTGCCCGAGGTGCAGATTATTACTCCAATCCGCGATTTAAAGTTGAGCCGCGAAGAGGAAATAACCTACCTTAAAAACCACGGGGTTGAGATGAACTTTGAGAAAGCCAAATACTCTATCAACAAAGGTATATGGGGAACATCGGTAGGTGGTAAAGAAACGCTGACCTCTAACCTAGGTTTGCCTGAAGATGCTTGGCCTACTCCGGTAACCAGCTTCGAACCAAAAACCCTTGAACTACAATTTGTAAAAGGCGAATTAGTTGGTATTGATGCTGAAATATTCGACCATCCAACCAAAGCTATACAAGCATTGCAAGCCATTGCCCAGCCTTATGGCATTGGCAGGGATATACACGTTGGCGATACCATTATAGGCATTAAAGGCCGTGTAGGTTTTGAAGCAGCCGCGCCTATCATCATCATCAAGGCTCACCATACTTTAGAAAAACATGTGCTGACTAAATGGCAACTATCTTGGAAAGACCAGTTAGCTTCCTTCTACGGCAACTGGCTTCACGAAGGTCAATTCCACGACCCGGTGATGCGCAACATGGAAGCCTTTTTGACCGATACCCAACAAAACGTAAGCGGAAAAGTGTTTGTAGCGCTACACCCCTACCGTTTCCAAATAGTCGGTATAGAATCAGCACATGATCTGATGTCGAACAAATTTGGTAGTTATGGCGAAATGAACAATGCCTGGAGTGGCGATGACGTTAAAGGTTTCTCCAAAATATTTGGCAACCAGGTAATGATTTACCACAAAGTGAACCAAAACAATCATTAATTATATTTTTAAAGAAATTGAATCAGCATCATAAAAAAATAAGAGTAGGCATAGTAGGTGGCGCAGGTTATACCGGGGGGGAGTTATTACGTATTTTGGTAAACCACCCCGATGTATTTATTACGTTTATACATAGCACCAGCAATGCGGGCAAACCCGTTTATGAGGTACATACCGATTTATTTGGCGATACCGATATAAAGTTTGCCGAAGAAATTAGTACTGATATTGATACCCTATTTTTATGTGTAGGCCACGGTGATGCCAAGAAGTTTTTAGATAACCATATTATCCCGGCTAGGATAAAGGTTATTGATTTAAGTCAGGATTTTAGGTTAAAACCAGTGGGTTTGCCTTCCAATTTTACCTATGGCCTGCCTGAGCTGAACCGCGAAGCGATAAGAACTGCCCGCAATATTGCCAATCCGGGTTGCTTTGCTACCTGTTTACAATTGGGTTTATTACCATTGGCAGCCAATAAGGTGTTGAACAATGAGGTTCATATTACGGCTACAACCGGGTCAACTGGTGCCGGACAAGGCCTATCAGCTACCTCGCATTTTACTTGGAGGAACGATAATTTGTCGGTTTACAAAGCCTTTGAGCACCAGCACCTGAACGAAATTGGGCAATCCATTAATCAACTACAACCCGATTTTAACAAGGCCATTAATTTTATCCCCTACAGGGGAGATTATACCAGGGGGATCATTGCTTCCATATATACCGAAAGCGACCTGACCGAGGTAGAGGCATTGGAGCTTTATGAGGCCTATTATGAGCATCATCCGTTTACGCACCTCACCTCCAAAAATATTGATTTAAAGCAGGTGGTAAACACCAATAAGTGCTTTTTGCAGGTTAAAAAACATGGTAATAAATTGTTCATCGTCAGCATTATTGATAATCTGCTGAAAGGAGCATCGGGCCAGGCGGTACAAAACATGAATTTAGTTTTTGGTCTGGAAGAAACAGCGGGATTAAAATTAAAAGCCATTGGATTTTAGTACCTTGTGTTTATAATGTGGATTAGTTGAAAATTGAAATGAAAGAGAATTTAAAAACCCTAAATGAACTTCATGAAAATTTAAAAAAACTGGAGCCTTTTAAACAAGAGGACAAGGCGAGGCTTGACAAAAAATTCAGGCTCGAATTCAACTACAACTCCAACCATATGGAGGGGAATACCCTCACCTACGGCGAAACAGAACTGCTTTTAATATTTGGCGAAACCAAGGGTAACCATACCTTACGGGAATATCAGGAAACTAAGGCTCATGATGCTGCCTTTAGTTTTATTGAACAGCTAGCGAGTGATAAGGAGCGCCCGCTTACTGAACATATTATAAAACAATTAAACGAGATTATTCTGGTTGAGCCGTTTTGGAAAGAGGCATTAACGCCTGATGGACAAAATACGCGCAGACAAATAAATATTGGCAATTACAAAGCCTACCCAAATTCGGTACGGTTGCAAAATGGCGAAATATTTGAATATGCTTCGGTAACTGATACGCCTATTTTGATGCAGGAATTGATGGTTTGGTATAGGGAAAACGAAACCAAACTCCATCCCGTTGAATTAGCCACTTTATTCCATTATAAATTTGTGCGTATCCACCCGTTTGATGATGGCAACGGCAGGATATCGCGCCTTTTGTTGAATTATGTTTTACTAAAAAACGGCTTCCCTCATGTGATCATTAAATCGGCAGATAAAAGCAATTATTTGCGTGCATTGCACAATGCGGATGTTGGCGATTTAGAACCATTGATGGATTATATTGAAAAGGAAGTAATATGGTCGTTAAAAACCGCCATAAAAGCTGGTAAAGGTGAGGATTTGGAAGAGAATGATGATTTTATAAAAGAGATTGAGTTAATTAAGAGACAGGCAGAAACTAGAGGTATTCCAAAATCACCGAGAATCATATATGATACTTTTGTAATAATTAATACAAAAGTCTGGAAATCAATTTTGGATACATTAGGCTATTTCCACATAAATTTATATAATGAAACTGAAACAAAGTATACTTTAAATCGTGAAGAAATAATATTTAACAACTATGCATTTCTTAGTGCATCATTTCAAATAAATAATTTAAAAGAAGTACTCAATAATAAGGAAAAAAGTAGAATCTGGGAAAAAGACATTTATAAAACAGACATTTCACAACTAGGATGGAATTTTACAATGTTCGGCTTACATGGCTCAAATCCATTAATAAATACAATTATTTACCTTGAGGTTTATTTTGATGATTATAAATATCATTTAAAGCTAAAAGTAGATAAATCATATATCTACCAGACTGAAAATTTATTTAATCATATTTTTTTAGACGCGGAAATCGAAGAAATCAACAAAACATTAAAAAAACATTTGCTTGATTATATAAAGCAAAACATAAATTAATAAAGAACTAGCTAATACCTACATGAAA
>CAIYNX010000299.1 GCA_903927645.1 uncultured Mucilaginibacter sp.
CCTATCGAAGTTTCAATTACGTAAGGAATGTAATTACCATAAGGCTTATTGGTATCAGGATCAACCTCCGGATCAAAGTATTGCATTTTTTTGTTCGAGAATTTTTGGTGCTGACTTAAATCAAAATCGGTACGGCTATGTATACCCTCCACCTCCTTAAACCCGAAGGGAAATTCAAATTCAATATCGTAAGCCGCATCAGCATAATGAGCCAGCTTGGTATGCTCATGGAAGCGATATTTTTCGGGCTCCGTACCTAAAGCCAAATGCCATTTTAAACGAGTTTCTTTCCATTTGTTGAACCATTCCTTCTGTGTGCCAGGGCGTACAAAATATTGCATTTCCATTTGCTCAAATTCGCGCATGCGGATAATAAACTGACGGGCAATTACCTCGTTACGGAAAGCCTTCCCAATTTGGGCAATACCAAAAGGAATTTTCATCCTGCCCGATTTTTGCACGTTCAGATAGTTTACAAAAATGCCTTGTGCTGTTTCGGGGCGTAGGTAAACCACATCGGCATCATCGGCAACGGCACCCATTTGGGTACTAAACATAAGGTTAAACTGGCGCACATCGGTCCAATTGCGTGTACCGCTTACCGGACAAGCTATTTCGTGTTCAATAATTAATTCTTTTAGGCGAGGCAAATTTTCGGCTTTCAAGGCCTCGTCCATATTGGCTTGTAATTGGTCTGCTTTATCCGTTTTACCATCTTTGGTATAGCGATCTATCTTATCTTCTAATAATTGATCAGCACGGTAACGTTTTTTTGAATCTTTATTATCAATCATTGGGTCGCTAAAGCCATCAACGTGACCGCTGGCTTTCCAAATAGTTGGGTGCATAAATATAGCCGAATCCAACCCAACTATATTATCATGCATTTGCACCATTGCTTTCCACCAATAGGTTTTAATGTTGTTTTTAAGCTCAACACCATTTTGCCCATAATCATAAACGGCACTCAGGCCATCATAAATCTCGCTGGAAGGAAAAACAAAGCCATACTCTTTGGCGTGCGAAATAACATTTTTAAATAGTTCGTCGTTCGGTTTACTCATAATAGCGCAAAGATAGTTTTTTTGCGAAAGTGCAAAAGCCTGATTCTTTTGATTGGAATAAATATTTATGAAGGATAAATGAATACATAAGGTTAAAGTCCCCACCCTCCGCCCTTTCAATCGTCTACGCTTGAAAGTTTCCCATTTTTAAGCGTCCACGCCTAAAATATTAAAACAATTGGATTCAGCGTAGACGCTGAAAATAGGTTAAGTTCAAGCGTGGAAGCTTGAACTGGCTTTGGGGGATAATATCTGTGAAGACACAGATATTGGGAGAAATTAATTTTTTTATCACAATTCCGAAGCAGCCCCCTCATCCAACAATACCAAACCATTTGGCAAAGTTTGAAAAATACTTGCAGGAACTTCCGTACCAATTGGCCCTTTAAGCGACAGTGAAATGATTCCTGATTTTTTAGCACCTGCTGCAATGAGTAAGGGCAATTTGGCTTCTTGTAAATGCTTTAATCCTAAAGTAATGCCTTGAGTTAAGATGGTTGGCTTGCTAAAATATTTTTGACCTACTGTAATGGTAGTCTCGGCCAATGGAGCGTAATGCGCGTATAAATTAAAATCAGTTCCAGGTTCATTCAAGCCGATGTGACCATTCATGCCAATACCTACCATCATAATATCCAAAGGCCCATTTTGCTTTATAAAAGTATTCATTTTATTACATTCATGCGCTAATTCATCAGCTTTGGCATCAAAAAAATGCACTTTATTTAATGCAATTTGAGCAGGTTCAAAAAAATGCTCCCATAAAAACCTGGTACAACTACCATCATCATCCTTACCTAATCCTACCCATTCATCTAAACCAACAAAATAACAATGGGTAAAATCTACCAAACCCTGCTTGGCGTCGGCTACCAAATATTTAAAAACACCGGCCGGAGATTCGCCAGAAGGAAAGCAGAGCAATGAATTTGGTTTATATTTAACCTGTTCAATAATCAAATCGGCAGCCGCCCTGCTCATTGTATCGAAATCACTATATGTCTTAATCATGGTTTCTTATAAAATTAATCAACAAGGGTAAAGTTATCCTGCAACCTGATATCATCAGAGGCACTGCCTACCATCAGGCTAAATTCTCCCGCTTGGGTAATCTTTTCTAATTGTTCGTTATAAAAAGAAAGCTTATCGCTGTTAATGGTAAAAGTAATGGTTTTGGTTTCATTGGGTTCCAACATTACCTTTTCAAAACCTTTTAACTCCTTTACAGGTCGTAAAGGTTGAGCTACCATCTGCCTTAAATAAAACTGGGCAACTTCTTCTCCGGCATATTTTCCGGTATTGGTGATATTAAAGGTTACCGTAATGGTCTCCTTTTTCTTCATGTTTTTTTTATTGATTTGTAAGTTAGTATAATTAAAAGTTGTATAGCTTAAGCCATGGCCAAAGGCAAATCGGGGTGTATTCGATAAATCTATATAAGATGGCGGGTAATTGGTTTGAACGTCGTCATGCGCCGGCCTACCAGTATTAAAATAATTATAATAAATAGGGATTTGGCCTTCAGACCGTGGAAAGGTAATGGGCAATTTTCCGGCAGGGTTATAGTTACCAAATAAAACATCGGCAATGGCATTACCAGCCTGATTACCAAGCCACCAAGTGTATAAAATGGCCGGCGCATGGTCGGCTGTATAGTTAAATACCATAGGCCTGCCAGCCATTAACAATACTACTAGCGGTTTACCGGTAGCAATAACTGCTTTTATCAAATCCTCCTGAATGGCAGGTAAATGTATATTTGATCGGCTCTTTGCTTCACCCGTCCAGTCAAACTGTTCGCCCATGGCCATTACCACTACGTCGGCCTGCGAGGCAATTTTATAAGCTTCGGCAAAACCAGCCCTACTGGTATCGGTAACATCGCAACCTTTGGCATATAATAACTTGGTTTTGCCAACTTGTTGTTGTATACCTTCATATACCGAAACAATATCGTTTACATTGCCAACATTGAGCGACCAGGTGCCCTTTAATTCTTGTTTTACCTTTGCCATAGGCCCAATAATAGCAATCGAATTTAAGTTTTTTGATAGCGGCAAAACCTGATGTTCATTTTTTAATAAAACAATACTTTTCTTTGCAACATCGCGGGCAGCTTCAACATGTTCTTTTCTGTTTAGAATACGTTTTTCACGATCTGCGTCGCTATAACGATATGGGTCGCTAAATAAACCAAGCTCGTACTTTTTTGTCAAAATCCGCCTAACTGCCTCGTCAATTACCCTTTCTGATACTTTTTTATCTGCTACCAATTTGGCAAGGTTTTTTAAATAGCTATCGCTTTCCATGTCCATATCATTCCCGGCATTAATAGCAACCTGTGCGGCCTCATAGCTGTCTTTTACATAACCGTGATTTATCATTTCGCCAATTGATCCCCAATCGCTCACCACAAAACCTTTAAAACCCCATTTACCTTTCAAAATATCTCGTTGTAAATATTTATTACCGGTAGCAGGAACTCCGTTTAAATCGTTAAATGAATTCATGAAAGTGGCAGCTCCTGCATCCAATGCGGCCTTAAATGGAGGTAAATACACCTCCCATAAGGTGTGTAAACTCATATCAACACTATTATATTCACGACCACCAATTACATCACCGTAACCGGTAAAATGCTTGGCACAAGCCATAACAGCATCGAGGTTACCCAAGCCCATACCTTGAAAACCATGAACCCGGGCAGTAGCTATGAGCGACCCTAAATAAGGATCCTCACCCGCACCTTCCATCACCCTACCCCATCTAGGGTCGCGAGCAATATCAACCATAGGCGCAAAAGTCCAATGTACCCCACTGGCAGCAGCTTCGGTAGCGGCAACCCTTGCCGATTTTTCTATGGCTTTCATATCCCAACTGGCAGCCTCGGCCAATGGCACCGGAAAGGTGATGCTAAACCCATGAATAACATCCTGACCAAACAATAAAGGTATTTTTAACCTTGATTGCATAGCCGCCTGTTGAAAAACTGTTGTATGTTCGACCCCGTAAATATTTAATATCGAACCCACCTCGCCCCTTTTAACCGCATCCAACTTATTTCCAACATTGGTGGTAATTGGACCGGTTGCTTCCCAATTACCACTGTATTGGTTAAGTTGCCCAATTTTTTCGGCCAATGTCATTTTTTTCAATAATTTTTCTACCTTTTCGGGAATGCTATTTCTTTGCCCAAAAACAACTTGAAATGAAAAAATACAAAAGAGGCAGAAAAGGAATATAAGCTTTACAGATTTCATTATGTAGAGATGGGGTAATAAAAATTATTTATACCGAATAATTTACCAATCGTTGTTTTGATATGCCTAAACCGTCAATGCCTAGTTCAACTATATCACCATGTTTTAAATATAATGGAGGTTTCATACCCAAACCAACGCCTGCCGGAGTACCAGTTGAAATTATATCGCCAGGTAACAAGGTCATGAATTGGCTGGTATAGGCAATCAAGTAAGGGATATTGAATATCAGGTTTGAGGTATTTCCATCTTGCATCATTTGACTGTTTAGCTTTAACCATAAGCGAAGGTTATGTGGGTCGGGCAATTCATCCTTTGTTGCAAAAAAGGGACCTATCGGGGCAAAAGTATCGCAACCTTTGCCTTTATCCCAAGTGCCTCCTTTTTCCAATTGAAATTCCCTCTCAGATACATCATTGTGCAATACATAACCAGCAACATAATCCATAGCATGGGTTTCGCTTACATAACTTGCTTTTTTACCAATAACTATGGCAAGCTCAACTTCCCAGTCTGTTTTCACCGAGTTTTTGGGGATCATAATATCGTCAAAAGGACCTGATAATGCTGTAGTAGCCTTCATAAAAATAATAGGCTCGGCAGGTATTGGGGCATTGGTTTCTTTTGCATGGTCGGTATAGTTTAGCCCAATACATATAATTTTTGATGGACGTACTAAAGGGCAAGCCAGCCTTGTGCCTGTCTCAATTTCATGGAGTTGATTATTCTTTACAAATTCGGATAATCGATTCAACCCATTTGTTTCAAAAAACTGTTCGTTATAATCTTCCCCAAACCCAGAAACATCATAATATTTATCATCAATTTGTACTCCGGGAAGTTCTTTCCCTATTTCTCCAAAACGAATTAGCCTCATTATTTATTAATTAGTTGTCAATTTTAAGATATTATCAACCGAGTTCAATTTTACCGAATTTAGGTAAACAAAAACACCTTCGGGCACTTGTTTAAACTTTAATGTAGCACCATCATCAAAATTATTGGCCTTTATAATTTTTTCTTTTAAACCCGGTAAAAAAATAAAGTCATTGTGAGGTGTATTAATAATGTGTGCATAAATATTCTTTCCTTTATTGGTTACCACACCCCAATCTTGGGCCGGAATTAAATTGCCTCTGGTACCATATATGGTTTCTCCATTTTTTTGCATCCAATTACCAACCAATGCCAGGGTATCAGTAAATTCAGGTTGAATTTTACCGTTGGGCATTGGCCCAATGTTTAATAAAAAATTAGCGTCCCGACCGGCCGCATTGACCAAATAATGAATAATTTCATTAACAGATTTAAAGCTATGGTCATTTATATTAAAGCCCCAACTATTGTTAATGGTTTCGCAAGTTTCGAGGGGTAATTTGCCAATCTTACTTTCGCCACTAAATCCGGTAGTGTTACCACCTGGCAAATCTTTCTCAAACATCTGGAAATCCTCGCCATCAATAGGTGCCAAATGATGGTTATTACCAACCAAAATAGCTGGGTTTAATTGGTGAATTAGGCTATAAATCTCGTCGAAATGCCAATTTACAGCCCTGCGCTCCCATTGCCCATCAAACCAGATACCTTTTACAGCAGGATAATTGGTAATCAATTCTGTTAATTGAGCTTTCATAAATTTTATATAGCTATCCCAATCACCTTTTACCGGCGCTCCGTTTACGATAGGGCTTCCAAAAGCGTAATCAGGCCTTCCCCAATCTAATAATGAATAATAAAAATGTAATTCAATACCTTCTTTCTGGCATTCTAAGGCCAAATCCATCAATGGATCGTGATGGTATGGGGTAGCATCCACAATATTATATGGCGAAGCTTTTGTACCAAACATACTAAAGCCATCGTGATGCCTACTGGTAATGGTAATATATTTCATACCTGCTTTTTTGGCAAACTGAACCCATTCCTTAGCATTAAACCCTTGCGGATTAAAAAAATCGGCTAAACGTTTATAACTATTGTAAGGAATATTTTTGTTGTGCATTACCCATTCACCGTCGGCCAGTTCGCTATAAATACCCCAATGGATAAACAATCCAAACTTCATATCCTGAAAAGTTTGACGAGCAGCCAAATTATCGGCTGTTGGGTTATAGGTTGTTTGTGCTTTTAGCTGAAAAAAGCTGCACAACAAGCATAGCAATATAACTTTTTTAAACATAAATTATAATTTAGGATGGTTGGTTTACTAATCAAATTTACAAACTTATTACAATTATATATGTAAAATTTTTTTTGCAGTATATTGAATACCAACAAAATCAATTATTAAGGGTAATAAAACCACCGTCGATAGGATAATCAGTGCCGGTAATAAAACCTGCTTCATCCGAACAAAGATACAATGCCAATGCTGCTATTTCGGATGGCTTGCCCATCCTTCCAATTGGTTGCGATTTTGAAAGCTTTTCAAAAATAATTGATTCTTCACCGGGATAATTTTTTGCAATAAAACCATCAACAAAAGGGGTGTGCACTCTGGCAGGAGAAATACTATTACATCTAATATTGTACGATAAAAAATCGCGGGCAACAGATAAGGTCATGGCATGAATTGCGCCCTTGCTGGTACTATACGCAAACCTATCGGACAGACCAACATGGGCTGCAATGGAGGCTGTATTTAAAATAACACCTCCTTTATTGGCTTTCATTATGGGTATAACACCGTATAAGCAATTATAGGCTCCTTTTACATTAACATTCATTACCCTTTCAAAATCTGTTTCGGTAGTATTTTCAGCGTTTCCAACGTGGGCAATGCCTGCATTATTTATTAAAATATCAATTTTTCCAATACCTTGAAAAATATCAACAACATCTTGTTGCTTGCTTACATCGCATAAATGGTAATTTGCATTGCCTCCTTCTGCAACAATTTCATTCACTGTGTCAATTGCTACCTCCCGATTCAATTCTATAATATTAACAACAGCTCCTTGTTTTGCAAATAGCAATGAAATTGCCTTGCCAATTCCACTGCCACCACCTGTTATTACTACCGTTTTATTATTTAATGTAAACATGTTTTTATGCGTTTAAATCGAAAATTTTATCCATTAGTACCCATTTCTCACCCTTTAAAGCATTTTTTACAGGTTGTTGGTATTTCCACATTAGTGCTTCCCATTCCTGAACCTTGGGATTTTCGGCATCCATTTTAGCTTTTTTCTCAAAACTAAAACTTTCGTCTGTTTCCATAATCATAAATAAACGGGTATCGAAACGAAAAATCTGCATGGCTATAATTCCGGCATCTTGTATGCTTTTTATTACTTGTGGCCAAACGGCTTGGTGGTACTTTTCGTAGGCTAAAATTAAAGCAATATCCTCTTTTAAATCAAGAGTTAAACAATAACGGTTCATGGATGTAGCAATTGGATTTTTGCCACAATATACATCATGAATAAGTAATATTAAATAAAATTTATGTTTAATTTATTGCTATGAAAATGAATCTTTTTCACAGTTAGAAAGGACAGGCTGATAGCCCTTAGTTGATTGGATACAATTAGAAATATTCGCCTAAACTTACAAATAAGCCACGCGAATTATTAATGCCATAAGCATAATCAAAGCCTACGTTTGTATTTGATTGCTTATTTATTTTTACTCTTAAACCAGCCCCGGCAGCCGGTGCTATTTTAATAAATTGATTGGTTTTAAATTCCGAAAAGCTTTCAGCATTGCTAAAAAGCACACCGCCTATCAAACCATTTCTGGTTAGCCTAAATCTATATTCGGCTTCAAGATAAAGCTCATTTTTGCCTCTAAACCTTTGTGCAGTATATCCTCTTCCACTATTATGGTAAGTATCTGTAGCCGTTGAAGGCAAGTCGAGGTAGGGTACATTGCCTGTGGTGAACTGACAAAGCCCCCAAAAAGCAATTACGTTATTTGTAACTGAAGACAATTTATAATATTTTCTCAAATCCAATGATAGGCTTTGCCAATGGCTATCACTACCCAAAAAGGTAAGGTTATCTCGATATGATAATGAAGCATAGCCACCATTTAAGGGGTTGATATGGTTGCGTCTGTTATCAAAAAGTAGCGTTACTGAATAACCGGATGATGTAGATTGACGCGAAAAACCATATTGTGTGTATTGAGATACCGATTTATCTGCATTACCTTCTTGCATTATATCAAAATGATTGTCATAATTATAACCTAATCCAAAATAAAATGCGCCGGTAATTTTTTTATAAATGGTTGAATAAACCCTTACGTGATTATAATTAAGCGTATTTGGAATATTGGCAGTTGTGCCTAAGCCATAAGTATTAACTGGGTATTGTTCGGCACGCAGATCAGAAGTAAATTTAAAGTTATTACCTCCAAACCAAATTTCTGAATGACTGGCAAATATTTTTTGATTTTGGGTATCATAAACCAATTCGCCATCAATTACCGAAAAATTGTCTTTATGGTCTTTTTGGGTAAAAAAAGCAACATTGGCTGTAAGGTCAAACGCAAAACCTGTAGAAAGTGAATAACCTATAGCTGGTATTAATGAAAATTGGGTTTTACTCAATTTAAGGGTATCTTTTTTTGCAATATTGCTATTAAAAAGATCTCTCAAAACATTGATAATATCCTGCTGGCTTAACGAATCAATAACGATTTCGAGTCCAATGGTTGTCTTTTTTTGTTTACTTTTTAAAGAGTCTTGTTGGGCAAAACCCTTTAATGATAAAAAAATAAAAACAGCCCCAATAATCCATTTACTTATTTTCAAAATTTATGGTAGTAAAATAAAATTGATTATAATAACAATTACTCTATAAAATACTTAGAACCATACAAATATTAATAAAGTAATACCGTTTAAATATAAATACCTATAAATTACAAATCAGGGGTAAAGCTAAACCTAAGGCCCCATGCAGCAGTTCCCGAATGGTTAAGGTAATTAAACCTATGAATTACATCCAATCGTAAAACCTTAAAAATATTACCAATACCTGCACCAGCTTCTATATAAGGTACATCACCTAAAGCAAATGTTGCCTGCGAACCATCTGCATTGATAGGGAACTTATACAAATTAGAATGAATGGCAGGGTTATTTTCATCGCGCAAGCCTCCATATAATACTTTTAGGGAAAGAATTTCGCGCAATTTAAAGCTTTCGATTACCGGTATTTTATTTAGAAAGAACCCACCAAAATTATGTGTAAGGTTTAAACCTGCATAATGATCACTTACAAATTCAAGAAAATTCATCATATTGTATTCATATTTATTGTATAAATATGTTTGGTTAGCAGGCAATATAGATAA
>CAIYNX010000300.1 GCA_903927645.1 uncultured Mucilaginibacter sp.
AAAAATCTGCTTAAACTGAGCGCTACCGCCCGCGAAATGCTGATTACCGCCGCGGCAACCCAATGGAACGTACAGGCAAGCGATTGCTATGCCGAATCGGGTCATGTTATCCACAAGCCAAGCGGAAAGAAGTTGAATTATGGCGATTTGGTATTAGCGGCTTCCAAGCTAACCCCACCAACAGATGTTAAACTCAAGCCAATATCGGCCTACAAACTTATTCGCAAACCCTTGCAAAGGCTCGATACGCCTATGAAAACCAATGGGGAGGCCATATTTGGTTTGGATAAAAAACTGCCGGGCATGCTGTACGCCGTAGTAGAAAGAAACCCAAGGTTACGGGGCATATTGAAAAGCTTTGACGATGCCGCCGCGCTGAAAGTTCCGGGTGTTAAAAAAGTTTTTAAGGTACAGATGTTGGTAGTGGGTACCACCAGAGATGGCGTGGTTGTGGTTGCTGATTCTACCTGGTCGGCCATGCAAGGAAGAAAAGCATTACGCGTTGAGTGGGACGATAGCGGATTTGACCATGTAAATACAGCCGACATTTATACAGCCCATGAAAATCTGCTTAAAACACAGGAAGGCCTCTCCTTTAAAAAACAAGGCGAACCGGATCAGGTTTTAAAAGCGGCTACCAAAAAGTTGGATCTTGTCTACCAGACGCCCTACCAATCGCACAGTGCCATGGAGCCGCTTAATTGCATCGCGCATTACCAACAAGATAAAATAGAAATTTGGGGCCCCATACAGGCTCCCGACTGGGTGCAGGGCGATATCAGCGAAAAATTTAAAGTCCCGTTGGACAAGGTGATTGTTAACATGACCTTTTTAGGCGGGGGCTTTGGGCGCAAGGCTTATCTGGACTATACACAGGAAGCGGTAGCCATTTCCAAACAAATAGGCGGGCCTGTGCAGGTAGTATGGACACGCGAAGACGATTTGATGCAAGGGCCCTATCGTGCCGGAGTTTCGTACCGTGCCGAAGGATCAATTGATAATAAGGAGCTCACCGCCTTAAAGTTCAAAATGGCCGGGCAGAACATTGACCATTGGGGCAATACCGACCGTAGTAAACCCAACGAAAGCACCGCTGAAAGTTTTTTGTCGCCCTATTTTAACAGTATCAAAAATATCAGTTTTTCGGATGTTCCTTATGAAATGCCATTGCCCAATATGTGGTGGCGCTCGGTTTACGCGTCAACAAATGGCTTCGCCTATGAAAGCTTTTTGAACGAGATGGCCCTATTAGCAGGTGAGGATCAGCTTGATTTTAGGAGAAAATATTTGAAAGACGAGCGTTCTCAGGCTTTGATTACCAAAATGGAAGCGGTATCCGGCTGGAAGAACAGGAAGAAAAATGATGGTTTTGGCGTAGCCATTACCGAATGTTTTGGTACCACTGTTGGGCAGGTGGTAAAAGTATCGCGCAATGCCGATGGCAAAGTAAAGATTGACCAAGTTTGGGCCGTAATGGACTGCGGTTGGTATGTAAACCCGGATATTATCAAGGCGCAAGTAGAGGGTTCCATCGTAATGGCACTTGGCGTGGCAACCATTCATGAAATCACCTTTAAAAACGGCCTAGTAGAGCAGCATAATTTTTATGATTATTTAATGCCCCGCATAACCGACATGCCACTTGTTGAAGTGCATATTATGGAGAATACCGAAGATGCCGGAGGCGTAGGCGAGCCGGGCTTACCTCCCCTCGCGCCAGCACTCACAGATGCTATTTATGACCTTACCGGGAAAAGGATAAGGAAACTGCCGTTTAATATGGAGGTGGTTTAGTTAATGTAATTACAGGAGATAGCATTAAGTAAAATGCGCTTTTTTTAGCCATTGTAGGTGTTATCACCAAAAAAAAGCAAAACACCAACAAAAGCGAAATATTTTTTCACCTATTAGGGAAAATTGGCTCTTGTCGGTTATCCCAAAAAAACAGGAGATTAATTTGGTTTTCAGTAACTTGGTAAAATAAGGAACATTGTTTGGTTATAAAGGCAATCCTGACTTTTTCATTAAAGGTTGATGCTTTATAAATGAAAGGATTGTTTGTTATGATTGATATGATTTTATCGGCTTTAGCCAAAAATGAATCAGCGGCCTTCAATCCAAAATTATTCTTAATGAAACTATAGGTAGTAGAGAGAGTTTCCTTAGCATAAGGCGTATAAAAAACCGAATATCTCATACGCAAGCTACCCTAGCATATCATTTATTCCGGTATAGGGCATTAAATCCCCGCTATCAGCCTGTTTTAACGAGGTGGTTATACCATCAATAACACGGCTTGGGTATTTATCAGGGCCATTGTATTCAAAAGCGATATTCATGGCTTCCATTACCTCTGTTAAGGCTTTGAGTTGCTCTTTATTTTCAAAATAAACAGTTAATGAGTCCATATAACAAATATAGTAAATTCAATACAGCAAATAAAATTGAACAAAGGGTAATAAATTCACCATCCGCCAAGTTCAGCATCCCCACTAAAATTAAATACCTGCCAGCAAGACAGCCGACAGGTATTTTTATTTAAAACTACCCTCTACTTACAAATACTATCCGTCCAAGTAAAAAGTTCAGATAGGTCATAGTCGCCGCTATGTGGTTTGTCCCAAGGGAGTTCTAAATTTGCGTTA
>CAIYNX010000301.1 GCA_903927645.1 uncultured Mucilaginibacter sp.
ACAATCAAAAGTAAATCTCGTGTGTTTTTTCTATAATAATCAAATCCACCTGATAGCCTGTTATTAAATAAACCCCAATCAAAACCTAAATCTAATTGTAATGTTTTTTCCCATTTTAAATTCGGATTTTCAAGTTGGTAAAAACGCTGACCTGCAACCCCGTTATAGCCGGCATCACCTCTAAACAAGCCAAATGCACTATAAGCGCCTACTCCATTATTGCCTGTAAATCCATAGCTAGCTCTTACTTTTAAATTACTAATAGTAGGTGCGTCCTTCAAAAAGTCTTCATTACTTAAAATCCAACCTGCAGAGGCAGCTGGAAAAAAGCTGTAACGATTATTAGCTCCAAAATTGGAAGAGCCATCACTTCGAGCACTTAAATTCAACAAATATTTGTTTTTAAATGAATAGTTAAGTCTGCCAAAATAGGATAATAATGAGTGGTCTACAAAGGTGGATGTTCCACCAGACTTTACAGCTGCTGAGGATATTTGTTTGTATGAGTCGGAAGGAAATTGCTGACCTTGTATATCATTGTAGGTTGTGCTTCCATATTCATAGCTATTACCAACTGTTAACTCAATTGAATGATCTTTAGCAAACACATTTTTATATAAAAAATAATTGTTAACCGTATAAAGTAAATTAGTTGTACCAGAGTTTTCACCTTGGCCGTTTGGAGTACCGGTATCCCTTGCAGTTAAGCTGTTAAAATAGCTATCCTCGTTTTGGTTACTTTGATCAATACCAAATTCAGATTTAAAGGTTAAATGTTTTATTATTTCCCAGTTTCCAAAAACGTTGCCTAAAGTATGGTAAATATTGGTGTGGTAATAAGCATTGTCAACACTAATTAATGGATTATAATATAGAGGAAAATTACTACTTTGCCCCGGAGGCGTACCACTTACTAAACCTGTACGGGGGTCAATTACAGGGGTAATTGGTGATAATGCTACAATTTGTAGAGGTGTTGAAAAAGCATCGTCATTACTTAATCTTTGATTATAAGTATGTACGAAGTTAAGGTTCATACCAACATCAAAAGTGGAGGTAATTTTACTGTCTACATTTACCCTGCCACTATATCGTTGAAATGAATTTCCTTTTAATATACCCGTTTGGTTTAAGGCTTGACCACCAATATAATAGGTTGTTTTGTCGTTCCCGCCCGAAAAATTCAAATCATATGATTGTTGCGGTGCTGATTGAAATGCCTGTTTTTCCCAATTGGTATCATAGGTACTCCAATTGGTATTACCTGCGGCCAATTTCGTAAATTTACCTTCAACATAGCCTTGATCGCTTGCTAGTGCATCTGCGTAAGAAGAAAAATAGCCATTGTTAAAATCTTGTGTTGCTGCTCCTTGGGCTGCCCTTTCTTCAATTTGTAACCATTGTTTGGTATTTAAAAACTGACGATGTCTTGAAGGTTCGCTTGTGCCATAGTAGGCATTGAAATTTATTTTTGCAGTTCCGGCTTTCCCTTTTTTTGTAGTTATAATAATAACTCCATTCGAACCCCTTGAGCCAAAAATAGCAGTAGCAGAGGCATCCTTTAATATTGAAAATGATTCTATATCGTTAAAATTAATGTCGGCCAATGGATCAGTTGGTGCACTAGTACTTGATAAGTCATCGTTGTTAATAACGATACCATCAATTACAATAAGGGGTTGACTTCTTCCTGTTATGGATGCTGCACCCCTTATACTTATTTTAATGCCTTGACCGAGTTTACCATTTCCTGCTTGGATGTTAACACCGGGTGAAATACCCTGTAAAGCTTGTTCAAAAGAGGTAACCGGTTTGTCTTCAATATCTTTACCTTTTACAGTAGCAATTGCGCCAGTAATATTAGCCCGTTTTTGATCACCATAACCAACAACAACAACTTCGTTTAATAGTTTTTCGTCGTTTTCAAGCTGAACATTCATGTTATCACCAATTATAGGTAAACTCACCTCCTTGTAACCTACATATTTAAAAGTAAGTTCTTTGGTACCTGCTGGCACGTCAAGCGTAAATAAACCATTTAAATCGGTTTGGGTACCTTTTAAACTTGCACCTTTTGCAATCACGCTTACTCCTGGTAAGGGTAATCCATCTTTTTGGTCGGTTACTTTTCCTTTTATCACCCTACTTTGTGCAAAAGCATAAGTTGTGCATAAAAATAAAAGTACCAATGAGAGTAATTTTTTATTCATATTGATCAGTTATTAGTTTTAGTTAAGGCTCTAATATGTAAAAAAAATGTTAAAATTTAAAATATTTAAATAATATTAACCATTTGTGACAAAATTGTGGCGTAAAAATTGCATTTCAATATAAAATTGGTAAAAAATCTATATATAAAAATAAGAAAAGTATTTTGAGAGTTTACTTCTAATATATTATTGTAATATTGAAGTAAGTAAGAAATAAGGATTAAATAATTTGCTTTTTAAAGATTAAATGCTCCATAGGGATCTTATTTTATTTACCACCTTTTTTCATAACATAAAAACCGCAATCCGGGTCTAAACCTCAATCCAATTTCGCCCGAATATGCATAGCCTAACATTGGAAACAGCTTCTGCGTTGTTTCATTTTTTGAATTGGTATCAATTCTTAAAATGTTAATTCCTCGTTCAATTGCTACTTCTTCGGCTTTTAGCAATAGCGCTTTCGCTATACCTTTGCCTCTATATCTATTACCTACCGCCAACCTATGGGTAACTATAGCGGTTTCATTGATATCCCAACCAACACTTGCATATTCTGGTTCTTGGTCGGTTGTAATGGCTGAAATGCCTGCAATTGTCCCCTCCTCCTCTGCTACCCATAATTGTAGGTGTTTGATATCCCTTTCAAAAACCGCCTCGTTAGGATAGGTATCATCCCACTGAAAATTTCCGGCTTTATTCATTAAAGGAACTACCTCTTTAATCAGTACCATTATTTCCGGAATATCTGATAGGGTTGCTAATCTCATTTGCATATATTAAAAATCTTAAAGTTTAAATGTACAATTCCCATTGTTAATATCAATTTAAAATTCTGTTCGGATTTGAAAATCAAAGCTTAAATCAGTTCATCATTTTAGATTTTATTTTAGTTAAGTTTGCTTAGGTGTTTCCACAAAATTGAAAATGAATATTAAAAAAATATTTTTAGCTGTTTTATGTTTAGCAGCCGGGTTTAGTGCTAAGAGCCAAAGTTTAACGGATAGCAATTACCATGAACCATACCGACCCCAATTGCACTTTTCGCCAAAGGAGAAATGGATGAACGACCCAAACGGAATGGTGTATTATGAGGGTGTTTATCATTTATTTTTTCAATATTACCCCAATGGTACCACTTGGGGGCCAATGCATTGGGGGCATGCAACCAGT
>CAIYNX010000302.1 GCA_903927645.1 uncultured Mucilaginibacter sp.
CACCTTTGCAATAAATACATTTTTTATAACATATTATTTAAAATTTGATTCTTTTCACAAAATATTTTAAAATCAATTGAATAAAAAAAGTATTTCATTAACAAATTCTTAATGAGTAATTTCCTAATACCGTATATGAAAAAACAAATACTTTGCATCTTAGTATTATTTGGTTTTAAATGTGCTGGGCAAGATATTATCTATTTGGCTGATGGAACAAAAATTGCAGGTAAAATAACAGAGATATCACTAGATCAAATAACTTATTATAACAACGCAAACCCATCTGGGTCTAACCATAAAAGCATCAGCGAAGTACAGGTAGCTTTTAATTCAAGTGGCGACTATATAGTTTTTGCAACTTCTGAGATTATAACCGATGAACAAAAAAAAAAATTCATGGGTACTATTTCAGCTCCTCATCAATTTGACATCATTGTTGGAGCAGATAGCAAAGTAACACCTGCTCTTGTAACTGGTGAAACGGAAACAACTATTATAGCTACTACAAATTCTAGTGAATTAAGGCTTAAAAAATCTGACCTGATTTTCATACTTCGTAAAAATGGCAATCATAAAATTTATAGTAATTTGAGTCTAGCTATACTACATTTAGCAACTGATAAAGGTAAAATTGATTCACTTTTATCTACTAATACGGTGATAAAGTTACAAAGTTTAACTAGACCAAAATTGCCGGTGGTTGATACCTCTCAAAAGAAAACAGATACCTTGCCATCAAATAATTTTGAAGTGCCCGACTTAAAGGATTTTGGTAACAAGGCAAAGGAAAAAGTTAAGGAATTTACAAATTACATATTGTCAATTATCAATTCAAAATCGAATCATTTGGCCGCTGTTAACAGCATAGATCTAGCATGTGATTTATTTTTAAATGAGCAATCAAGAGTAGAAGTCTCAAATGTAATAACTCAAAAGAAAAATAAATATAAAATTAGAGATTATCTTAACCGTTTACTTATTTCAAGTAGTCATTACGATCGTGTTCAGGTTGAATATGCAAATATTAATTATGCTACGAAATTCAAAAAAGGATTAGATGGAAATTGGTATGGTACAGTAACTTTTGTACAAAAATTTGAAGGATTTATTGACGGAAAATTAGCCTATGCTGATTTTACTAAGCGAGACGTTACTATTGTATTAAAACACTATGAGAAGGCAAAAATGGGTACAATGGTAGGTGAATGGGATTTATACTTAGATGATATCGGTGTCGTTGAAACTAAAAAAGTTTAGATAGCTATTAAATCATCTTGGATAATTAGTTAATGTCAATTTGAAATCATTTTTTATTACAAAAACTAAGCTTAATTAATTCTTCAACTTAAATTGATTAGGAACTATAAACAAAGTAATGAAAAAACATCTCAATAGTAGAAATATGACTAATTTTTTAATAAAATTAAGAGCAACTAACATCAATTTAACATTGATTAAAACGCTATTGTTTTTTTTGTTTTTGATCTTTAATTTAATTTGTTATTCAAGATCTTCAAATTTTAAAAACCATTTTCTTGTCTCGAACCATACAGTTATATACATTGATTTCAAAACTAAGACTGATACAATAACAAAGGAAAAAATTAGTTTAAAGGATGTTAAAGAAATTAGTTTTCAGGCGCAGGATTGCATTCACAGTTATCAGAACTTATTAAATTTTATCGCATTTAACGATAATGTTCCAACTGATTTAGAAGAAGCTATTAAAAATAGTTATACCCCTTCAACCAATCGTGTTTTTTATTCCAATGATGTTATAATTGAGGATGATGTCGATCCAACTTCCGATTTATCAAATAAAAAAGATAATTCTCTTGTTAAATATTTGAAAAATTTCGATCTACAATATCAAAAAACAGATTCAGCGAGTATTAAATTCTCAAATATCTATCTTTCTGATGTTAAGAAAAAGGACTGGATTTATGTTAGGGCAAGGTTTAATGCTTATTATGGAAATAAATACCTTTTAACCAAAAGTACATATTCCACCAGACAGAGGGAGGCTTTAATACGATTAGAAAATACAGGAACTCATAAGTGGCATGCATTGATAATTTCTGTTGGTTTTTATGATCCTTCAATTCCTTTAGAAAACAAAGATGATAATCTATTAGTAGCAACTGACTCTACCTCTGAGGCGAGTTTAGTTTCGCAGGAAGAGTATAATCGAGAAAAACAAAACTTTATTTCGGCAAAGCAAGAAGAAGAAAAAAAGCAAGAAAAAATATTTGATGACTATATTAAGGAAGGAAACGATCTTTTTAATAATAAACAGTACATTGAATCATTGCAGTTGTTTGAAAAGGCCAAAGAATTAAAACCACTTGTTCCTACATTGGAAAGACGTATTATTGAATTGAAAAAATTGGCTTCAGAATACACTTATGATAACTATAAATTAAAAGGGGATAATGCCAAAAATCAACATAATTATAAAGAAGCAATTCAATTTTACCAAACAGCTATTTCTTTAAAACCTGATCAAGCTAGTGTATTACAGCCAGAAATTTCCAACATAAGTAAAAAAATGGCAGTAATTTCCTTGCCAAATATTAAACTTCAATCAGGTGATTATAAAGGAGCAATACTCGAATGTGAAAAAATCATATCTGATCAAAATATTGATAAAAACGAGTTCCCCGAATTGTATTTAATTGAAGCCCTTTCATATCAAAAATTGATTAATGTCCAATCAACCTTCCCCGATTCTAAAAATATTGCAAAGGCATTAGAAAACTTTAACCTCGCAATTGATCATTTTTTTGATTTTAAAGAAGGGAGAATACAGCGAGCAAAATTTTTGGTTAATTACAAAAATGATATCGCGAGTGCAATTACCGACTATGATGTACTTACTACCAACGAATTGGATATTTCTCCTTTTAAACCTGCTCTTTTTGTTGCTAAGGCAAAGCTAAAAGAAAAATTAAATATTATAAACGGTGCAAACGGTGCGTTTGCAGATTATCAACAAGCTTTATCATTAAACCCTAAGATTGATAGTATTTATTTATTTAAGGGACAATTGGAATATAAGCTTGGTATGAGCAGTGAGGCAGATAAAAGTTTATCTGAAGCAATAAAACTGAATCCTAAATTTTCTATGGCCTTTTTTTTTAGAGGATTAAATTTTATAAAAAATCTTAATTATAAATTAGCAGGTGATAATTTTTTTATTGCAGAAAAATTAGGTATTGATCATCAATTTAAAGACACCATCTCTTACCTTTGTAGTCAGTTTTTGGATAAGGGTAGGGACCTGGTTGCAAAATCTAAACTTGATGAAGCAGATAGTATATTTAATATTGCTTTAAAAATTGATAGGTGTAATTCAGATGTCTTTTTTGGGAAAGCTCAAATACTATTACTAAAAGGCGACGAAGCAAAAAGCACCAATAAATTAAATTTTGCCACCCAATTATATAATAATTCAATTGCCTTAATTGATTCAGCAATAAAATGCAGACCTGTTTTTTATGAAGCTTATTATAAGCAAGGAATAGCTTATTTGCAACTATCCAAATTTGATTTCGCAATGAAGAGTTTCTCAAATGCAATCAAATGTGATACTACATTAGTTGACGCAAAGTTGGCAAGGGCAAAGCTCTATTTTAAAGACTCCAAATATAAAGAAGCATTAGGAGACCTAACAGGATTATTTAAAAATTTATCAGATAACCTATTAATTGCTAAAAGAGATAATGTTCCTACCTTGATAGAGGAATTAAATAACAAGTTGACAATATGTTATTTACTTTATGGCAAGTGTCAATACTATGAATTTGATTTTAATGACGCAATAACTTCTTTAGATCGAGCTTATTATTATGATAAGAAGAATGATGAAGTTAATTATTTCTTAGGCTTATCTTATGTGGCTAACTTCGATAACTTGAAAGCAATTAAATATTTTGAGCAAGCAATAAGTATATTGCCGATGAGCACCTATTACTTTGCAAATGGAAAATCATATTATTTTCAAAAGGATTATACTAAAGCGATTGAAAATTTTTCTAATGCAATTGCAATTGACAGTAGTCAATTAATAAAGGACAAATATTATTATCGTGGATTAGCATATTTAAAAAATAATTTATTCAAAGAATCATTGGAAGATTTTGATGAATATAATAAATCGGAGGCTTCTAAAACCGATAGTTCTTTTTATACCTACTATGGATATGCCCAACTTTTTAATAACCAAGTGCAATTAGCTTCCAATAATTTTAATAAAGCATTAAACTTTAACAAAAATTATGCTCTTGCATTGTATGGTTTAGGTTGTTGTTATGCAATAAATAAGGGATTTAACAAAGCTTTGGAGTATTTTGAAAAATCCTTAAGTCAAAAGGTTTTATTAAAGCAAGACATAAAGAAATATGAAGAAGCTTTTTTAATTGATTTTAAAAATGATACACCTAGTCGTAGAAAATATAATGAAATTAAAGATAATTATTTACCACAATGATAGCTCCTTTTTTTAATATCTTCTGAATATTAACTTTTTGCTTAGAAAAAATAATCATATGGTTCTGGATAAATTCTAATTTTTATTGAATGACATTCATTTAAAATCCGCATAAAAACAACAATAACAACAAAAACAACGCTGCCAGCGCTGTCCGAAGTCTCTGATTTCGGACGACCATGCATGTCTTGTCCTGAAATAGGTTTACACAAAGTAAAATCAAATACCTTCAACTGTTAACCAATAAACTAAATAGGTCAAAAAAAAGACCCGAAGGTTTCCTCCTCGGGTCTTTTCTATATCAAAAATAATTACCTGTTATTACTTAACTTTCTTCACCGGTTCTGCTTCCGCTGAGCTTGGTTTCTTTTTACGAAACTCGGTAAATGCGGCACCGCCTAAGGCTAGGAGCATTAAGATAGAGCCTGCAAATGATATTTTTTCGCCGGTATAATACGAAGCCGGGTGGAAAACAAACTCTACTTTGTGGTTACCTACCGGTATCTCTGCGGCACGCAAAACATAATCGGCACGGAAGTAGGGAGCCTCTTTGCCATCTATCAGCATGGTCCAGCCTTTTTCATAATAAATCTCAGAAAAAACTGCCACGCCATTGCTAACTGAACCTGTTTCGTAGGTCAAATGATCAGGATTGTAATGGGTTAGTTTTATGGTGGCATTTGGGTCGGCACCTAGTACGCTATTTTTTAATAAGGTTTTATAACGCTTGTCAACAATGGCCTCATCCTTAGGGGCAAAATTGCTGATGGCTTGCATTTCCTGATCGGCATTGTTGACAAATTTTACCGATTTTACAAACCAAGCATGTCCGCAAGCCGTATTATTGGCTCTTAATGAAAAATTACGGCTAGTATCGGCATTGATAATGTATTTGGTATTTAGCATATCCAACACATCATGGTTAACCGGATTGGCTGATAATTGTCCTTCAATCAATTCCTCATATCTTTTTAACCTAGCAGCCGAATATCCACTGATAGATTTATGGAAAAATGGATTAAACTGGTCTGTATTAATTCCTTCGGTAAGGTCAAATATCCTAAAGTCGGGGTCGGTGTCTCTGGCAATAAAGGTATCCACCTCACGAGGCTGTAAAGCCTGTGAAGCATCAATCTTGTCCTGAAAATTGGTATCTTTTAAAAAGCGCTTGTCGATCTGCCACAAATCAACCAACACCAAGCCTAAAAACACAAAGGATAATATGGAAACATTTATTTTTTGTTTTATAAAGGCCCAAAGCAACCCAAACGCCAATACAATAAAAATGAATGCCCTAGTGGCGTCACTTCGCTCAATTCCAATACGATCATTCACCATTGCTTTGGCAATGTTGTTGGCAGATTCAGCACTTCCTCCTAAAACTTGGGTAAGTCCTTTAACAATTTCCTGGTGGTTTGATGGTTTAAAGCTCAAAAGCAATTCGGGTGCAATAACCAATAATAAGGCCAAGCCCCCGGTTATGTAAAAGGCCAATTTAAGATTTTTGAATAAGGCAACCTTATCTGTTCCGTTAACAATTTCCTGAATAGCTAGTATGGCCAGAATAGGCACGCATAAGCCGGTAACAGATAATATTGATTCAATGGCCCTGAATTTATTGTAAAGCGGGAAGTAGTTAAAAAACAAATCGGAAACGTAAGGGAACGAATCGCCGAAGGACAATAAAATAGTGAGTATTACCGAAGCCAGCAACCACCATTTAATCCTGTTTTTAACGATAAATAAGCCCAATACAAACAAAAAGCATATTATAGCCCCCATATAATGCGGACCGCTGGTTGATGGTTTATCGCCCCAATAACTATTCAATAATCGGTATCTTGCTAATTGTTGTACCGCATTGTTAATTTGTTCGGGCGGTATCACAGCGCTAAGGGCCTTCAAGGTTTCAGAATTTTGAAAATCAATTGATTCTAAACCAGATTCGCCACCATAAGCGTTTGGCACCAAAAAAGTATAAGTTTCGCCTACTGTTTGGCTGTATTGGTAAGCATAATCTTTGGGCAAACCATCGCTCGGTTGCTTATTATGTTGGGTAAGGTTTGATTTCCCACGGATGGTTTCTTTACCATACTCATAAGTACTCCAAAGCAAGGAAGCATTTACTGCCAAAGCCAACAATGTTGCTGCGCCTAAAAAAGCCAAAGCTTTTAAAAAGGCAGGTAGTGCTTTGTTTTTAATAGCATGATACAATTCAATACCAACTAAAATAAAGAGGATGATGAGCAAATAATAAGTCATTTGTACGTGGTTGGCACGTATCTCGATGGCTAAAAATAGGGTAGTAAGCGAACCACCTAATAAATAATTTCCCCGTAAGGTTAAAATGATACTGGCCAAAATAGGTGCGAACAATGCTATGGCAAAAGCCTGGTTGGAGTGCCCTGCCGCCAGTAATATGATGTTATAGGAGGAAAACGTAAAAGCCAATGCACCTGCCGCCGCAAGCCAAGGGTTTATTTTTAATACTATAAATAAAAAGTAAGCACCAAACAGCAATAACAAAACCGTATCAACCGGGTTAGGGAAAATAGCCTTTAGGGCCGATACCACATGGGTAGTAATGTTTAAAGGATAGGGGGCCCAAACCTGAAAGGCAGGCATACCACCAAATATTTGGTTGGTCCACAAAATGGTGGTGTCTTTAGCCCTATAGTCGTTTATTTCTTTTTGGGTTGATTGAGCGCCAATCACGTCGCTCTGACCTAAAGTTTTACCCTGAAAAGCAGGTGTAAAATATATAAAGCATACTACCAATAATATTGCAGCTATTATAAAGTGAATGCTGTTGCGCTTGAACCAGTTATTCATTTAAGTTTTTTATAAAAGGAAAATTTAATCCTCAAAAATATAAATTTAATGGAGATTAGGAATTATAAGATTTTTATAAAAATTTAAAAACTTTTTGAATAATGAAAAGTTTACTTCGTCTTCTGGTTAGTGGCTGTGTATAATTAGTTATTACTTTCATTCAGCAAACCATCAATAACACCTTCAAGGCGTTCAATTGTAAAAGGCTTACTCAAAAAATCAACCATGCCTGCTTCGCGGCAAGCTTCCTCATGCTCGCTAAATACGTTGGCAGTCATAGCAATGATAATTGGCATTTGACTGTTATGCTCGGCAACTATTTGCCTTGTAGCTTGTATGCCATCCAAAATAGGCATTTGTATGTCCATAAAAATAAAATCGTACAGGTTTTTATTTTGCATTTCAACGGCAATTTGTCCGTTATCGGCTAAATCAACCTGATAGCCTATTTTTTCAAAAATCTTTACGGCTATGCGCTGGTTTATTTTATTGTCTTCGGCTACTAAAATTTTAATATTCTTTTTGTCGCCGGTATGCTCAACAACATTATTTACTAATTTTTCAACTTTTACCTCCACCACTTTTAAGGGTAGTGTAAAACTAAATACCGAGCCTACTCCTAAAATGCTTTCTACAGAGATGCATCCACCCATCATTTGTACCAATTTTTTGCAGATAGAAAGCCCGAGACCAGTACCCCCGTATTTGCGGATATTGGTATTATCAACCTGTGTAAAAGGGGTAAACAGTTTTTTGATTGATTGTTCGCTGATGCCAATACCAGTATCTTTGATAATAAAGGTAACTTCCTGTATATCAGTTGCGGTTTGTTTGGCTTCCAACTTAACCGAAACATATCCGCTCTCGGTAAATTTAATGGCGTTTGATACTAAGTTTAGCAATATCTGTTGCACCCGGCTTTCATCTAAAATAAAATAATCGGCCAGTGTACTATCAATATCTATCCGCAGTTCAAGATCTTTATCTACAGAGGAGATGCTTTGCCTGCTTATTTGAAATACATGCTCAATGCACTGTCGGATGTTGATGGTTTGTGGATTTAGCTCCAGCTTGTTAAGCTCGATTTTTGATAAATCAAGAATATCGCTTACAATATTGATCAACAAGTTGCTACTTGATTGCAAAATATCCAGTAGTTGTTGTTGGTCGGGGTTGAGTTCTGAGCGCGATAGTAACTCGGCGGTGCCAATGATCCCATTTAGGGGCGTTCGTATTTCATGGCTCATATTGGCCAAAAAGCTGGTTTTGGCTAAAGTTGCTTCCTCAGCCAAATCTTTGGCATGTTGCAACTCTTTTTTTGATTCTTCAAGTTCCAAACTTTTTATAATAATTTCTTCCTTATCGTGCACATGGGCTTTTTTTAAAAAATTAATGAGTAGCCCGGAACAGAAAACAAATATTGCACTAAAGGTGATAACAAAAAGCTCGTTTTTAAATTTATTTGGCGGACGAAGCACCAACTCAGGAAATTGCTTTTGAACTAGGTAGCAACCAATAATGATTGCCATCATGGTACCAGCGTACCAAAAATGGAATTTGCGCCTTGTAATAACCAAGATAATTACCATGAAAAAAATACCGGACTGTGTAATTAAACCTTCGAAGCCACCAGTATAAAACCAACTGAAAATAAAAATGACAATCCCGAGGTTTATTAAAACCAGGGTAAAGCGCTCATTATATCCCCTTACACGGCTAATATTAAAACCGATTGCCATGTAAACAAAAACTGCAATTTGCAGCACAATTAAAATAAGCGAAAGCCTGATGGTAACATTTATAATCAATCCTAAGGCTACAGTAAAACATATTACAAAACAAACAATGTTAAATAGCTTGTTCTCTAAGGTAAGCGCACTGTTATTGATGCCTAAAAACTTCCAGAATTTTTTGTAAAGTGAATTGTCTTTTTGCCCCATGTTGTTATGATACGATTTTAAAATTACCAACCATGTTGATTTTCGCAATTTAAAACCATTAAATATTTAATTAAATAATTGGTTAATTTTTCAAGCTTACCCAACAATCTGAAAAACAATGCAAGTATAGTTAACACTAAATTTATATTTGCTAAACTATCTTTATTTTTACAAAGGCTTGCACTATAACTAGTTAACTATAACAGTATTATTACAAAATATGACCTGATTTAACCAAACTTTACGGTCATATTTAGGGTATAAATAGTTTTTAATTATATTTTTTTCATGATGTGTAAAATGTTGCCTGGTTATTGGTTTTGCATAAGCCATGTTTTGTTAAAAACCGTGCCGCTCGTTATTTTTATGTTGATGCTTGGGGGTTGTAAAAAAAGTGCGCCAACAACGTCAAATAACAATATCAGAAGCTACCGAATGGGTTTTGCAGTATCGGCACCTAATGGTCAGTTGGTTTTGCAATCGCTCAATATGTGGGCCACCCGAGCGGATGCGGCTATCATCAGCACACAAATTCCTTGGGGGGTATTGTATGGCGGTACTAGCCCTGAAACATACATCAATCAGAATTATAAAGATTTAGTAAATTTTTATCGTACCAAAAATTTCAAAGTATGGGTTTACCTAGATCCGGCTAATGGGCTCGACCGTACTGCCAATGCTGCCGATCTTGCGGCACTTGGCAAAAGCATTGCTCAACCCGAACCTCAAACTCGTTTTGCCCGTTTCGCTTTTTTGGTGGATAGCTTATTGAAGCCCGACCATATCGGTTTGGCCTTAGAAACAAATGCTATTCGAACTTCATCGCCAAGCAATATTTATCAGGGCGTAAAAGCGGCAGCTAACCTTGCGGCCAATTCAATAAAGGCTTATGATAAAAATGTAAAATTAAGCGTAAGCATACAAGCCGATTTTGCCTGGGGACTATTAAACGGAACCGCCTACCAAGGCATAGATGCCGATTTTGTTGATTTTTCGTTTATACAGGAGTTGGGCATATCCTCCTACCCCTATTTGGTGTATAACCAACCTCAGGATATCCCTGCAAATTATTATAGCAGGTTATTGCAAGGGCATAGTTTACCGGTTTTTATATCAGAAGGAGGTTGGTCATCACAAGCGGTTGCCAATTATTCCGAAACCTTGCAGAAACAGCAGGATTATATTACCAAGCAAAGCAGTTTATTAGATGGTATAAACGCAATAGCCTATTTCCAGCTTACCTTTACCGATTTTGAACAATCTACCTTCCCACCGGGTACACCTGCTATTATATCCCTTTTTACCCATATCGGTTTGGTTGATACCACCCTGCAAGCAAAACCAGCCCTCAGCGCCTGGGACAATACTTTTCATCGTACGCTAAAACCGGGTAACTGAACTCCAAAATTTACTATTGCTAAATAAACTGCAACAATTACCCAATAACTACAAAAATTGAAACCTAACGACTCATCATTCACCATTCACCACTTACCATCCACCACTCTCTACTCCCCATTCACCACTCTCCATTCACCAAAATTATTTCTCATCAATCGGTTCCCAAAGTTCAATGGCATTGCCTTCGGGGTCAATAACGTGGATGAATTTGACATAGTCATAAGTAGCCAATTCGTCAACAATTTGCACGCCGTCGGCTTTTAGTTGTTTTACCAGTTCTTCAATATTTTCAACGCGGTAATTAATCATAAAATCCTTTTTTGAGGGATTGAAATATTTGGTATCATGCGGAAAGGTACTCCAAACAGTGGTGCCTTTTTTTTCAGGATGTTCTACCTCGAGCCAATGAAAGCTGGTGCCATATTTGCTGGTGGCAATGCCCAGATTTTTTGAGTACCATTCGTTCATTTTTGAGGCATCTTCACATTTAAAAAATATGCCGCCAATTCCAGTAACTTTTTTCATGATGCTAATTTTATTTTAATGAATAATTGCTAAAAACCTAGGGCAATATAAATAAAAATGGGAAAATTAAAATAGGATAATTATTAAAAATCAGGCCAAAACCCAAGCATTATTAGCAATTTTAAATGGATAAACCGTGAATATTGGGCAAGGAAAAATCAGTTTGGCTATTAAAAATGATAGGCTAAATGGAGGGAATTTTTAAACTTA
>CAIYNX010000303.1 GCA_903927645.1 uncultured Mucilaginibacter sp.
CAATTTAATTACAATTGATATAAACCACTAATATTTAATGATTTACTTATGTATTTTTAATTTTTTTTATATACATTTACTAGCGTAATAGGCTTATTAAGCCAATAGTTTGTTTACCGAAAGTAATTTTTTAGTGGTAATTTAATCATTATACAAAGGGTAAGTTATTAGCCTAATGGATTAATAGGCAATTTTTGCAGAACAAAACCAATAGGCTAAGTTTTGAAAAATAAAACATACAAAATGATAAGTATAACTACTCAACAATGACTATGCGTGTTTTAACGCTTTTGTAATACTTAAAGCAACATAGATTTGTGCCCAAATGAACTATTGATTTTATTGTTTATACCAACTAACCATTGAAGATTTAAAGATCTCAATAAATTGGTTTATTGATTGTGTAAACGCAAAATGAAAAACAATATTATTTAAAATTTTGAATTTGGTAAAAATATTTAAACGCAAACACCTATAAAATAAAGTTAAGGTGTTTTTTGAATAAGAATTTGGTTTAGCTAATTGTGGGTAAAAATTTGAGGAGAATATTATAGGGTAATCATGGTTAGCTTTTATGAAACAGACATAAAATATCTATTTAAATACATTTTTCACTACCTCGTAAAAAACAAACTATGGCATTAAAATTCTACCTAAAAAGCATTGTTAGGCCTAATTACAAATTTATACTCTGTTATATATTCACCGTATGCATCTTAAATGTTGGTTCATTGTTTGCCTCCGGCTTAACTACAGGCAACTTTAAATCAAAATCAAATAGTGCAAAGGTTTTTGCAACGAGTCCGGTAGTTAAGGCTTTTTACCCTGCATCTGCCGGAAGTGGTACAACGGTAACTATTGTGGGAACTAGTTTTACCGGAGCAACTGCAGTTCAATTTGGTGGTACTAACGCACTTAGCTATACTGTAGTTAATTCTTCAGTTATTGTTGCTGTGGTTGCAGACGGATCAAGTGGTTCAGTTAGTGTTACTAGGGGGTTTACTGGTTCATTAGCTGGATTTACATATACAAAGGCCCCATTTATTACCTATCCTTCTGCTTTGGTATATGTAATAAATACCACCATTTCAAATATTATTCCTAGCAATACAGGTGGTAGCATTCCAACAAACACCTATGGTTTGGTTAGTACCTTTGCTGGTAACGGCACAGAAGGTGTTACCAATGGAGTTGGTACCGCCGCAAGCTTTAGCTTACCTTTTGGAATTGGTATTGATCCTTATGGAAATTTTTATGTTTCTGATAGTTTCAAAATTAGTCATTCTGATCCATATAATTATGTACGTAAAATAGCACCTGACGGAACTGTTAGCTATTATGCCGGTATTGGTACGCCTGGAAATACTAATGCGTATAGAACCTCAGCAAGTTTTGATAAAGCTATTGGATTAGCCGTTGATCCCTTTGGGGATGTTTATGTAGGAGAAGTTGATAACCAGCAAGTTCGCAAAATTGCATCGGATGGTACTGTAACAACACTTGCCAACAATTCCTCAGGCATACAAGATCCTAGTGGGCTCGCTTCAGATTTAAATGGTAATGTTTATGTTGCAGACGGTTCAAGCAATGTAATAAGAAAAATTACTTATTCAGGAGTAGTATCAACATTTGCAGGCAGTGGTTCACCAGGTAGTACAGATGGAATTGGCGTCAAAGCAAGTTTTAATCATCCATATGGTTTAGCGATTGATCAAGTTGGTAATTTATATGTTGCAGATGCGGGAAATAACCTTATACGTAAAATTTCGATTACCGATGGTGCTGTTAGTACATTTGCAGGTACCGGACAACCTGGTCACAATGACGGAAATGCGTCATCAGCAACCTTTAACTACCCTATTGCTTTAGTTTTTGACCCACTGGGTAATTTATATGTTGGCGATTATTCAAATTCAAGAATCCGAATAATAAGTCCGACAGGGGTTGTAAGTACCCTGGCAGGAAATGGTTCATATACTGCAGTTAATGGTATAGGTACTGCTGCAAGTTTTGATTCACCAGTTGGATTGACAACTGATTATAAGGGAAACCTTTATGTAACAGAAAATCAAAGTAACCTTGTACGTAAAATTTCGATTACCGGTTATTCAATTAGCCCGGCCTTACCGGCAGGTATGAGTTTTGACCCAACTACCGGTACCATAAGTGGCAAACCAACAACTACACTTGCCACAACTACCTATACGGTTACCGCTTACAACCTTGCTGGCAGTAGTACCAGTACTTTTACGCTCGAGGTATTGCCAAAA
>CAIYNX010000304.1 GCA_903927645.1 uncultured Mucilaginibacter sp.
ATAAAAAAGTAAAGTTTGTGGTTTAAGTTTTTTTAAAACCCTAGCGTTAGCAAAAGCATATTCTCTTAGGTTAGTTTGTTTCTTTATAATTCCGTAACTTGCTTGGGAATAACAATAAAAAGAAAAAATCAAGAGGAATAATGATATTAATAATATTCTCATTATAAATTTTAATATTTAAAAAATTTAGATATTCTTATTACCCAACTTTAAATTAATTAACATTGAGGTAACATCTCATTCGGGTCAATTTCAAACATCCCCTCAGCCCTTCATAGCCTTCTTCACCAACATACCCGACCAAGCCGATAACCCGCCAACCAAACCTCCAATAATAGCTGTAATGAGCAAAATAAGTAGCCAATTTGGTAACTGAAACATGCCCGCTACTCGCTTTACCAAGATTTGGTTATTGGGGATGCTTTTTATAAGTGCCAATACTACCCAAACAATAAATACCGCGCCAAAACCCGACCAAAAGCATTGTTTGGAGGTTTTCCCGATTAAAAAGGCGGCTAAAAACGCGATGACGGCTGCCATCCACCAGGGCAGGAAAAAGCCGCTGGCAAAGGTTAATATGAGGATGATAAAAAATAACATAATTTCTTCTCTTAGTTTTTGTAATTCAGTTTTGTGTTTTATTTACTGCTGAGCTTTAAGGTGGTTTTGATACGGCTTGATTTTTCGTCGGCCGATTTTAGGAACAGCAACTCGTTGAGCTTGCCTTCATGCCAGGTGCTAAACATATCGTTATAAAAAAAGCTACCCGGATTGCCCGATTCTCCACCCGGAAAAACGCCATAGCCCTTTACCTCCGGTCCCATTTGCACCACCATGCGCCATGAAGGCCCGTGTGTCTCATCTAGTGCATTAATTACATTTAATGCGCCTCCACTCGAAAAATTACCCGACCCAAAACCCGGAATATTAGCCAAATGGTTGATAGCGTATTTTCTAAAATCGCCCCAGTTCCATTTATCATCTTTTTGACCTTGTTGGGTAATTAGTCTTTGAACGCTTTTAATAAAGGATTGGGTTATTATATCGGCTGCACCTTCTTTTTGTTTAGTGCTTACCACATCAAACCATTTTGAATCTGGTTCTACAAGCAATAGTTTTACCGTCCGGTCGTACGATGGAAGTTTTAAAATCGCATTTTTATCATTAAACTCATCCCAGGTAGTATTATAAAAGTTTTCCCACCAAATGCTAAAAATACTGGCACCTGCAGAATTAGCATTAAAGTTATAATCCCATTTTTTAATAGTCTCTAGTGCTTGTAACTGTGCAGGGTTTAGTTTGGCTGTATTGAGGTATTTTAACATGGTTGGTAAAATATCGTGCGCCAGCATGCTATAATTATCGGTCTGTAAAAACCGGATGCTATCCACAGTAGCATCATTCATGGCCGCTAACCTGTTATTAATACGCTTGGCTCTAAAGTATTCTTCAAAACGCCAGTTAATATAATATGGATAAGTTTGGTCGGTTGATGATTGGTTGGCCGAACTTACAAACCCACGTGGCGGGTTTTTGACCGTTGGGTTTTGTTCCGGCGGAATAAAGCCATGCCAATCGTTAGCAGGGTCGCTTCCGTCTAAAATAAACTTGCCCTGGTCCTTAAACTTAAGCGGTATTCTGCCATTAGGTGTGATGGCAATATCTTTTTCGGAGCTGGCGAATATGAAATTTTGTGCCGGGGCTGCAAAATAGGTTAGCGACTTCCTATAATCCGCATAGTTTTTACCGCGGTTCAATAAATAGAAACACAGAAATTCGTTCGATTCATCATGTGCAATCCATCGCAAGGCATTGCCAACAGGAATATTGTTATATTTTGATTTCGGCTTCTTAGCTACCGATTCATATACCACCGGTCCATGAAGCGTATACAAAACCGTGTCGATAACTGGTGGTTTACCCAGTATGTTTATTTGTTCAACCCGCTTACTTACCTTAGCCCATACGCCGTTGTACCAGTACTCATTTTTGGTACTATCTTTAAATTTAACCTGATACCAATCCAATACATCGGCATCCACATTGGTAACGCCCCAGCTAATTTTTTGGTTATAGCCAATAATGATGCCCGGTGCCCCGGGTAATGATACCCCGTTTACATTCACTGTTGGGGATGATAATTGCATTTGGTACCAAATAGAGGGCCAAGTTAAACTTAAGTGGGGGTCGTTGGCTAAAATGGGGTAGCCTGATTTTGTTTTCCCTCCTCCTATGGCCATATTATTACTTCCAATACCGGGTACCCTGTCTCGGGTTTTTATATTTTCGGTCATTTGGGCTATAAAACTGGCTGATGGCTTTGGTAGTGGCAAAGGTTTAAAGTCCCATTTGGTACCTACGGGTATTATCGGATCCTCATGAAAGGGGTAATCAGGGAAAAGGTCGTTTAAGGCTGTAGGCCCAAATTTTCTCAAATTATTGGTCATGGCAAACTGGTCGGATCCGCTAGCCAAAGTTTCGGACATGAGCTTCAACAGAAAAATACAGTTAAT
>CAIYNX010000305.1 GCA_903927645.1 uncultured Mucilaginibacter sp.
AAAAGAAGCATTAAATTGGCGTTATGCCACTAAAAGGATGACTGGAGAAAAAGTTTCTTCTGAAAACTTAGCTCAAATTTTAGAAGCAATACAACTCGCTCCCTCAAGCAGAGGCTTTCAGCCATTCAAAGTATTGATTGTTGAAAATAATGACCTTAAGAAAAAAATTCAACCAATTGCCGATAATCAGCCACAGATAGTTGAATGTTCTCATTTATTGATATTTGCTGCTTGGAATGAAGTAACTGAAGAACAAATCAACAACTTTATTCAATATGTAGCAGATGAAAGAGGTATATCTGTTGAAAAATTGGAAAAAATGAAATCCATGCTTTTGAAGGATCAACTTCCTATGAACAATGAAGAACTTTACAATTGGACATCAAAACAAATTTACCTCGCATTAGGTTTCGGTATTGCAACAGCGGCCACTCACAAAATTGATGCAGCAGCATTGGAAGGTTTTTCTCCAAATGGCCTTGATAGGCTATTAGGATTGGAGCATCATGGACTTAGAAGTGTGGTTTTACTAGCTATAGGGCATCGAGATGTGGAGAATGACTGGCTTGTAAACCTCAAAAAGGTAAGGAGGCCTAAAGAAGAATTATTTCTAGATATAAATACTTTAATAAACTAAAACTATGAGAATTGCAATCAACGGATTCGGTCGTATTGGCAGGATGACTCTGAGAGCTTTACAAAACAAAGCGAATGTAGAAATTATCGCCATTAATGATTTAACAGATGTTAAAACATTGTCCCATTTATTAAAATATGATACGGCTCATGGGCGTTTTCCGGGCGAAATCGACAGCGATGTTAATAATTTAATAATCAACAATCATCAAATTAAAATGTTCAGCGAGAAAGATCCAAAAGCTTTGCCGTGGAAGGACCTAAATATCGATGTCGTAATTGAATCTACTGGACGATTTACAGACCGTCCCTTAGCCCAATACCATATAGATGCGGGGGCAAAAAAAGTCCTGATTACTGCACCAGCAACAGGCGGTGTAAAGACAATAGTAAATGGTGTTAATAATGAGCTAATTGGAGAGGATCTAATTTATTCCACAGCGTCATGTACAACCAATAGTATTGCACCAATTTTACAAGTACTTGATAAAGCATATGGTATTGTTTCGGGATATATGGTTACAGTACATGCTTTTACAGCAGATCAAAATCTGCAGGATGCGCCTCACAAAGATTTTCGCAGAGCACGTGCGGCTTCGTATTCCATAATTCCAACAACTACTGGAGCGGCTAAAGCTATTGGAGATGTGCTTCCAAATTTGAAAGGGAAGTTGGACGGTTACTCATACCGCGTGCCTGTAATTGATGGATCTATTGTAGACTTATCAATCAATCTTGAAAAAGAAGTCACCGCTGCGGAAATCAATGCAATGTTAAAAAACTACTCGGAAGGATCACTTAAAGGTATTATGGAATATACAGAAGAACAATTTGTATCGTCAGACATTTTAGGAAATACCCATTCTTCAATAGTTGATGGGAATCTTACCAAAACAATAGGGAAACTAGTTAAAGTTGTTTCTTGGTATGATAATGAAATTGGTATATCAAATAGAATTGCCGAATTAGTAGAGCTATTATAAATTATCTTGTTGTGGAAAGTTTAAAAACTTTCCACAACTTTTCAAATAGCATTAAATGTCTTTTTAAAATTCAGTAAAGTTAAAACCTAAACTCATTTTAAATTTTTTAATAACCAAAATAAGGTAGGAAGGATTAACATCAAACATAATTTGGCAACGTAATATTCAGATTAATATTTGCTTTAAAATTGAGCTTTTACCAATCGGGCTCAAAAGACTTAAATCAAAATAAAAGGTTCAACCTGAGAATTTAAATGAATGAATATTAATTAGAATTGTTCAAATAGTTTTAAGTACTCTCTTAAAGGCAGTAAACCAACCGACTTACGCAAAGAATCAACATGCACTGAATCCTGAATAGGTAAAGGTTTGGTAATATGGGTATTAGGGTCTGTCAGTACTTGTGTACCATAAATTTGTTTTTGACCTTGTCCAACTAAAACTCTGTCTTGCAAAAAGGCAAAATCTTCTCCTGATGCATTATGGCGCTTTACCTGTTTAGCCATCAATAACAATACCTTTTGTTGAAAAGCCACATCGTCATCACAATGCTGCACAATGGCCCAGAAATAGTTACTTCCTTTCTCCCCAACCAAGTTATAACCCGGGTAACCATACTTCTTTACGATTAATTTGGCGGCAATCATGTTCAAACTATCGGCAATGGCCCAATTGGTATTGATGGTATTTTCATCATAAACCGACTTTTTGCCATCTTGCAGCTTCTCGCTTTCCCATCTCCATTTTTGGTCTGTTTTAAACATAGCTACAATTTTATGTTGTAGCTTATAATTTATTTTGGTTTGGGCATAGGAAGCAGAGGATAGCATTAATAAAAGTGACAGGTTGAATAAGGTTTTCATGGTTATTAGGCATTATTTTAGCAAATATCTATTGCCTAATATACGCTATTAAAAATGCAATTTGCCCAAATTAAAAATAATGGTTGTCTTTACCATTATTTTAATATCACATATATAAAAATACTTTTAACTTTAAAATACTGGTTTTCAAATTACAAGTATAAATAGAATTGAGGCTTAACAATTATATTTGTTTCACGATTTTCGAAATATTTATTAATCAAATTAATTCAATGGATAATTTTGTTTTAATGTTTAGTGCTCGACAAATAAGCTCTAAAATACATAATCACCTTGCCTTGCAAATTGTATTTACTATTGATACACCATTTAATTCTGTTATAGCAGATAGGGAATATGAAAATATTTATGGTTTTATGGTAAAATCAAATATTGCACATGCATGTACTGTTATTCAAGGTGAGCTAAACATTATAAACATTGAACCTTACTCTACCCCAGGTAAATTTATAAATCAAATGTTCATTCAAGGAAATGATGTTTTGGTATTTAAAACCGAACAAGAATTTCAACACCATTTTGACTTGAAAAAAACTGATTTTTTACATTCCTTATATCAAAAAATGAATGCTTATTCAAACTTACCAAAACAAGATAGTAGAATGATAAAAGTGATTGATTACTTGAACCAAAATTTTCATCTGCAAAACTTAAATCCTTACTTTTTATCACAAATGATTAATTTATCCTCATCCCGATTTTCGGTTTTGTTTAAAGAATTTACTGGCGCCAGCCTTTCGAGGTATCTTTTATGGTTAAGATTAAGGAAGGCCATATATTTGTCGCTGTTTGAAAAAGGTCTAACATTAACAAATATTGCAATTGAGTCCGGGTTTTACGATTTACCTCAATTAAATAAATACATGAAGGAAATGATAGGTGTACCCCCCAAAATTTTTAAACAATACAGTAACCTGATACAAGCTTATTAAATATTAACCCTATAAATTGCAGCGTAAAAATTCTGACTGTTTTTAAAAACTGAATAATTCATACATCTTAAATCGGGAGAAAAATGAAAATTGTATCGTATAATAGCTTTGGCGGAATTGAGAAATTAGACATAACAGAAGTTAATAAGCCGGAACCTTTAGCAGACGAGGTTTTAATAAAAATAAAAGCAGTTTCTATAAATCCGTTAGATTGGAAGATAAGGAATGGTGAAATGAAACTGATGTCGGGCAGTAAGTTTCCTAAAAAAATAGGAATAGATTTTTCAGGCACCATTGAGAAAATTGGTTCTAAGGTAACATTATTTAACAATGAAGATCTTGTTTTTGGGGCAGTAAATGGAATGAAGGAGGGCGCACTTGGTGAATATGTTTTGGTTAAGGAAAGTCAAATTTTCAAAAAGCCTGAAAATTTGAGTTTTTCTCAAGCATCTTCCATACCTGTGGTAGGTGCCGGGGCTTTTGATGCCATTTTCAATTTGGGCAGGGTAAAAGCAGGAGATCAAGTCTTAATAAATGGAGCCACAGGCGGAATGGGTATGTTTGCATTACAATTGGGAAAACAACTTGGAGCAATAGTAACAGCCGTTGCAAATACCGAGGGAACTAAGTTGGCTATTGATTGGGGTGCCGACCATGTAATTGATTATACCAAAATAAATATATTAGAAACTGAAAAGAAATTCGATGTTATTTTTGATTTATCTGGTAGGCTAAATTATAAAAATGCAAAATTAATACTTACTTCAAATGGAATCTTCATTAATCCTGTTCCGGTTCCAGTGCAAATAATTACCTCGGCAATCGCAAATATTTTTAGTGCGCAAAAAAACAAAATTCTGTTATCTGCTGTGAATAAAGTTGCAATGGATGGGATTTTGGATGCGGTTAAAAAGGGCTTAAAAATAGAAGTTAGTAAAACATTTCCTTTCGATGAATTTAAAAAAGCCTATGAATATTGTGAAAAAGGAAAGTATTTTGGTAAAGTTACTATTGAGTTATAAGGAAAAAATATTTTTTTTGATACCATTTTTAGTCATTTTTAAATAGTTGACGTGCTTGCAATTTAATTAAAAATGCAAACTAGATAA
>CAIYNX010000306.1 GCA_903927645.1 uncultured Mucilaginibacter sp.
CGGGTATTTAAACCACAAGTAGCCATCGGTATCAATTCGGGCGAGATGGTTTCAGGCAATATTGGTTCTGCCTCGCTTAAAAGACTAGATTATACTGTGATTGGTGATGCGGTAAATACGGCACAGCGGCTACAATCGGTAGCAAAGCCAAACGAGATTATTATTACCGAGGAAGTTTACCACAAAGCCAAAGAATCATTCCACTGCGAAAAAATTGGCGATGTGAGTTTGAAAAACAAGGCGAATCCTGTAGTTATTTATAAGGTGATTGCCTAATTATAATCGGGTAATTATCCTAAAACAATTACCCGATTAAATAAAATTATACTCTAAGGTATATTTTGTTTTTATCCAAAATTTTACCAAAACACCAGCAAAGTAGCATATAACTTACGGCAAATAACAAAGAGCCTACCGCACCCGGTGCTACTACTTGGAAAAATACTTTGTTTACCCAGTCGAACAAATTGGTTTTGCTATCAACATTAATCATATACAACACCACCACAAACAACTCAGAAAACAGATAAACCGGTAATGGGTTTTTGCCAACGGTAGTAAAAAAAGCCGTCCAGTTGCCATTATTAAAGTTCAATACCTCCACTATATATATTAATGAAGAAATGATTAAAAGATCAATTCCTACCGTGAGCAATACAAAAGGACTGCTCCATAATTTTTTGGCAATGGGGAAGGTCATGTTCCAAAACAAGGCGATGAATATAAACACTGCGCCAAAAAGCATTAGCTTCGAGATGGTTTCATAATTCTTACCTTTTTCTTGTATAAACTTGCCAGCAAAATAACCGCATATTACATTTACAATGGCCGGGAAGGTGCTCAAAATACCCTCCGGGTCGAAGGCCACGCCTTCGCCATGGTAAAGGTGATTATCGCCTAATAAAAACTTGTCGAGGTAAGTTCCGGCATTGGTAAGCATGCCATAAGGGGCAGCACCGTCGCCAAATAACAGCAAAGCAGCCCAATATCCTACCAATAAAATAATACTAACTATTATAATGGCAGTAGTTGATTTAAAGAAATAAACAATAAGCGAAGCAAACATATAGCAAAGCGCAATACGTTGCAAAACACCAAAAATTCGGGTATGACTTATTGGTGCAAATGCAATCCCATTAGGGGTTTGATGTACAAACGGGAACCAATACATAAGGTAACCCAGTAAAAATATAATAGCGGTACGTTTAAAAATGGTGAGCAAAATGCTACCGGTGGCCATGTCGATAAATTTCTTTTGCGAAAAACTCATGGCATTACCCACGGCAAACAAAAAGGAAGGAAACACCAAATCGGTAGGAGTAAAACCAAACCAGCGGGCATGTTCTAAGGGGGCAAATGGCGCGGCACCGCTCCCGCCTGTGTTTACGATGATCATAAAACAAATTGTTAGTCCGCGAAAAACATCCAGCGAGAGAAACCTGTTGTTAGCTTGTTCCATTATTTTGATTGAAAAGTTTATAATTGAAAATTGAGGCTCAATATAGTAATTTATTAATTAGGTAGGAGGGCTGAATTTAAAAATTGGGAAAGCTTGAGGTAAAGCCTCACCCCAGCCCTCTCCATCCCGATAGCCATCGGGAGAGAGGGGCTAAATTTGGGTTCTGTGGGAAATTTAAACTTTGACTGAAATATTAAGAGAAAGCCTCAACCCGACCCTCTCCATCCCGATAGCCATCGGGAGAGAGGGGGCTAAATTTGGGTTCTGTAGAAAATTTAAACTTTGACTGAAATATTAAGATACTAGAAAAGCCTCACCCCGACCCTCTCCATCCCGATAGCCATCGGGAGAGAGGGAGTTTAATTTGGGTTCTTTACTGGTTGGTACTTTTCATTTCTTAACTATTCACCTAATCAACAATTCACTCAATCAACTACTCCCGTTTTAGTGGATTAAAAAATCAAGCAAAATAACGCATCTTTAATTTTGCACATTATTGCTGTTCACACTATTCTTCTTATTTTTGACCACCGATGTTAACTTTTACTGCCCATACGCTCGAAAAATTAGAAACCCTGTTAAAAACAGCAGGTTACAAAGTGCGTTATGAAAAAGGTAATTTTAAAACCGGCGCTTGTTTACTGCAAAACAGCAAAATTGTAGTTATTAACAAATTTGCCGGCTTAGAAAGTAAAATAAACGCAATTGCCGAATTGGCTAGTGAGCTCGAAATAGAGTATAACCTGCTGGACGATAAACAAATATCATTTTTGCAGCAACTTAAACAAACAAAACTGGAACTGTGAAAGCAACATTTTTAGGTACAGGAACTTCGCAGGGTGTACCGGTTATTGCCTGTAACTGTCATGTTTGTACTTCAACAGATGTGAAAGATAAGCGGTTAAGAAGTTCTGTTTTGTTAGAGACTGCAGACAAAACCATTGTGATTGATACAGGTCCGGATTTTAGATACCAAATGCTGCGGGCCAAGGTACAACACTTGGATGCCATAGTGTTTACCCACGAGCATAAAGATCATATTGCGGGTTTAGATGATATCAGGGCTTTTAATTACAAGCAAAAAAAACCGATAGATGTTTATGCCAACACAAGGGTACAAACGGCATTGAAACGCGAGTTTTATTATATTTTTGAAGAGCCTCACTATCCGGGTGTCCCCGAAATAAATATACATGATATCGAAAAAGCCCCATTTAATATAGGTAACACCCAATTTATCCCCATCGAGGTGATGCATTATAAATTACCCGTATTGGGTTTTAGGATCAATGATTTTACCTATATAACCGATGCCAAAACAGTTAGTGATTCCGAAAAGGAAAAAATAAAGGGCTCTAAAATATTGGTTATAAATGCCTTACAAAAAAGTAAACATATTTCGCACTTTACATTTAATGAGGCTATATTGTTCGCGAATGAGATGGGCGCCGAAAAAACGTATTTTACCCATATTAGTCATAACCTTGGGCTACATGCGGCAATTTCAAAAGAATTGCCTTCAAATATCGAATTGGCTTATGATGGCTTGGAGCTTAGTATCTGAGTTGTGATTTTCGGGCTTGGCTACAATTTTACAAAACTTATCCTATCAATAGTACCTCTATAACTCCCCAAATGGCCCTTATGCCTTACATCAACTTTACCCCTAATGGTAATTTTTTTGTTTTTTATTTGGGTGAATTTGCCATCATTATATTCAAAAATTCCCTGGCGGGTACCTGTTAAGTATAAAGGGCAATCCTGACTAAAATTTACCCAAACAGCATGGTTGCTTGAATGATCAAAAAATAAACTATCGCTCACCAATGCCGATTCTTCTTTGCCTTCTTCATACACACCATCAATCTCAACAAATTGTTGATCGTATCGTTCAATACTATCAATCAAGGTTTTGAACGAGATATGTTTAAATGTTATGGCATCATCACAATCACTCTTATAAATCTTTTTTTCGTTTTTGCATGCTTGCATTAATAATGCACACAAAATAAGCCAAAGAAATTTGGCTCTGAAATTTAAAAAATGATAACATACTGCATATTTATATGCCATTTTTAAAATTGAAGATGGGTACTTTTAACAAAAACACTAAACCAGCACTAAAAATGCCTCTTTTAAATCTAATAAGACAATTTATTTTAAAAAAGGTTTAAAATAATGCGATACTTATTTTGCTAAATTTGTGATATGCACAACCGGAGTGATTACCAATTTCGACTGTTTTGAATCAATTTATAGCCAAAAAAATCCGATTATGACCAATAAAATTATTTTTGCCTTACTCTTACTTTTTCAATTAAACGCCTTTGGGCAGCAAAAAGTTATTGATTTATTCCCAGGTGCCGCTCCCGGTTCCGAAAGTTGGACCTACCACGAAAAGGAATATATTAATAACGACTGGAAACAATCGGTGGTTTATAATGTATCGCACCCCTCATTAACGGTTTACCCTGCCGACCCTGCCATTGCTACCGGTACGGCTATGATTGTTTGTCCGGGAGGTGGTTTTTTTGTTTTGAAAATGAAGGAAGAAGGCACGGATGTGGCTAAATGGCTTAACCAAAAGGGCATCACTGTATTTATACTAAAATATAGGCTGGGTCAAAGCCAAACCGACGACCCTGTAAGGGAGCTAAATGCCAATATGCAAAAGCCCGATTTTGTGGATAAGATCAAGGATGTTGTTCCGCTTTGCATCGCGGATGGTAAGGAGGCTATTAAATATGTGCGGCTACATGCTGGCGATTATGGCATTGCCCCCAACAGAATCGGTATCATCGGTTTCTCGGCTGGTGGTACTGTTGCGGCATCTTCGGCCTTTAATTATACACCCGAAAACCGCCCCGATTTTGTGGCGCCTATTTATGCATTTATGCCGGAAAATTTACAACCCGCAGTGCCTGCCGATGCCCCGCCACTATTTATTACCGCTGCCAGCGACGACCAGCTTGGTCTGGTTCCGCATAGTATTAGTTTATTTAGCAAATGGAATTTGGCAAAACACTATACCGAAATTCATATTTACGAAAAAGGCGGTCATGGGTTTGGTACGCATAAGCAAAATATACCTACCGATACCTGGATGGACCGCCTGGGCGATTGGCTAGGTGCCGAAGGCTTTTTAAAACCAATTGACCCTAAAGTAGTGGCTAACCTAGACCAAATGGATAAAAACACGCGCTATGCAGACTATTTATTGCGTAAAGATTGGGCAAATATCAAAAGATATTCGGCGGCCGATAGTACTTTGGCTGCACCGCTACCGGATGAAAAAAGGGTAGTATTTATGGGAAATTCCATTACCGATGGCTGGATCAATGCCGACCCTTCGTTTTTTAATGGTAAACCTTATTACGACCGTGGCATTAGCGGCCAAACCACCGGCCAAATGCTGGTAAGGTTTAGGGAAGATGTGATTAACCTTAAACCAACTGTAGTAGTTATCCTGGCGGGCATCAACGATATTGCCCAAAACAACGGCCCTACAAAACTAGAAGATACTTTTGGCAACATAGCCAGCATGGCCGAACTGGCACAAGCTAATCATATAAAAGTAGTCATATCATCCGTATTGCCTGCTATCGAAATTCCATGGAGAAAGGGCTTAAACCCCGGCCCTAAAGTTGCCCGCTTAAATGCCATGCTAAAAGCCTATTGCGAAAAAAATAATTTGGTATATCTTGACTATTTTACCGCTATGGCGGATGATAAAAAAGGTTTACCCTTGGCCTTATCGGGTGATGGGGTACACCCTAATTTGGCTGGCTATAAAATGATGGAACCCTTGGCAGAGAAGGCAATTGAGGAGGCTTTGAAGAGGTAATTGATAATTGCTGAAAATGAAAAGATGAAAAAATTGTTAATTCTATTAATTGTATTCGGTTTTTCGGCAGGTAGTCTTTTTGCTCAGACTAAAACCTTAAAGGGAAGGGTAATTGATGATTTTTTAGAGGCTTTGCCTTACGCATTAATTAAGGTTAATGACACTGTTGAAGTAGGGAAAACAGATTTAAATGGTTATTTCCAAATAGAAATATCTGCTTCCGTAAAAAAATTATCATTTGATACTATTGGATTAGATTTGGCATCTATAAAACTTTCGGATGATTGTAATGATGTGGAGGTTGTGATGATGTTAACAGGTTCATTTGATTTTATGTCACTTAAAAAGGTAGATAGACTCCGAATGAAAAGATTTAAGCAGCTACCAGATTTACATAAACAAGCATTTGAAAAAGGGATTTTTAAAACTGAAAATCCTTGTTATACACAAGAGTTTATACCTCATTTTACAAAAAAACAAAAGAAATAGGAATTGTGCGCCTTTTCAGGCGTCCTCCGCATGAAAGTATAGAATTTTCAGCGTACACGCTGAACTTTAAAGTACAACCAATCGTCAGCGTAGACGCTGACCTTTTATTAAGTTCAAGCGTTCCGCTTGAACTGGCGACGCTTGAACTGGCGATAGCGTGATAAACTATTCTTTTTTTACAAAACCCAAAACAAGCCTTTAGCAATGTTAAAATTTAAAATTGGGGTATTGGTAGGCTATAAGGTGTGCAAATCAATTAGCGAGGAGTTTAAACGGGATTTAAACGGTTTAAAAATCAGGCGAAACCCCTTTGGCTTTGTCCTCACAACCAAATTTGCCATCGCCCTTTGAAGGATCCTTCGGCAGAAATAGCATTAGGTGTATCTTAATTTACAAAGCTTAAGTCTATTCTAAATTTTTTTATCTTCTCTTGAAATTCATTAATATTCAAAGGACCAATAACATGTGATTGAATAATGCTGTCACAGTTTGTTTTATCGCAATCCAAATTTTTGATATTAAAGTTCTTATTTATAATCCAGTATTTTTCTTGTCTGTAATTCATTTGGAACGATTTAGCTATTATCCAATCATTATTTGATTTAGCCGTTTCAACATATTCCGCATACTTGCCATTTAACATATGGTCTCTGTATCTTGGTATCACAAATATCCCACCATTACATTCGTTTTCTTCATTTCCCGCGCAATAAACAATAATTCGATCTTCTTTTTTATCGCCGTCAAGCAAAGAAAAATTATTTCCTAAAGGATGGTCGCCAAAGAATTCACGACAAGAAATTGCCGAAATTATAAAGGTAAAAACACCAATTACTAAGTACATCCTTTTCAGCATTTTATGAATAAAGTTTTATAAACTATAAAAATATGATTAAAAATTAACATTAGATGATATACCTAAAAGGAGCGATTTTAATTTTATTTTTTAACAATGACCTGTAGGGTCAAAACCTTTGTAGCAAAAGCAATCATTGGGTTTTTAATGCCCGCCTTTGGCGGTCTACCCTTAAGCGCCTCGCATGTTGGGTTATTGATAATTTGTAAGTTCATTAACCTAAAAATCGTTTAAGGTAGCCCGGTAAGACCGGGCAAATAGAACGAATGCTATAGTTCTACAAAGGTTTAATCCCTACGGGATATACACCATTACGCCGTTTAAGATATCCTCAGCCTGTAATGGCGTAATAAGTTCCCCAAATCCCAAATAAAAAAGCCTGCTGATTATCAACTAACCAGCAGGCTTTTACGCAAATAATATTACTTTACAATAGGCAAAATTATTTTTGATTGGTTTAGGAAAACGTTGATGGTTTCCTTTACAAAATCTTCATTCTTCGCATGGTAAATATCAATAAATTGCTGTGGGTTACGATCAACCAGGGGGAACCAGCTGCTTTGAATTTGTACCATAATGCGGTGTCCTTTTTTAAAGGTATGCGCCACATCAGGCAAGGCAAATTTTACCTGGGTTGGTTTGCCCGGTTCAAACGCTTCCGGGTTCGAGTAGCTGTTGCGGTACCTGCCGCGCATAATTTCGCCACGTACCAACATTTGGTAACCTCCTTTTGGCGAATGCAAAACAGGATCTTTCTCCGAATAAATATCCACATCGGCATAACCTGCATTATCCGGGAAAACATCAATCAACTTCACCACAAAATCGGCATCGGTGTTTGATAGGCTTACCAATAAATCGGCAATTACAGGGCCGGCCAAACTCACATCTTTTGTTAACGTATCGGTTTCATAAGCCAATACATCTGTTCTTCGGGAGGCAAAGCGCTGGTCGTCGGTCATGTAATTACGGGTACGGTTAAAATGTACTGCTTCTGTATAAGGAACCGGTTTTGCCGGGTCGCTGATATAGGTATCGGCTACAGGCTTATCAGTAGTTGCCGCATCAAACGATAGTTTACCGTTTTGCTGTAAATAAATATCGGTTGCTTGGGCATCAGCAGGTGGCCATTGCGCCAACTGGTGCCATTTATTCTCGCCCGAGAAAAACATGGTTACCTTGCTTAAACTATCAAGCGAACCCTTTCCGCGTAAATAAAATTCAAAAAACGGAATTTCAATATTTTTTGAATACCACAGACTGGTATTGCTGCCAAATTGTACATTACCTAAATGGGTACCATCATTGCTGCGCCATTGGCCATGATACCAAGGACCCATTACCAATCTATTATTGGTAGCAGGGCTTTGCTTATCAATAGCCTTATACATGTTCCAGGCACCAAAACAATCCTCCGCATCAAACAAACCACCAACTACCAGCATGGCAGGTTTTACATCCTTAACCCCTACCCTGGCATTGCGCGCCATCCACCAATCGTCGCGATTGGGGTGCGCCATCATTTGGTTCCAAAACAACATGCTATCGCCAACCAATTTGGTTAAATTCGATACGGCTCCTTGGGTTAAAAAGAATTTGTAGCTATCATGTATGGGTGGGTCGTATCCGGGTGCAGGCTGCGTAGTTGGACGAGGGTGTGGCTGTCCAAAACCACCTTGCTTATAAAAACCAAAGGCATCCATCTGGAAAAACGCGCCATTATGATGGAAATCATCACCCACAAACCAATCAGTTACGGGTGCTTCCGGACTAACTGCCTTTAATGCAGGGTGCCCGCTCAAGGCAGCCATGGTGGAATAAAAACCAGGGTACGAAATGCCGAAAACCCCAACTTTACCATTGTTATTTTCAACATTCTTTATTAGCCAATCAATGGTATCATAAGTATCGCTTGCTTCATCAATATCTTGTTTACCCTTTTTATTAAATACAAAAGGACGTACATCGGCAAAAACACCTTCACTATTCCATCTCCCTCTAACATCTTCGGTTACCATGATATAACCTTTTTTACAATATTCAATAAGGTGATTTGCCCAATAAGGGTGAAATTGTGTTAAACCATATGGCTGGCATGAGTAAGGCGTACGTTCCATCAAAATGGGGTGTTTTTCTGTATGGTCTTTAGGAGCGTAAATAGAAACAAAAAGCTTCACACCATCGCGCATGGGTATAGAAACCTCCCGCTTGGTATAATTGTTAACAAACCAAGTTGAATCGGCATTTTGCGCCGAAACAAACAAGGGGATAATAAGGATTAAAAAGAGTACAGTTTTTTTCATGATGTTGTTTTTA
>CAIYNX010000307.1 GCA_903927645.1 uncultured Mucilaginibacter sp.
TAATTTATATATTTAATTATTTATATAATTTAGCTTCAGAAAATTATATTATTTCAAAGTATCTTTTCAATTCCCAATCAGAAACACTTTTGGCGTATTGTTTACATTCCCATAATCTAGTTTCTGTAAAATGATTTACAAAATCGTAACCGAATAATTCATTCGCAATTGATGAATTTTTCATTGCAATAGTTGCTTCATAGAGGTTGTTTGCCAAAACACCATTTTTTTTATCTTGATAGCCGTTACCTATTGTTTTTGTAATATTTAATGGTAATTTATGCTTAATCCCATACAAACCTGATGCCAATGCGGCAGCCATAGCTAAATAGGGGTTTGTGTCTGATCCTGGGATTCGAGTTTCCAATCTAGTATATCCCTCAGATGGATGTAAAACCCGGAAAGCTGTTGTCCTGTTATCTACACCCCAAGTAACGGTGGTGGGCGCCCAGGCACCCTCTACAAGCCTTTTATAACTATTAATAGTTGGTGCATACATTGGTAATAAATGAGGTAAACAATACAATTGCCCGGCCAAATAATTTTTAAATAAATCACTCATGTTATTGTCGTCATCATCGCTGAAGAATAGGTTTTCATTTTGTTCAATATTCCATAAGCTTTGGTGAATATGGCCACTACAACCGGGTAAATTTTGATTCCATTTGGCCATAAAGGTGGCAATTAAACCATGTCTATAGGCAATTTCTTTTACTGAGGTTTTAAATAAAACCGCCTTATCGGCAGCAGCTAAAACATGGTCGTGTAAAATAGCTGCTTCATAAACACCAGGACCGGTTTCAGTATGTAAACCTTCCAATTGAATATTAAATTCAAAAAGTAAATTAAATAAATCGTTATAAAAATCACTATTTTCTGAAGTTCGTAAAATTGAATAACCAAACATTCCGGGTGATAAAGGCTCTAAGTTATTGAAGGCTTTTTCTTGTAATGTTTTAGTTGTTTCTTTAAAATTGAACCACTCAAATTCTTGAGCAAATTCTGGATGAAAGCCCATTTGCTTACAATCAATGGCAATTTTTTTTAATAAACTTCTTGAACATGCTGCTAAACTAGAACCATTAGTTTTGCTAAAATCGGCTAAAAAGAAGGGAATATTTTCATTCCAAGGTACGGTACGCATGGTTGAAAGGTCAATTCTAGCTTCTTGATCAGGATAGCCAGTATGCCAGCCTGTTAGTTGTATATTATCATAACAATTATCGTTGCTATCCCAACCAAAAACAACATCGCAGAAACCATAGCCATTTTTTAAGCCATCTAAAAACTTTTTATAATGAATTACCTTACCTCGTAAAATTCCATCAATATCAGCAAAGGCAAATTTTATTTTTTTTATATTATTTTCCTGTATATAGTTTATAATTTGTTCTTCATTCATATTATATTGGCAATTTTGGTTGGCAAGTTAATCAAGAAAAGTAATTATTGTAAACATAAATTTATACCAACTAAAAATAGCAAAGGTATTTTGAGGTTTAATCATATTAAATTTGAATAAAATTCCACTTATTATGAATTGCCAAAGTCAATATTTGTTTGTTTATGGTACATTATTAAATGAACAAAATGAATTTGGTAATTACCTAGAAAAAAATTGTGAATTCATTGGTAATGGAAAATTTCAAGGGATTTTATTCGATGTTGGGGATTTTCCTGGTGCTATTGAAAATTTGGAGGAGGAACTTTGGGTACATGGAAAAGTATATGAATTGAAAAACTTTGAAATGGTAATTCCTATTTTAGATACTTACGAAGGTTTTGGAGAAGGTGAAGAAATACCCAACTTGTTTATTCGTAAACATATCAATATTATTTTACCCGATAAGGCTCTTATTTGTTGGGCATATTTATATAATAGGCCTACAAATGGCTTTAGAAAAATATTATCTGGAATTTATAAAGTTTAGCACTAAAAATTTAGTATCAAAATAAAAAATCCCTAGCTTTTAAAGACTAGGGATTTGAGAGCATATTTAGTTAGTTAGGAATTAAATTTTAGCTGATTTTACAGTTTTGATAATTACAGCAGCAACTTTATACGGATCAGCAGCTGAATTTGGACGGCGGTCTTCTAAATAGCCTTTCCAATCATGTTGAACAGTATATAATGGAATGCGTATAGAGGCACCGCGATCAGAAACACCATAGCTATAATCATGAATTGAAGCTGTTTCGTGTTTACCGGTTAAACGTAGATGATTATCGGCACCATAAACTGCTATACATTCATCAACAACCGGACGGAATGCTTCAAGAATCTTAGTGTATGTTTCTTTGCTTCCACAAGTTCTTAATGTAGTATTTGAAAAATTAGCATGCATACCTGAACCATTCCAATCTAAAGCACCAAGCGGCTTGCAATGCCAGTTAATTGATACACCATGTGCCTCACCAACTCTTTCAAGTAAATAACGAGCTACCCAAATTTGATCACCAGCTTCTTTAGCACCCTTTGCAAAAATTTGGAATTCCCATTGTCCGGCTGCAACTTCTGCATTGATACCTTCAACATTTAAACCAGCTTCTAAGCAAAGGTCAAGGTGTTCTTCAATTATATCACGGCCAAATGCATTTTTAGCACCAACTGAGCAATAATAAGGACCTTGTGGGCCAGGATATCCACCAGCAGGGAAACCTAAGGGTTTATCTGTTTCAGGATCCCATAAAAAATATTCTTGCTCAAATCCAAACCAAAAGTCATTATCATCATCTTCTATCAATGACCTGCCGTTTGATTCATGTGGCTTGCCTGTTGAATCAAGTACCTCGCACATTACAAGATAAGCATCTAATCTTCCTGGATCTTTACAAATAAAAACAGGTTTTAAAATACAATCAGATGATCCACCTGGTGCTTGCTCAGTTGAAGAACCGTCAAAGCTCCAATTCGGACAATCTTCCAATTTACCGCTGAAATCCTTTTCAATTTTTGTTTTACTACGCAGGCTTTGAGTTGGTTTATACCCATCAAGCCAAAGATACTCTAATTTAGTTGCCATTGTCTATCGTTTTTGTAAAATTTGGTTCTGTTATCTAATATTGTCTTTATTTAAATAATTATTGAGGCGAATTTAATTTATTTTTATAAAATTCATCATATTTTATTAAAAAAATTTCAATTTTTTTTTAAAAAAGCTATTTTCTTTAAAGATTTTACTAAAATAAGAAGTAAAATCTATTTTTATTTTACTTTATTAAAGAAATTACTAAAAAAATAAAATTATAAAGGAAAAAAATACCAGGTTGGAAATTATGTGAATAAAAATAAAAAATAAATCAAATTGAAATAGCTACAAATGCATTTTTTCTATTCTTTGCCTAAATTTTTTAAATAATATTATTTTTAGAGAAGAATATTTGCAAAACTTGGTTTATCCACCACTAACAGGGGGAATAATTGCAATTTCGTCAGCCTCATTAATTTTATAATCAGGAAGCGCATATTCATTATTTACAGCTATTAGGTATGATTTAAGCTGTATGAGTTGAGGAAATTGAGATTCGAGTACTTGTTTTAATTCTGCTATTGTTTCATTATTTTCAATATCAATAATTATTGATGCTGAACTAAAAATATCTTTGATGATCCCAAATGCTAAAATCTTTATTTTCAATTTCAGTTCCTCCTTTTTGAATAAATAGGTATTTTAGTTAACATTAAAGGTATAAATATACCTTCCTAAATCTCCATCTTTATCCATTCCTTCAATAATTACTTTATAGGTAGCCTTACTATCTGCATTATAAAATTCAATTGTACTTGTTCCTGTTTTATCAATTTCGATATTCGGATTCCAGTAAATAGTGGTTCTTGTATCAAATTTAGTAGGTTGACTTGATCTTGGGCCTTCATATCGAGGCATATAAAATACTTTAACAGGTGGATATCCCTTTGGAATTAAAGTTTGTTCATTTTTCTGTGGTAATAAATCTCTTAATTGTTGGAGGGTTAATTTTTCACCAACGGGCGCAACTTTCATATTTACCGAAATTACTCCATTAGTACCATAAGAGCTATTTATTAATCCTAATTGATCTTTTAAGAAAATTTCAACTGATTCAATTTCATTAGCATTCATTGTTGCCAAGGTATTTACATCTACAGGCATTCCTTTTACAAAAACCTGAACAGGAGTTCTCTTGCCAGCCGTATAGTCTCTGTATATGTAAAAATTATTATCAGAAAAAATCATGCCCATCGCCATTGCCTTTAAGCACTCTAAAACTGAATTACAATCTTTTAATCTACTTCCATCAATTAAATGGTCAGGTTCGCCTGATAAGCTATTTAATGAAGAATAATCCTTATGACTTACTTTATTTACAATTCGTTTATCTCTAATTACTACCTCTTTTAAAACATGTGTATTAGTATATTGTAATTTGCTGTTTTTTAAATATGCACTAAGAACACTATCTATATTTAAAATTTCATCTGGCGCATTATAGTTTAATCCAATTCTTTGAGGCTGTTCTCCATCAATTGAAATTACCAAATCACTTGCATGTGCGTTATTTCTGGCACTAATTTTTACTTTTGCCGAATCAAGAAAATCAAGATCAGTAAATTTAAATTTGCCATCTGGATCTGTTAAAACAGTTTTATAATAATTTTTATCAGGTATTGATATGGATACATTACCATGGTTAATTGGTAATCCATTTGATGCACGCAGTGTACCACTTATATCAATTCCTTGTTCAACAAAATAATTAACAAGTTGTGTTTTATTGTTTAATATGCCATCATAACTGAAACGCCTATAGCCTTGGGTTTGCAACAATACATCTAAGTCTGAGTTTGTTTTTTCATCCTCCTGAATAAAATAATAATTAGGTTCTTCAATATAACCTTTGATATCAGATGTTAAAAGCAGGTAACTTAATATTGAAGTCTCCTTATTTTCGCTAAATGGAACTTTTGTTTCATCAATCACCGAAACAGAAAAATTTCCTTCTACAGGTAAATTGTTGTTTTTAGCCGTTATATATAGTTTTACTTTTTGCCTGGTTGTATACGAAGGATGGTCTGAATTAATTCCAAGCGTTAAATAGTCTTTATGTTTTATAAATGCAATTCGCTCACTTATTGGTTCACCATCAGAGGTAAATAGGGTTACTTGAACAATGCCAGTTGGGAACTTATCTTTTTGAATGTTTGAAGTATATGCCTGAACTGATAAATTTGTTTTAGCTGCATAACATATTGCCCCGTTTGATTTACAAATTATGAAAAATGTTTTATCCTTATATTCATTAAAAAACGTTTGGTCGGCTTGTATTTTAACCGACAATTGATTAGGGTCTTTGTTATCCAAATTTATGTTTATTCCATTTGACTGAATTTTAGGAAGTTCGGGAGAAACTGAGGTACCATCTGCAAAGGTGACATTAACATGGTAAGTTTTATTATCTTCGGGGGTGAACATAAAAAAGCCCATTCCTAAATGAGTTGATGAGAATTCAGTAACTAAATTATTGTCATTATCGGTAATTGTTCCTTTTAATTCAATACCTAAACCGTCGGGTTTCACAGCTTTAAATGCAATTTTAGTTCTTAGGCCAATTAATAGTTGACCGCCTTCCGGAAAGAATTGAATGTCATTTGGTTTTGCGATTGATTTAAGTGAGAATTGATTTAGTACTTGTTTATCATTGTTGTTTTCAAAACTAGTAACTAAAACAGTTGAATCAAGACCAATATTTTTAGGATTTAAAAAATTAATATCTGCAAATCCAGTTTTATCGGTTTCAGCCTTTCCTTTAAATATACTTTCTCCTTCTTTATATACGGTCCAACTTATCTTTTTCCCTACATAGGGATTTCCATTATCATCTTTAAAAAAGATTCCTGAGGATATTTTTTGAACCCTATTAAATACTGTTTTTTTAAAAGATATTTGTGTTCTAACGTCATTATTTATGGCATCTCCAATTGTTATATTTTTATTAAAAAAATAATCCCAACCAGCATTATTCATCCAATTTGTGTATCCCACAATTCTGTAGTTGCCCTTTTTATATGAATTTTGCAATAATGGAATATATCCCCAGGCCACACTATTTTTAACTTTTAATTTTAATGCTTGAATTAAGCTGTCTTTGGGGCCAAATAAATCAACATAAATAATTTTACTAATAGGAGAAGGTTGATGTAGGCCATAAGTTAAATATGCTTTAAACCAAATAGTATCGCCTACAGCATAATATGGTTTATCAAAGTGTAGGTAAACTTTCTCAATTGGGAAATTTGTATAAGCCTTATTTGATTTTTCAATTATTTGATTTAAAACACTAGCCTCATCTTGAGAATAAGCAGAAAATTGAAAAGCAAAAACAAATAAAAACCAAATAAAAAGTACTTTGAATAGCCTCATGAAAAATAATTAATAACAATAAAAGGCTAATATAGCCCTTAGTAATGGTTGTGTTGATAAAATTTTATTGGTTTAACACTTTTTTACAATTTGTGGTAAAAAATTTAGCTAACTACCAATTGAATTGTATTTCTACTTTTTTGTTCAAGCAAAATAGTTTTGTTTGCTGTTAAATCCTTCAAATTTGTTTCTGTGTAATGCCTAAGAGTTATTAATAAAAGATTATTATTATACTTAACCTTGTATCTTTCTTTGAGCGAATTTAATAAGCTTATGAATTTTGCTTCAACATAATCAAAACTTACTGAAAAACTTAAAGCTGAACTTTGCATCATATTTATTTTAAGGTTGTTTTTGGCAAAAAGTAAAAATATTTCACTTAAGTTATTTTCAGAAATAAAGGAATAATCTTTAGCCGTAATAGAAATCAAAACCTGATTTTCCTTTAATATTATAATGGGCTTTATGAAGATATTAGTCGCATTTTCTTTTATAACTGTGCCTTCGGCAATAGGATTGTAAAATGGTTTCACCAATAATGGTATGTGTGCATTTTGTAATGGTTTTATAGTTTTAGGGTGAATAACGCTTGCACCATAAAAGGTCATTTCAATAGCCTCATTATAAGTAAGTTCATCAAATTTAATAGTATCCTTAAAATGTTTGGGATCTGCATTTAAAATTCCCGGAACATCTTTCCAGGTAGTAACAGATTCTGCACCTAAACATGCAGCAAATATAGCAGCCGAATAATCTGAACCTTCTCTACCTAAAGTGGTAGTAAAATTTTCGGATGTTCCTCCTAAAAAGCCTTGGGTTAATACAATGCCTTTTTCTAATAGCTTTGGTACTCTTTCAATTATACTTTTTTGCGTTTTGTTCCATTGGACCTGGCCCTCTCTATAAGTATTATCGGTATGGATAAATCCTCTGGCATCAAGCCACTGGCTTTTAATTCCGTTTATATTTAAGTAAGCATTTACAATACGTGTAGAAACGAGCTCACCTATTGAAACTATTTGGTCGTAAATAAAATCAAAACTATCCTGTGGTTCTTCTTCAATAATCCAGTCAATCTCTACAAAAGTATTCGCAACTTCGTCAAAAACGGAATGCCCCGGTTCAAACAGTTGTTTTAAAATGTCTTCGTGATATTGCTTTATTTCATCAAAAATTTGATTAAGGTTTATGTTTTGATTAAAATAAGCATTTACCAATTTTTCGAGTGCATTGGTAGTTTTGCCCATAGCCGATACCACAATAAGTATTTTGTTGCCGTCAAATTTTTTAACAACTTTAACCAGATTTACTAATCCTTCTGCATCTTTTACAGATGCCCCTCCAAACTTAAAAACAAGCATTAATTAACCTTATTTAAATATTTAACAATTGCTCCCGAGATATTGATGCATTTAACCACCCTGCATCAAAATTTGCACCATATTTTTTATAAAAATTAATGGCTGGTTCATTCCAATCAAGCACCTGCCATACCATTCCGCTAAATCCTAATTCTTTTGCTTCTTGAATTAGCCTATCAAATAATAACTTGCCTATTCCATTGCCACGCATTTTTTCAGTTATTATTAAATCTTCCAAGTACATTCTGTTTCCTTTCCAGGTCGAATATCGTACATAATAGAGCGCAAAACCTACAATTTCGTTATCTACTTCTGCTACAAATGCTTTCCAAACCGGATTATTACCAAATCCTGCATCTTCAAATTCTGCTAGTGTTACAGTTACTTGTTCAGGTGCTTTTTCATATAATGCCAACTCATGTACCAGTTCCATTAAACGTGGGCAATCTTCCTTATTGGCAATTCTTAAACTTGCGTTCATTTATTTTATTCAATTTTGGCTTAAGGCCATTTCTAATTTAGGTTATTGTTTTTTTAAATCCTAGGTTAACTTATACTTTTGGTCTGGAACCAAAAATAGTACTACCTAATCTTACCATATTGCTCCCTTGTTCAATGGCAATTTTATAGTCGGAAGACATACCCATCGATAATACGTCAAAGTAATTTTCTTTTCTAAAAAAACTCTGTTTTACTCCTTCAAAAAATGTTTTTAATTCATAAAACTCATCTTTTATTTGTTTTTCATTATCAGTATTAGTAGCTATGCCCATTAAGCCTACAATACGTACATTTTTTAAACTCTTAAACTCTTCCGACCGCAATAAATCAATCGCTTCATCAAAGCCTAAACCATATTTTGTTTCTTCATCAGCTATGTAAATTTGAAGGAGGCAATCTATAATTCGGTTATTTTTTTCTGCATGTTTATTAATTTCTATCAATAGTTTTATACTATCAACCGATTCAATCAAACTGATAAATGGTGCTATATACTTAACCTTATTGGTTTGTAAATGGCCAATTAAATGCCACTCAATGTCTTTAGGAAGTTTTTCTTGCTTCTCAACCAATTCTTGTACCATATTTTCGCCAAACTTGCGTTGACCTGCATCATAAGCTTCCTGCAAATCTTCTATTGGTTTTGTTTTTGATACCGCAATTAAATTTACATTTAATAAACTGGTTTCTCTTTTTAAGCGTTTAATGTTATCTGTAATGCTCATTAATCCGTAATTTTGCACAATAATAAGCACCTATTTTAAAGAATGCGAAAATATATCATCTTGTTTTTTACAATTTCATTTTTTTTGTTGGCCTGCAATAAATACAAACCAGCCAAACCCATTATAGATCAGCCACATATGGTTATCCTATTAACTGAATTACTAATTGTAGATGGCTCAATGTATAATGTGAGCAATGTGCCCGATAGCATGTATAAATATGGTTTTGGCAAATATCAAGCTTTATTTAAAAAGCACCATACCGACTCGGCACAATTTAATAGGAGTTTTAAATATTACACCACCAATGAATCTGAGTTATTATTAATAATGGATAAGGTACAGGATAACCTAAAAAATAAAAGCGACTCAATAAATAATATACAACTCAAAAAAAATGCTATACCCCAAAAATAGTGTTGATAAACTTGGGTTTACCGAAGTTAAAGAACTTATAAAGACACATTGCCTGAGTGATATGGGTCGCCAGATGGTTGAACGCATCCAGGTAATGAATAATTTTGATCAAATTGTTAAATTTTTACATCAGGCAAACGAGTTTAAAAACATTTTATTAAATGATGAAGCATTACCAATTCATCATTTTTTTGACATTAAAGCACTTGCAAACAAAGCAAAAGTTGAAGGAGCCTTTTTAAGTGAAGAGGAATTTTACCAAGTACAAGCATCGTTAATAACCGTTTTTGCAGTAATTGCCTACTTTGGTAATAGGGAAGGGCTTTACCCGAATTTGGAAGCATTGTTTGAACATTTACCCATTGAAAAAACTATTTTAAAAAAGATAGATGCCATTATTGATCAAAAAGGGAAAATTAGGCCAAACGCCTCTCGTAATTTATTAGAAATTACTACTGGGATAGGAAAGGCCGAACAGGAGGCACGAAAAAAAATAGACCAAATATTTAAAAACGCTTCGAGCAACGGATGGACCGCAGATGGTTCATTAACCGTGCGTGATGGTAGATTGTGTATACCAATTTTGGCTGAAAATAAACGAAAATTAAAAGGATTTGTTCATGATGAATCATCATCCGGGCAAACCGTTTATATGGAGCCGGAGGAAGTTTTTAGTTTGAATAACAAAATTCGAGATTTAGAATTTGATCGTCGGCGTGAAATAATTAAAATATTGACTGCACTTACGGATGAACTGCGACCATTTGTACCCTTATTGCTTTCTTATCATTCATTTTTAACCAAGCTCGATTTTGTTAGAGCTAAAGCTTTATTTGCCATTGATATTGAAGCCGAAATGCCTCAAGTGGTGAATGAGGCAAAGTTTAAGCTTGTTAATGCAAGGCACCCACTATTACATCTTAATTTTAAGAAAGAAAATAAGACAGTAGTACCACTTTATGTTCAAATTGATGAAAGCACAAGAATAATTGTGGTTTCAGGGCCAAACGCAGGTGGTAAATCTGTATGTATGAAAACAGTTGGGCTATTACAAATGATGGTACAGGCAGGGTTACTGATTTCAGCTTCCGAGGCGAGTGTAGTTGGAGTTTTTAAGCAACTATTTGTAGATATTGGCGATGACCAATCAATAGAAAGTGATTTAAGTACTTACAGTGCCCACCTTTCAAAAATGAAAGAGTTTGTAGAGCAAGCCAATGGCAAAACTTTAATTTTGATAGATGAATTTGGTACAGGTACCGACCCTTTGTTTGGAGGACCAATAGCTGAAGCCGTTTTAGAATCATTGAATTTTAAAAAGGTAAAGGGAATGGTAACTACACATTATTCAAACCTTAAAATATTTGCAAGTAATACTGAAGGACTTGAAAATGCCTCTATGTTATTTAATAATGTAGAAATGAAACCCCTTTACCGTCTTGAGGTAGGCAAACCCGGTAGCTCTTACGCCTTTGAAATTGCCCAAAAAATAGGCCTACCTGAAAAGGTTTTAAATCTGGCTAAGAGTAAAATAAGTGTCGGACAGAAAAAGGTTGATACGCTTTTGGTTGATTTGGAACGCGAAAAGAAAGAAATATTTGATACTAAAATTAAGCTTGAAAAACAGCAACGAAAAGTGAATGAGCTTCAGGCAGAAAATGAAAAATTAAAAAACTATTTAGAGGAAAATAAAAAAATATTGATACGAGAGGCTAAGGATGAAGCAAAAAATATTATCATTAATGCCAATAAGCTTGTTGAAAATACTATTTCGGAAATAAAAAATAATAACGCGGATAAAGAAAAAACAAAAATATTACGCGAAAATTTACAAGTTGAATTACATAAGAATTCTACAAAAGTTGAGGAAATTGCTCAACCATTGCAAGATGTTGACGCATTAAAACCAGGTGATTGGGTAAAACTAACTGATAGTGAAACCACCGGGCAAGTACTTGAGGTAATGAAGGATAATATTGTAATGGCTATTGGAGATTTGCGTACCGTTGCTAAAAGAAAAAGGGTCATTAAAATTGATCGGCTTAGCATACCAAAAGAGTTGCGTAAAAACTTTAATACACGGCAAACCAATGATATAGCAAACTTTAATCCTGAAATTGATGTAAGAGGTATGCGAACAGAGGACGCTTTAGGAAATATTGAAAGATTATTTGATAGAGCCGTTATGATGGGTTTTGGAAATTTGAAAATTATTCATGGCAAAGGTGACGGGATTTTACGTAAAATGATCAGACAATATCTTAAAAAATATGAGCAAGTTGACCGCTTAGAGGATGAACATGCTGATAGGGGAGGAGATGGAATTACCTATGTGTATTTTAAATAATATTATCTATATAATATTTAAAAATTCTCAAATATATTAAAGATATTAAAGTATGTTAAAAAAACTTTTTAATTGTATTTTATTGCTGATTATTGGCTTATGTTGTAAAGCACAAACCCTTGTTCCGATAAATAACAAAGCTTTGCGTTTTGTTGGCAGGGTATTTATGACTGATTCAACCGCTGAGCTTTCTTGGCCATCAAGCGAAATTAAATTGAATTTTAATGGTACAGCCATAAGTGCAACAATAAAGGATGAACTTGGCGATAATTATTATAATATTATAGTTGATGACAAGCTATTTAAAGTTCTTCACCTTGAAAATGTAAAAAAAGATTACCTTTTAGCCGACGGGTTGAAAAGCAATAAACACACTTTAGAAATATTTAAACGAACGGAAAGTAGGATGGGTAAAACCTCCTTCTTCCAATTTTTGTTACCAAAGGATGCTTTCATTTTAGCCATACCAAAACCTCAGAAAAGAAAAATTGAAGTTTTTGGTAATTCAATTAGTTGTGGATATGCGGTTGAAGATACAACCGGTAAAGATAGGGGAACAAGTCCTTATGAAAATGCATATTTAAGCTATACAGGTATAATGGCTCGTCATTTTAATGCCGAACTTCATAATACCTCTAAAAGTGGAATTGGTATTACTGTTAGTTGGTTTCCTCTAATCATGTCAGAAATGTATGATCGGGAACAGGAGGGAGATTCCATCAAGAAATGGAATTTTTCAAAATTTACACCAAACCTTGTTATCATAAACCTATTTCAAAACGACTCGTGGATAGTAAAATTAAAGGACAATCCTGAATTTAAAGCTCGTTTTGGTACAGAACCTCCTTCTGACACCTATATCATTAATGCTTATAGTGATTTTATCAAATCAATTCGGAATAAATATCCTTTGGCACCTATAGTATGTATTCTAGGATCTATGGACGCTTCAAAAGAAGGTTCACCATGGTCGGGGTATATTGAAAAAGCGGTTGAAGGCTTGCATGATAAAAATATTTATAGCCATATTATTCCTTATAAGAACACTCCTGGTCACCCCAGTGTCAAGGAGCAACAAGCCATGGCAGATGACCTGATAGCTTATATCGAAAAAAATATAAAATGGTAATATGTTAGCTCTTTAACAGGTAGATTAAACTTTTAAAAATTTATCGGCCACTATCAAAGTTTTGTCGCCTGAAGTATATTTATAAAAACCGTTTCCATTTTTTACACCTAATTGGCCCGCCGCTACCATGTTTACTAATAATGGGCAAGGAGCATATTTGGGGTTACCAAATCCGTTGTGTAATACGTTTAATATAGCAAGGCAAACATCCAATCCAATAAAATCTGCTAATTGCAATGGTCCCATAGGATGTGCCATCCCTAATTTCATAACAGTATCAATCTCATTAACCCCGGCAACCCCCTCAAACAATGTATAAATAGCCTCATTGATCATTGGCATTAGAATACGATTGGCTACAAAACCCGGATAATCATTTACTTCAACAGGCACTTTATTTATTTGCCTCGAAAGTTGCATAATGGTATTTGTTACATCGTTAGTTGTAGCATAACCTTTAATTACCTCTACTAACTTCATTACTGGTACCGGGTTCATAAAGTGCATTCCAATTACATTGCCAGGGTTTTTAGTTACAGATGCAATTTGTGTTATTGAAATACTTGATGTATTTGAAGCAAGTATGGCGTTATCTTTACATAATTCGCTTAGTTGTTTAAATAAGCTTAACTTAATAGTGTTATTTTCAGTAGCTGCTTCAACAATCAAATCAGCATCTTTAACCGATTCACTTAAATTAGCGTTTGTATTAATATTATTTAAGGTTTCTTTTTTTTGGGCTTCGGTAATAACTTCTTTAGCCACTTGCCTGTCAAGGTTTTTTGAAATGGTATTTATAGCCTTTATTAGGGCCTCATCATTAATATCGGTAAGGTTTACAATAAATCCATTTTGTGCAAAAGTGTGGGCAATACCATTACCCATAGTTCCTGAACCTACAACTGTAATATTTTTAATCATACTGTTAAAACTGATTATGAATGTAAATATCAAATAAAACAAGTTTTAAACAATTTATATTGGTAAAAAACTCTTTCATGTTATTTTTATAAATCATCAATTATGTAGGTGCTGTGTTTACTAATTGAATCTTTATCAATTTTTTTTAATATTGGTAAATGCCCTAATAATTTAATCCCGGTATATGCTAATAAAAAATCGGTGGTATAGCTGTCATTTACTCCATTAAAAATTATTCCCTTTAATGGAATTTGGTATTGATTTAGCATTTTTATTGAAAGAAGTGTATGGTTAATACTACCTAAATAATTACTTGAAACCAAAATAACAGGAACACCTAGTTTTTTAATCAAGTCTATCATCAAAAACTTGTTATTTATAGGTACCATAAGCCCACCAGCACCTTCAATAAAAAGCTTGTTATTTGTTACCGGACAAATAATTTGATTTTCATCAATTACAATTCCATCCAATGCGGCTGATTTATGCGGCGAATAAGGCTGATTTAGTTTTATAGCCTCTGGGTGAAAAACAGTTGTATTATTTGATATTAAACTTTTAACATTGGTTGTATCACTATTATCCAAATCGCCGGATTGAATTGGTTTCCAATAATCGGCTTTGAATTTTTCTGTTAATATTGCTGAGACAATGGTTTTACCTACGCCTGTACCAATACCGGTAATAAATATTCTATCATCTACCATTTATAAAACTATTTATTGTATTTGTAAGTAATTCAATTTCGGTATTTGAATTATAGGAATGCAAACATATTCTTATTCTTTCGCTTCCATTTGCAACTGTAGGACTTAATACTGGCCTAACATCCATCCCTAACAATTGTAATTTTACCGATAAATCTTTGGCTAAATTATTACTTTTTAAAATTAAGCATTGTATAGCACTATCGCTTCTTAATATTGGAAAGTATTCATTGGTTAAAATATTAGATTTAAAAAAAGCTATATTCTTTTTTAAATTTAATATTTCATTTTCAGATTGTAATAGTAGTTGAAAAGCCATATTAATGCCAACTAATTGATGCAGCGGAGGTGCTGTAGTATAAATAAAAGGCCTTGAAAAGTTTATCAAAAAATTTATTAAACTCTTACTGCCAAGTATAATTGCACCATGACCACCTAAAGCTTTTCCGAAGGTGATAATTCTTGCAAAAATCCGATTACTTATCAAATTATTAACTAATCCAAGTCCATATAATCCAATAGAGTGGGCTTCATCTATTATTAAATTGGCTTGATATTTTTCAGTTAAGGTTAATATGGCTTCGATATTTGGCGAATCACCATCCATAGAATAAACACCTTCAATAACTACATAACAAATACCTGTTGATTTTTTAAGTTTATCTTCGAGGCTTTTTAAATCATTGTGCTTAAACTTAAAACGATTGGCAAAACTGAGTCTGGCACCATCAATAATTGAGGCATGAATTAACTCATCCATAATAATGGTATCACCCTTTTCTGGTAAGGCCGAGAATAGACCCAAGTTGGCAGTATACCCGGTGGAATAGATTAGTCCGGCATCACAGTGATACATTGATGCAATTGTTTTTTCTAAATTTTCAGCATATTCAGAATTTCCTGACAATAATCTTGAACCAGTTGAACCATTTGAAATTATAGAAATATGGGCAAGCTCATTGGTAATGGTGTTTTTTAAAATTGAAGAACGCGCAAAGCCTAAATAATCGTTGGAACAAAAATCAATTAAGCAATCAAATTTGCTCAATTGCCTTAAATTACCCGATAAAATCCTTTCTTCGAGTTTCTTATTAATATGTTGTTGAACCTTATTCAATTAAAATTCTTTTTTTAAACAAAAAAGCACCAAATTTATTTGGTGCTTTTAATAAAATATATTTTTTCTAATTATTACCTCCACCTTGCATCATTCTTGCACGTCGTTCATCAAGTATTTTTTGAAATGCAGCTGCTTGGTCTGTAGTTAATAATGCCTTTATTTGATCATTGCTACTCTTCATTAAAGGCATCATGGCTTGCATCATTGCCTCCCTATCTCCGTTAGAGGCTGTCCTAATACTATCTCTTTTTGCCGCTTGAGCTTTTAAAATAGTGGTGATCTTTGATGTTTGATCATCGCTAAGGCTAAGTTGAGTTTGTAATTGTTTTGCCTGTTCTTCCGGGCTCCTTCTCATCATGCCTCCACCTTGCGCCTTTGAAATTGTCGAAATTCCTATAAGGAAAAAACAGATTAATAAAATTTTTTTCATTTTTTTATATTTTAATAAGGATAAAACGCTCTAAATTCAGGTTTTTTTTAGCTTTAATCTTGCCTAATTATTTAGTAAACATTCTCAAATTGAATTTTATAGATTCAATTTTTTTTGTTTAAAAATTATTAAGAACATTAACCAACATATAAATTTTATTTTATTAAAAA
>CAIYNX010000308.1 GCA_903927645.1 uncultured Mucilaginibacter sp.
CGTGCGTTATTACGGAAATACCTTTAGCAACCTTGTTCAACCGTAAAAATTAAACATTAATAAATCCTATTAAATATGGGCATTTCCACGGAAAAGCTTGATTGCTATTGCCAATAGAATTACCCCAAAGGCTTTTCTTAATATATTCAAACCATTTTTACCAAGTAGTTTTTCAATCCATCTTACATTCTTCAGTACAGCATAAACCACAATGGTGTTTAAAATGATGCCAATAACAATGTTTTGAGTTTGATATTGAGTTTTTAATGATAATAAGGTTGTCATTGTACCGGCGCCAGCAATTAAGGGGAAGGCGATAGGAACTATTGAAACAGTTTCGGGCATCTCTTCTTTAAACAATTGTATACCCAATACCATTTCCATGGCAATTATAAAAATTACAACAGAACCTGCAATAGCGAATGACGATACATCTAAACCTATTATGGCAAGCAATTCATCACCACCAAATAAAAAAGCAATCATAATTACTAAAACTGCCAGTGTTGCTTTTTCAGATTGGATATGACCAACCCTTTGCCTCATTTCAATTATTACTGGCACATTACCTACCATATCAATAATGGCAAAAAGTATCAAAGTAACCGATAAAACCTCCCTGAAAATTATTGGATGCATGGTTAAATGTTTTAATTCCTAAATTTCGGCAAAGGTGCAACTAATTTATAATATGGTTGTAAAAAATATGTCAATAAAAAAGCCCCTGATTAATCAGGGGCTTGAAGTATAAGATTCATTTAGTCTATAAATTCAGGGTTAGGTGGATCAATAGGTAATTCTACTTTTCCATGGCGCACATGCGATTTTTTGATTGAATAACCGAAATAGATAATAAATCCTATTAACAACCAAACAATTAAACGCAACCAGTTATCTGCTTTCTCACCAGCCATCATAGCAAAACAAACAATGGCTCCTAACGGGCAAACAATATAGTACAAAGGTGTTTTAAAGGGACGAACAATATTTGGATCAGTTCTCCTTAAAATAAAGATTCCTATTGAAACCAGTACAAAAGCGAAAAGTGTTCCTATACTTACCATATCACCAACAACATCGCCAGGAATAAAACCTGCAAAAAGGGAAACAAATACAAAAAATAACATTTGAGATTTGTATGGAGTACGGTATTTTGGATGTAATTCAGAAAAGGCTCTTGGAATTAAACCATCAGTACTCATGGTATAAAATACGCGAGTTTGTCCTAAAAGCATAACCAAAATAACAGATGAAAAACCTGCTAAAATTGCTATTGTTACAAACTTAGCCAACCAACCGTAACCAGGCATTGAATGATTAATAGCATAAGTTACAGATGCTTCTTTGCCTTGTTTTAAGAAATCTGAGAATGGAGCTAGGCCAGTTAATACATGCGAAAATAAGATGTATAAAGCAGTACAAATAACCAAAGATATTAATATACCTTTAGGCATATCTTTTTGTGGGTTTTTAGCTTCTTGCGCGGCAGTGGAAACTGCATCAAAACCAATAAATGCGAAGAATACTACTCCTGCCCCTCGTAAAACTCCGAGCCAACCATGGTTCATCAAATCGGAATACTTATGAATTTCGCCAGTGCTTAATTTCACATCTGGCTGAGTTGCAGGAATTAAATACGGTTGATGATATTCGGTATGAATAAATTGCCATCCAAAACCAATAATTAATAAAACAATACTAAGTTTTACTATTACTATTACATTGTTTACCACTGCCGATTCCGCAGTTCCTTTAATAAGTAATAATGTTAAAAGAAGTAGAATAAAAACGGAAGGTAAATTCATTATACCATGAACGCCAAATTCAGCACCATACATCCCAGTTTTTAAATCGCATGTTTGAAAAGGTGAATGTGATAACGCATAGGGTATGTGGGTATGAAAAAACGTATCTAAAAAATTATTTAAATATTCCGACCAACCAATAGCAACCGTTGCAGCACCCAGTGCATATTCTAAAACCAAATCCCAACCAATTATCCATGCAATTAATTCACCCATGGTTGCATAGGAGTAAGTATAAGCTGAACCTGCAATAGGAATCATGCTGGCAAATTCGGCATAGCATAAACCCGCAAGCGCACAACCTGCGGCTGCCACAATAAATGAAATAGTAACTGCTGGTCCGGCTGATTCACCTGCTGCTTGAGCCGTACGCACAAATAAACCGGCACCAATAATTGCCCCAATCCCTAAGGCTATTAGCGAACTAACACCTAGTGTTCTTTTAAGGGTTTTTTCCGTCTCTTTCGAGGCAGCCATTAGCTGAGCTATGGGCTTTTTAATAAATAAATTCATTTGTTATTTTAAGATCAGTTTAAAAGTTTAATCACGTTTCCCAAACGTACTTAATTTTTTTTAATTCTAAAAGCTTAGGATGTAAATAGGTTAATTGATTATAATTCCAAATTAAAATGGGTGAATGAATTGTATTAAGTTGGAATCGTTTACTTTTATGTGGTTTACTTTCAATATAAATACAAAACCTCCAAAGCTTATAACTTTGGAGGTTTTTGTTCTGGATATTTGTTGAATTATCCTTTATGGTCAACCTTAAACATTTGATTGTTTAAGGCTTGTACCTTAATTGTTTTTTGTATTGGATGGCTCAAACTAACCGGTTTTTGTCTATGGCTGTTTAAATGTGGAGCAATAACCAATGAAACGATCGACATCAATTTGATCAAAATATTCATTGATGGTCCTGAAGTATCTTTGAAAGGATCGCCTACGGTATCACCAGTTACGGAAGCTTTATGCGGTTCTGATTTTTTGTAATAGATTTCTCCATTTATTTCCACACCTTTTTCGAATGATTTTTTGGCATTGTCCCATGCACCACCTGCATTGCTTTGGAAAATTCCCATTAACACACCCGATACAGTTACACCAGCTAACAAACCACCTAGTACTTCTGGTCCGAAAGCGAAACCAATAATAATTGGTGTAATAATAGCAATTAACCCAGGAGCAACCATTTCGCGGATAGAGGCTGCCGTTGAAATGGCGACACATTTTTCGTATTCAGGTTTTCCGGTATATTCCATAATGCCCGGTATTTCGCGGAACTGACGCCTTACTTCTTCTACCATGGCCATAGCTGCCCTTCCAACTGCCGAAATAGCTAAGGATGAGAATATAAACGGTACCATTCCTCCAACAAATAAACCAGCAAGTACATCTGCCTTGTAAATATCAATATGCTCAATACCAGCAACTCCCACAAAGGCGGCAAATAATGCAAGGGAAGTTAATGCTGCCGAAGCAATAGCAAAACCTTTACCGGTAGCTGCGGTAGTGTTACCTACGGCATCCAAATTATCAGTACGGTGCCTTACTTCTTCAGGCAACCTACTCATTTCGGCAATACCACCGGCGTTATCGGCAATTGGTCCGAAAGCATCAATTGATAATTGCATGGCAGTGGTTGCCATCATACCAGCAGCTGCAATAGCAACGCCATATAAACCTGCAAAATGATATGAACCATAAATACCAGCTGCTAAAACTAAGATAGGCAATACAGTTGATTCCATACCTACTGCTAAACCTGCTATAATATTGGTAGCATGTCCGGTTGATGATTGCCTAATAATGCCCAAAACAGGGCGCTTGCCCATAGCAGTATAATATTCAGTAATCATTGACATTAAGGTACCTACAATTAAACCAACCGCAATTGCCATAAATACGCCATCACGGGTAAAGCTCGACGCACCTGCCTTTAATGCTCCACCTAATTTACCATCTACCAAATCACGCGACATATGGAATTCACCTGCAGGTAACATCCACTGCACTAAAAAGTATGTAGCAACGGCGGTTAATGCAATAGAAGTCCAGTTACCTATATTAAGCGCATTTTGAACGCTATCTGTTTCGTTTTTAATTCTTACAAAGGAAGCTCCGATAAGGGAGAATATAATTCCTAATCCTGCAATTACCATTGGTAATAAAACAGGAGCAATGCCACCAAATTTATCAGGAGATACTATTTCGCGACCTAAAACCATGGTAGCAAGCATCGTTGCTACATACGAGCCAAATAAATCGGCACCCATACCTGCAACGTCACCAACATTATCGCCTACGTTATCTGCAATGGTTGCAGGGTTACGTACATCATCTTCCGGGATACCAGCTTCAACTTTACCAACTAAGTCGGCACCTACGTCGGCTGCTTTGGTATAAATACCTCCACCAACTCTGGCAAATAATGCGATTGATTCTGCACCTAATGAAAAACCGGCTAATACATCAAGCGCACGGGCCATGTCTTCACCATTTACATTTCCACCGGTTTTAACAACATATATTGTATAAAATACTATAAATAATGATCCTAAGCCAACAACTGCTAAACCTGCAACGCCTAAACCCATTACGGTTCCACCAGTAAATGATACTTTGAGTGCTTTGGCCAAACTTGTTTTGGCCGCCTGTGTAGTACGCACGTTTGCTTTGGTAGCAATTTTCATTCCTAAGTATCCAGCAAATGCCGATAAAAAGGCTCCACATAAAAACGAAATGGCTATAATTGGACTTGATGTAGCAACCGTGCTACCTGACCATGCAAGTAATACACCTGCAATAACTACAAAGTAAGCCAATACTTTCCATTCGGCACGTAAAAATGCCATAGCTCCATCAGCAATATAACCTGCAAGCTGGTTCATGCTGGCATCACCTGTTTCTTGTTTGGTAACCCATGCGGCCTTTATTCCCATTGCCACAATACCAATTAACCCAAAAACAGGTATTAAATAAATTAAGTAATTGTTTAAAAGATCCATTTTAATTTAGATTGTTAAGTCGATTATCCGCTAATGTTTGTTTATATAATTGGATGGCGCAAAATAGCAAATTAATTTCTTTACAATAGCCTGTCATTATTAAAGTTTTTTGAATATTTTAGAACTTTCAACTAAAAAATAATTGATGGATCAAAAAACAGGGTCAACAAAATTAAAACATGAGCTTGGATTACTTGATGGCACCATGCTAGTTGCAGGTTCCATGATAGGCTCGGGTATCTTTATTGTAAGTGCCGATATAGTGCGAAATGTAGGTTCGGCAGGTTGGTTGATTGCTGTATGGCTTATTACTGGCTTCATGACTTTAACAGCAGCCATAAGCTATGGCGAATTGAGTGCCATGTATCCTAAGGCCGGTGGGCAATATGTGTACCTTAAGGAAGCTTATAACAAATTAACCGGCTTTTTATACGGTTGGAGCTTTTTTGCGGTTATACAAACTGGCACCATTGCCGCGGTAGGTGTAGCGTTTTCTAAATTTGCTGCCTACATCTTTAATCCTTTGAGCGAGGATAATATTATTTTTCAGTCTCAAACATTTTTTGGTCATTTTCAAATAAGTGCCGCGCAGTTGGTTTCAATTGGCGTGATTCTTTTATTAACCTATATCAATACTAAGGGGATTAAGAATGGTAAGGTAATTCAAAATATTTTTACCATCACCAAACTGGGTAGTTTATTTGGCTTAATTATATTTGGTTTTTTTGCCCTAAAAGGAACTTTATGGCATGCCAATTGGAGCAATGCCTGGAGCTTACGCAATTTACATGCCGATGGTAGCTTCGGTAATTTGACCATGGCAGCAGCATTAGGTGCCATAGCCTCGGCAATGGTAGGTTCTATTTTTAGTAGTGACTCATGGAACAATGTGACTTTTATTGCCGGCGAAATGAATAACCCAAAACGTAATGTGGGTTTAAGTTTGTTTTTAGGGACGTTAATAGTAACTATTATTTATGTTTCGGCTAACGTAATGTATACGGGAGTATTACCATTGCACGATATTGCTACAGCAACTAAAGATAGGGTAGGGGTAACAGCATCGCAAGCTATTTTTGGGGATATTGGCACAAAAATTATAGCAGTTATGATTATGATTTCGACTTTTGGCTGTAATAACGGGTTAATTATGTCGGGTGCCAGGGTATATTATACCATGGCAAAGGATGGTTTGTTTTTTAAGCGTACAAGCAACCTTAATAAGTTTGCTGTACCTGAGTTTGGTTTATGGATACAGGCCTTGGTTGCTTCTTTATTATGTTTGAGTGGCAAATACGGCGATTTGTTAGATATGATTTCGCTTGTTGTGGTAATTTTTTATGTACTTACTATTTTTGGAATTTATATTTTAAGAATTAAAAAACCCGGATTAGAACGACCTTATAAAGCCTTTGGTTATCCTGTTTTGCCTGCGATTTATATTTTGATGGGTATCAGTTTTTGTATCTTATTACTGATTTATAAACGTTCATTTGCGTTATATGGTTTAGGTATCGTTTTGGTTGGAATACCTATTTATTATGTAACAAAATATTTTTCGAAAGATGATGGTGAAGTGGATTTGGCTGATTAGTTTTTTATTTATTTCCTTTTTTGGTTTTGGGCAAACACTCGACCAAAAACTGCAAGCCGCGTTCAACAGGTTGCAAGCCGATAGTCAGTTTAAATATGCTTCGGTATCATTAACCGTTTTAGATGCCAAAAACGATGAAAAGATTTTCGCTGTAAACCCATCTATGGGTTTGGCAACTGCCTCTACGCTAAAAACTATTACAAGCATTTCAGCTTTTTATTTGTTGGGAAAGGATTTTCAATACCAAACTCAAATTGGATATAATGGGGGTGTTAGTGCCGATGGTGTTTTGAATGGTGATGTGATTATTAAAGGTGCCGGAGACCCTACACTTGGGAGTTGGCGCTATGAGCATACTAAAGAAAATTATGTGCTAACCTTAATGGTAACTGCCCTTCAACAAGGTGGCATAAAAAAAATAAACGGTAGGATAATTGGCGATGATAGCTTGTTTGGCTCACAATCCATACCCGATGGATGGATATGGCAGGATATCGGTAATTATTATGGAGCCGGTACTTCCGGACTTTGCTGGCGCGAAAATCAGTTTGATTTGAAGCTTAAAACGGGGGATGTTGATAGTCCGATAAATACTTTTACAACAGTACCGGCAACTGGCTACTTAAATTTTAAAAGTGAATTGGTAAACGCCCCCGCAAATACCGGAGATAATGCCTATGCCTATTTGCCAATAGGTGGGAAAACAGTTTTTATAAGAGGAACTTATGCCGTTGACCAAACAAAAAAAAGTATTTCGGTAGCGATACCCGACCCTGCTTTTGATTTGGCTTACAGGTTGAATGATACTTTGGCACGACTTGGCATTTTAGTAAGTAATCCGCCCGAATCGGCTACTACTTTGAGAGAAAAAGGATTGGCAATCCCTCCAATTACAAAAAACTTAGCCAGCATTTCATCGCCAACCTTGAGCCAAATTGTTTATTGGTTGAATAAAAAAAGCATTAACCTTTACGCCGAGCAATTATTAAAAACACTGGCCTGGAAAGCTGGTAAACCTGTAACTACACAAAATGGGGTTGAGGTGGTACAAGACTTTTGGAAAGCTAAAGGGATAGACCCACATTCACTAAACATTGCTGATGGTAGCGGTCTTTCACCCGGTGATAGGGTGACCACCTTAACCTTGGCCTCCATTCTACAAAATGCGAAAAAAGAGTCCTGGTTTAATGATTTTTATGAAAGTTTACCAATTTACAACAACATGCGTATGAAAAGTGGTAGTATACAAAACGTATTAACTTATGCTGGTTACCAAACATATAATGGGCGTGAACTATGCTTTTCTATCATGGTGAATAATTTCAACGGCTCAAGCAGGCAAGTAAAGGAGAAGATATTTAGGGTGTTGGATGAGATGAAATGAATAGAGTAATTAAATATTTATATCCTAATATCCTTATATTTTTTAAGTTAGTTTATTGAAAATAATGACTTTGGATAAAATGTTAGTCTTTTGAGCATGAAAAAAAATATCCTAATCGAGTTAATATGGCTATTGGGATGTCTGGTTGCCTCCCAAATTTCGCTCAAATTTTTATCCAATAATACACCTCTGGATATAAATTTACATGATACTTATTTCAGGGGGCCTTGGATGAATCCTGTATATCCCCATTTTAATACGCCCTTCATAAATTTTCTATTTGTTGGTTTTTTTGTTTATTTCCTTAGGTGTTTATATTTTGAATTTAAAAAAATTCGTATTGCTTTTATCTTATTAGTTTTAACATCTCTTGCACTGTTTTTTATTGACTCAATATTATTCTTAGCGATATCTTATGAAATGGAAGGGCATGACGTGATAACTGACCAAGTTAAAGGTTTATTTTATGGGGGAGTTCCAATTTACCATAATGGTTGGATAGGTGGTTGTTTAAAAATATTTTTAATACTCCTTTTAAGTTTTACTAGTTTTATAATTGGTAGAAATTGGAGAAAAGAAAAATTAAAAAACCAAAACTAATAAAATTGACAATTCATTTTGAAATTTAATCATTAATGATTATTTCTATTTTAGGTCTTCAATACTATTATATGTAAACGTTAAAGCTTCAACAATCTTTAATTATTTTAATATAAAAATGTTTGATAATATATAGAATCTATTTTTCAACTAGATTAGAACAAAAAAAAATTGAAAAAGAACTATCTGGATTTATTGGATAAAGTTCGCAGCATTGCTCAACTTGGACTTAATTACACCAAAAATCATTACGATATTGAAAATTATAATAACCTATTAAACCTTACTGCAAATGAATATGCTGAATTTACCGGTTTGGCAACTGCCGAAATAACTGAACGCTTCAAAAATGAATTAGGTTATATCACCCCGAAAATTGGGGTAAATGGAGCGATTTTTAATGAGGAAGGACAAATATTACTTGAATTACGCAGTGATGATAAATTGTGGGGAGTGCCGGGTGGTTGGGTTGATGTTTTGGAAGGACCAGAAACAGCTATTGTTAGGGAATTTATGGAGGAGGCTCAAATTGTTGTAGAACCAGTAGAAATCATCAAATTTTTCACTCGTTTACCTGGCGATTTTAATCAGCCGCATACCACTGTTCATATCCTGTATTATTGTAAATACATAAGCGGTGTGATTGTAAAATCGCACGAAAGTCTGGAATTAAGCTTTAAGAATATTGATGAAATAATTAATTGGCACAGAGACCATAAAGCAATGGCAGAAGAGGCTTTAAACTATTATAAAACACATTTTGAAGGCCAAAACAACCATTAATACTGTTGTAGCCCATTCTTCAATCCTTATATTTTAATAAGATGTAATAATTAGGAACAGGAAAGATTAATAGCCAGCTTTGATACTATTAAAAGGTACCCCTAAACCATCGGCAGCAAATTGAGCCAATACTTGATTTTTTATAGTAATATAATCTCCTTGCTGAGAGACTAAATATTTATCAACTCCTTCTTGAGTTACTTTTAATGTCACCGTAGCCGATACTATTTTAGAAGTCGAATCAAGCTCAATTACGTATAAATTACTTTTTTTATCGAGGCTATCTCTAAATGGGATTATTACCGTATGGTTATAATCATCAATAAACTTACCAACAATGTTTTTACCTATCAAGGCATCGTTTTTTAGTTCGAATAGCTTTTTTGCTTTTTCGGCATTTAAACCTATTAGTTTTATTCGGTACACATTTTCAGCATCATCCTTTAGGGTGTCTGTTGCTTTTACTTCACTCGGTTTTAAAAGTTTGGCTAAGGCATAAAAACTATTATCGCCGGCACTTATATCTGTATTACCGGGTAGTAAATAATGAATTTCCAGATTTGTGATTTGCGCACTATCTGCCTTTATTTTACTAGCTATTGATAAAAGCTGTTTTAGTTTAAATCGAGTGCTGATATGAACATTCAGGGTAGTTAAAGAATCAGTTTTAAATTCTTTTGAGATGGTGAAAGGAGGCGTATTTATAGCTTTTTTTCCACATGAAAAAACAGAAAATATCAAAAAAACAACGAAGGAAGTAGTTAAATTTTTTTTCATCTAAAATTTATAATAGCCCGATTAAATTATTCCGTAAAGCGAACCACCTTTTTCACCCATTTTGTCCACCGTTTTTTCAACTGAAGGGTCTTTTTCCAAAACAGGGGCATGGTGAGGTTTAATTCGGGCGTCAATAATGAGCGGCCCGTTACAGCCCCAATGTTTATGTTTGGTAAAACTGTTTATTCCATAAATATCGTGCGAAGGGTTGCTTCGGGTAAAGGTTACCCAAACAAAATTATTGAGGTTTTGTGCGGTAAAGTCGGCATCATCACACAAAACCATCAAAGGTAAGCCGTTTAATTCTTCCTCCCTTAAATGTTCATCCAATATTTCAAGTATAATGGGTAAATCACTTGTTTTAATATTTCGGGGAACTTCTATTGCCAAAACTCCCGGCATCACCATTTTATACTTCTCAATTGGTCGGGGAAGGTTAAAACGAGCAGGTAATTCTGTCCATAATTCTCTTTTTATTTCGCCAGCAATGGTAAAGGCAACTTTACTTCCTGAGTTTAAATCAACGCCGCTATAGTCGAGCGTATCAATAGTAGTTTTGGTATAAAAGTGGAGGTCACGCGTTAAATCAACTCTTTGTAATATGTGTTTTAAGAAACCGCCTATATCATTCACATTCAAATTTGGGTCGTCTTCTTTTGCTGCAATAAATAAGTATTTTGCCAAGCTTAACTGACTTTTACCTAAAATATGGTTGGCAATGGTTAATATTTCTTGTGGTTTACGTTCGTTAATATACGGGGTATATCGCTCGCTACCGATAGCAAATAAAAGGGGATGTACTCCAGCAGCATCCACCGCGTTCACCGCGTGAAGACCTGGAATTTCTTTAGGAATGGCTTTCCCGGTTATTTCATGTATCAAGGCACCAAAACTAGTATCTTCCTGTGGCGGTCGACCAACAACTGTAAACGACCAAACCGCATCTTTACGGTGATAAATATTATGTATTTTAAGTAATGGGAATGGATGTTTGAGGCTATAATATCCCAAATGATCACCAAAAGGGCCCTCTGGTTTATTTTCGTGTGGCATTACTGTACCAGTAATTACAAAATCAGCATCTGATGAAATACAAAAGCCTTCTTGATCGTAAAAATAACGGAAACGACGGTTGCCTAAGGCACCAGCAAACGTCATTTCAGACAAACCTTCAGGCAAAGGCATAACTGCCGCAACAGGGTGCGAAGGAGGGCCACCAACAAAAACGCTCACCTTTAAAGGTTGTCCTTTGGCATTGGCCTTGGTTTGGTGCACGCCAATACCCCTGTGTAATTGATAATGTAAACCCATCTCTTGTTCAGGCAGATATTCATTTCCGGCAATTTGAATACGATACATGCCCAAATTAGCATTCATGATGCCTTGCTTGTCGATATCCTCCGTATAAACTTGCGGCATGGTGACAAAAGGACCACCATCATTTGGCCAGTTTATAATTTGTGGTAAATCGCTTATTTGGCATCGCCCCCAATTAACCGGTACATTTTTTCCGGTTCTCAAAGGTAGAGCAGATAAAGCAGTTAAAGCTACATGGGCATATTTAAGCGGATTTTTAATGGCCTTTATGGGGTCTGATTTTAAATCGACCAAAACCTTAATATTGTCAAGTGTATCTCTGAAGATGAAACGCGAACGGTCTAAGGTTCCAAATAAATTAGAAACCGCCGCAAATTTACTGCCTTTTACGTTTTCAAATAAAATAGCGGGTCCTTCATTTTCAAATACACGTAAATGGATAGAAGCCATTTGTAAAAATGGGTCAACCTCCTCTTTTATTCGAATTAAATGGCCGCTTCGCTCAAGATCTAAAATGCAGGCATTTAAACTTTGGTAACCCATGGTTTATTCTTTAAGGTTGCAAAAATACTTAAAAATGACCCATATCATAAATAAGCCAATTGTAATTTTTAGTGTAAGATTTTTAAAAAATAAACCTATAAACAAAATCCAAGAAAGGTTTGTAGTTTAAAATTGATTTCACATTTTCTGATTTAAAAAACAAAAGTGCTCACTAAGAATTTATCCCTATTTTTGAATTTTAATAATCTTTATAAAGTATGTCGGTAATAGTATTTACCATAATAGTTTTATTAGGCTCGTATTTTGCAGGCTTATTGGGTTCATTAACTGGACTAGGCGGTGGGGTAGTTATTATCCCAATGCTAACTTTGGCCTTGCATGTTGATATTCATTATGCTATTGGAGCTTCATTGGTTTCTGTTATTGCTACGTCTTCCGGATCGGCCGCAACATTTGTAAGGGAAGGCATTACCAACATGCGTTTGGGTATGTTTTTAGAAATAGCCACAACAATTGGTGCCTTAACCGGAGCTTTGTTAGCTATTTATATTCCTCCACAATTTATTTCTATACTTTTTGGAATTATTTTAATTCTTTCAGCATTGCTATCCCTAAAAAATAAGGTTCCATTTGTTGCTAAAGAAAAATCATATCTAGGAGAAAAATTAAGATTGGATAGTGTTTATCCAACTTCTGATGGTCAAGTTTCATATGGAATTGACAACATCGGAGGTGGCTTTTTTATGATGGTTTTTGCGGGCGTAATTTCAGGTTTACTAGGGATAGGCTCAGGTGCCCTAAAAGTTATCGCAATGGATACTATCATGAAGGTGCCTTTTAAAGTATCCACTACTACCAGTAATTTTATGATTGGTGTAACCGCTTCTGCAAGTGCTGTAGTATATTTACAAAGAGGCTACATCAGTCCAGGACTTTCAATGCCAGTAGTTATTGGCGTATTGCTAGGTGCAATTACCGGCTCAAAAATATTGGTACACACAACTTCATCAAAATGGCTTCGTTACATTTTTGCTATAGTGGTTGCTTTTTTAGCTATCCAAATGATTAATAAAGGAATAAAAGGTAATTTATAAAAGCTAAAAAATAATAGTTATCCCCAAAAAATATGAAAAAATTCAAAGATGTTGATATTCAAATACTGTTAGGTAAAGTATTACGAACAGGTACTACCTTATCAATTAGTATTGTTTTATTAGGAGGGATGATTTTTTTATTTAGGCACGGAAATTCGATTATTAATTATAGCAAATTTACAGGAATCCCCGATTTTGTACATTATATCAAACAATTAATCCCAGCAGCGTTTAATTTTAAAGGGCAGGCAATTATTCAATTAGGTATTATTTTGTTAATTGGTACACCTATTTTACGGGTTTTATTTTCAGCAATAGGTTTCGCGCTTGAAAGAGACTATTTGTATGTTTTTATTAGTCTTTTAGTATTTTCAATCATTATTGCTAGCATGCTAACCGGGAAAATTGGTTAATAATAAATTTGTTTAATTTTCTCCTGAGATTCTTTTTAATTCTTCATGATTTCCTGTTTCATGTTTTTTTGAAGCCTTTACGGTAGATTTCCCAAATTTATAACTAAATGAAAGTCTTATAATTTGCGACTCGAATTTATCAACAAGAGTAAAATTAACATTTTGATAATTAACGGCATACCTATCACGTTTGGTATTAAAAATATCAGCTACATTTAGTTTTAAACTTCCCTGGTTATTAAAAAGTTTTTTTGAGAGTGTTGCGTTCAAATAATAGCTTGATTGGAATTTTTTCAGCCCATAAAAAGTGGGAGATTCATAAAACCCAAAAATCTCTGCAACAATTGTTTTAGATAAATTTAAGTTTTGTGTTGCGGTAATTATAAAATCTTGTGTCCCCTTATTTAAATTGCCATTTTGAGGATAAACAATATATCGTTGATAGGATGCGTCTAAATTTACATTTGAGGTCCACCACTTTGCTAAATTAAAAGTCGTATTAAACCTTAGTCCGTTATTATATACATTGCCCAAATTAGGAACTAAACCAACTAATACGTCGGTACTCTTATTTAATGAATAAAATGGAAATTCAAAAGCATCGTGGATGATGTTGCTATATAGGGTTGTTGTAAACACTTGTTTATATGAATAGGTAAGTTCAATATTATCAATGTATTCGGGTTTTAATTGTGGGTTTCCTTCAAAATATGAATATAGGTTAGAAAATGTTCTAAATGGGTTAAGATCAGAATACTTAGGTCTGGATATAGAACGGTTGTAACTTATTGAAAATGAATTATTTTCATTGCACATATAGTTAATTAAAACCTGTGGAAATAGGTCAGTAAACTTTTCTCTTTGTACAGAATCTGAATTTGTGAAATCTTTTAAAAGGTTGCTTTGTTCAATTCTTAAGCCTGTAGTTATCTCAAACTTGCCAATATTATCTACTAAATTTATATAGGCGGCATTAATATTTTCTTTATAAATAAAACCTCCACCATAACTTGTATCTGTTTGATAAACATTATTTACTTTGGGCCCAAAGGTTATATTATTGTCGGTATTTACATAACTATATTTAAAACCGGTTTCAAATTTTGCATTTTTAGATAATGGCACGGTTAAATCAGTCTTTGCCATCCAGATATTTATATTGGATGGCGTTAAATTTTGCAACAACAAATCGGGGCCATTACTCAATCCTGACTGATTGAAGAAGGAATTATCAATATATTCTTTTGAAGTACGATTGTGGTTGCTATAATTTAAATCGGCCGTTATTAGCATTCCTTTTTTGTTCAATTTTCCGCTGTAATTCAAGTTATAGGTTAACTGATTTATATGCCTGTTTACATTCGAATTTGCAATGATCGTACTAGAATCAGCACCATTTAAGGTTTTAATATTTAAATCGTTGTATTTGTAAATATCATTTGCGTTGATTAATCCATTTACTAAAAAGCCTATGGTATGTTTGGTTGAAAGAAAATAATCGGCTCCAATATTAAATGAATGATTTTGACTTTTAGTTTTCGCATGATAGTACGATTCAAACTGATCATTTATTAAAAAATTATTCTGCCAGAAATCGTGAAAAGCAAGGTTATTGGTCAGGTTGTAATTTCCAAATATGTTAAACTTTTTCTCCCGATTGTTAAATGTAATACCAATGTTGCTTTTATAATAAGCGCCATATCCCGCGCTTGCTGATACCGTACTGTTGAAACCTAAAGCCTTATCTTTTTTTAATACAATATTCACAATCCCAGAACCAGATGCATCGTATTTGGCTGAACCACTTGTAACTAATTCAATTTTTTCGATTGAATTTGATTGCATACCTTTTAATAAACTTGCCAAATCGTCTCCCGAAATACCTGTAACTTTACCATTTATGGTTATAAGTGCAGATTGCCTCCCAATTATACTAATTGTATTTCCATTAACCTTTACGCCAGGCACCTGTTGTAAAATGTCGTAGGCCGAATTACCTTCTGAAGCGATACTGTTTTGTATATTTAAGGTAATTTTACCCGGTTGAGTTTCTACAAATGGTTTTTTACTAGTAATGGTAACCTCTTTTAAAACTTCGTTGTTTTTAGTTAAGATAACTGAGTCTAAAGTTAAAATTTGATTTCCTGATATTTGAAAAGACTTAGTATATGAATTCTTATACCCAATTTGTTTTAATAGAATTAAATAATTTCCGGCCGCAATATTTTTAAATTGAATTATTCCTTTTTTATTTGTTAGTCCTGATTTATAAATGCTTGAATCGGCAGATTTTAATAAAAATGCAATAACACCCTCAGCAGGAATATTATTTTCGAAATAAATTGAGGATGAAACAATAGAAGTATTTTGTTGGCTAAACAAATTAGTTGAACTTAATAAAAATAATACTCCAAAAATAAATTTCATGAAAAATCTAAAAATCGCAAACCCTAAATAATTAGGGATAAAATTATAAAATATAAAGGTTAAAACTAAATCAAGGATTAAAAATTACTTAAATATTTAATAATAAACGATATTAAATATTAAGATATAAAGTTAAAATTGTATAAATCAATTTATTTGGGAAGCAATTGCCTTATTTTATATTTTCAGACGAATTAAGAATTAAATATATATTTTTAATTGGAATTGGTTTTTACTCATTTTTGATACAATTATTATTTAATATTACCAATATGCAATACATTGCTTAAATGGAATAATGTAATTTTGTTTTTATGCAAAAGCCAAAATACTTAAGAACTGTAGCTGTTGTACGATATGTTACTCCTTTGCGGGAAGGTGGCTCATTACCTGCAATAGCCGAAGCAGATGACGGTTTTTTATATGTATTAAAATTTAAAGGAGCCGGACAAGGTACAAAAGCGCTAATTTCAGAACTTATTGGAGGTGAAATAGCTCGTATAATTGGCCTAAAAGTTCCTGAAATTGTTTTCGCTAATTTAGATGAGGCTTTTGGAAGAACTGAACCTGACGAGGAAATTCAAGATTTATTAAAAGCTAGTACAGGTTTAAACCTTGCTATGCATTATCTCTCAGGTTCCTTTACCTTTGATCCAACAGTTACAGTGATAACACCAAAGATAGCATCACAAATTGTTTGGCTAGATAGTTTATTGATGAATGTTGACCGAACAGCCAAAAATACCAATTTATTAACATGGAACCACGAATTATGGGTTATTGATCATGGTGCTTCACTTTATTTCCATCATTCATGGCACAATTGGGAAGAACAAGCTAAAAAGCCTTTTTTACTTATAAAAGAACATGTTTTGTTGCCCTTTGCAACAGAGCTTGATTTGGTTGATGTTGAAATCAGGAAGGCGTTGACACCTGATTTAATTAATCAAATTGTATCAATGATTCCGGATGAATGGCTTGAAAACGAAAATTCTTTTAGCTCGAAAGCTGAAAATAAAGAGGCCTACGCAAAATTTTTATTAACTCGAATAGCATATTCTGAAAATTTTATAAAAGATGCCCAAAATGCAGCAACACTTATTTGAATATGCAGTAATCCGGTTGGTACCCAGGGTGGAACGGGAAGAATTTTTAAATATTGGTGTAATTCTATATTGTAGTAAAGAAAAATTTCTGAGCATAAAGTTTATTTTGGATGAAGATCGCATTCTTTCCTTTTCTACTGCGGTTGATATAAAAGAATTAAGAGAACACTTATGCGCTATTGAGCGTATTTGTACTGGTAATTTAAATTCAGGTCCGATAAGCAAATTGGATAATGCATCTCGATTTCGTTGGCTTACAGCAACTAGAAGTACTGTTGTACAAACTTCAAAAGTACACCCTGGGTTTTGTTCCTCTGCTAATGAAACTTTATTACATCTATTTAATACGTTGGTTTATTAGATAGTTGAATTTATGTTAAAAATTGGCTGAATGTGGGTTGTGAAAAATATTAACTTTGAGCTTGATAGCTTTTAATATATCAAAAGATTAGTATAATCCGATAGGTATAAATATTGGCAGTTCGGAATTTTTAATAGAAGGTATCTATCTATTTTATTTTTTGTATAAATTTAAAATTCTCTCAAATAACTTTACTAAACTGTTTTTTATTAATTTCGACCCTGGAAGTAATTACAATTGAGCGAATGTTATATGAAGAAAAGTGTTTTTTTTATTTTTATATTACTTGTTAACCTTAAAGCAGAAGCTCAGGCAGAACCTATAAATTATGCTACAGCTATAAATAGCTTCAGAAATTTTTATAACAGGAGCCAGGTTGATAGCATTTTTAACCAATTTAGTCCGGTTTTAAAAGAGGCTTTGCCTTTAGATAAATTTAAACCAACAACCCTCCAACTAAAAGCTCAATTAGGTAATTTGTTAAAAACCGATTTCGTAAAATATGCTAATTCTTTAGCTGTTTATAAAGCTACTTTTGAGCACAATGTTTTTCTTTTAAATATTTCGTTAAACGGTAACAACAAGTATAATGGTTTATTGTTAAGTCCTTTTAAAGAAGAATCCAATCAGCAATCACAAATTGATCCCGATTTAGTTGAATCCCCAATAAGTGTTAAAACATTATCAGGTAATATAGCTGGGTCATTAGTTATGCCAAAAACAGTAACAGGGAAAATTCCATTGGTATTGATTATTGGTGATGGAGGTTTGACTGATCGTGATGGTAATAATGCAAAAACAGGATTAAAATGTAATTCTTATAAGTTATTAGCATACGAATTGGGTAAAAAAGGTATCGCAACTATCAGATATGATAAACGCTCGGTAGGTGAAAGTTTAAGTTCTACCAAAGAATCATTATTGCGGATTGATGATTATGGGGATGATGCAGTAAGTGTTATGAATACGTTAACAGATGATCAGCGTTTTTCAAAAATAGTATTTTTAGGGCATGGTGAAGGTTTGCTTGTTGGTATGATTGCTAGTTACGAACAGCCAATTAATGGGTTTATTTCTGTTGAAGGCCCAGGAGAATCAGCTGATAAGATATTGATGGACCAAATGAAGGTAAAACCCAAGTTTATTGCCGATGAGTTCAAAACAATTTTAGATAGCTTAAAAAAGGGTAAAACAACCGATAATGTTGACCCTGCACTTTATTACATTGCTAGACCAAGCTATCAACATTTTTTAATGTCGTGGTGCCGGCTTTCACCAACAAGAGGAATTAAGGCAATTAAAAAACCGGTATTGATAATTCAAGGTACAACCGACCTGCAAATTTCTACAGAGAATGGGCAGAAACTAAAAAAAGCAAGATCAGAAGCTGTTTATTTGGAAATAAAGGGCATGAACCATATACTAAAAGAAGCACCTGCCGATGAAGACCAAAATATGGATACCTTTACCAAGCCTGATTTGCCTATAAAACCTGAATTAGTAGCAGGAATTGTTGAATTTGTGAATAAGTTGAAATAAAATTAACATTTACAAATTGCAAAAAATATTTTATGTACACTAACCGGTTTTCTATCCATTTTGGCTATTATTCAGGTATTTAATTAAAGTTTAAAATCAGTTTTGATTATCTGATTAGTTATAAAATATACATTTTGTTTCTATTCAAATTGAACCTTACCTCTTTACATTTAACAAAATTTAACAAATACCCCCCTGATTTATCCAATGAAAAAAACAGGGTTCTTATTAAGTTTGCAGGCTGGAAACAAAATAATTTATGGAAGGATTAGAAAGTAATAATACAACAATTTCGACTGCTTCAGCAGGTTCATCATCGTATTCAACGGATATCAGGGCCATTAATGAAATGATCCAAAAGGAGAGTGCTTTTGTTGATCTCCTGAAAATGGAAATGGACAAGGTTATTGTTGGTCAGAAATATATGGTTGAACGTTTGCTGATTGGTTTATTGGCCGATGGGCATATATTATTAGAAGGTGTGCCGGGCTTGGCAAAAACTTTGGCTATCAATACGCTATCAAAAGCTATTCAAGCAGATTTTAGCAGGATACAGTTTACACCTGATTTATTACCTGCTGATTTGGTGGGTACAATGATTTATAACCAAAAAAGGGAAGAATTCATCGTTCGTAAAGGTCCTATATTTTCGAACTTTATTTTGGCCGATGAGATTAACCGTGCCCCCGCAAAAGTACAAAGTGCTTTATTAGAAGCTATGCAAGAACGCCAGGTTACCATTGGCGATAATACATTCCCGTTACCAAATCCGTTTTTGGTTTTGGCCACTCAAAACCCAATTGAACAAGAAGGTACCTACCCATTGCCGGAGGCGCAGGTAGATCGTTTTATGTTAAAGGTGGTAATTGGTTACCCAACTAAAGAGGACGAAAAAAGAATTGTAAGATCCAATATAGCCCCTCAAGGGATGTTAAAGCCCAATGCTATAGTTCATCCGGATGATATCATCAAGGCTCGCAAAGTAGTGAGGGAGGTTTATATGGACGAAAAAATTGAGCAATATATCATTGACATTGTTTTCGCTACCCGTTTCCCAGAACAATATAAATTGGCTAATTATAAAAATTTAATTAGTTATGGTGCATCTCCTAGGGCAAGTATAAACCTTGCACTTGCAGCTAAAGCCTATGCTTTTATTAAACGTCGTGGTTATGTGATACCAGAAGATGTGAGAGCCATTTGTCATGATGTATTGCGCCACCGTATTGGGCTTACCTATGAGGCAGAGGCCGAAAACATGACTACCGAAAATATAATTACTGGCATATTAAATGTGGTTGAGGTACCTTAATTTTAAAAGTACCAATTCAATTTTTAATGGAGAAACTTTAAATTCATTCTGCCCAAGGGCAGATGCTATTTACATGAAATAGAGTAATTATGGCAAAAGACACCAAAGAACTACTAAAAAAAGTTAGAAAGATTGAAATAAAAACAAGGGGTTTAAGCAATCATTTGTTTTCGGGCGAGTATCATTCTGCTTTTAAGGGTAGAGGGATGGCTTTTAGCGAGGTTAGGGAATATCAGGTAGGTGATGAGATAAGAACGATTGACTGGAATGTCACCGCGCGTTTTAACCACCCTTATGTAAAGGTTTTTGATGAGGAAAGGGAACTTACAGTAATGTTGTTGATGGATGTTAGTGGTTCAGAAAATTTCGGCACTATAAACCAACAAAAACAAGATTTGGCAACCGAACTTTGTGCAGTATTGGCATTTTCTGCCATTCAAAATAATGACAAAGTTGGTGTAATTTTTTTCAGCGATAAAATTGAAAAGTTTATTCCGCCAAAAAAAGGTCGTAGCCATATCCTCATGATTATAAGGGAATTAATTGACTTTGTGCCCGAAAATAAAGGAACCGATATAGCCATGGCGCTTAAATATTTTACTAGTGCAATAAAGAAGAAATGTACCGCTTTTTTGATTTCAGACTTTATTAGTCCTGACTTTGAGCAGGAAATAAAAATGGCAAATAAAAAGCATGATATTATTGCCTTAAGACTATTTGATAAACATGAAGAGGAATTTCCGGACCTTGGGCTTATTCCTGTAAAAGATGAAGAAACAGGCGAATTGCTTTGGATTAATACCAGCGATAAGGAGGTACGCCAAGCCTATAAAATCAATGCACTGAATCGTAATTCCGCATTAAAGGATGTTTTCAGCAAATCGGGAGTGGATAATGCACAAATTGGTACGCATGAATCTTATATAAAACCATTAATGACCTTATTTAAGAAACGGGAAAGCAGAAAGTGATCAAAATGAAAAATAAGATTTTATATCAGATCCTCGTGCTTTTAATATTAATAGTTTCGCTTAATAAAAAAGCAGGAGCACAAAATATACAGGTTGAGGCCAAATTAGAACAAAGTACCATACGCATTGGCGATCAAACATATTTACATTTATTAGTACATCAGCCAGTAAAGGCCATTGTGAGCTTTCCTCAACTTACCGATACTTTGATATCTAAGATTCAAATTGTAAAAGCGGGGAAAACAGATACTTTGTTTGATAAAGCAAATCCAAACTTTATAACAATAAATAAAGAAATTGCTATAACAGGGTTTGATGAAGGAACATACACTTTACCTTCTTTAAATTTTGTTTATAACAAGGAGAGTTTTAAAACAAATGAACTAATTCTTCAAATAACTTCTGTAAAAGTTGATACCACAAAGGGAATTTATGACATAAAGCAGCCAATAGTTGTAAGCTATACGCTTATTGATTGGTTAAAAGATAATTGGACTTGGTTGTTAGGTTCTTACCTTGCTCTGTTTTTGATTGTTGGCCTTGTTTTGTATTTCACTAAAAAACCAAAAGTCAAAAATCCAGTCAAAAAAGAAATTCTTCCAGATATACCTCCACATGTAATCGCATTAAATAACCTCAAAGCCTTAAGGGAAAAAAAGCTTTGGCAAAATGAGGACTTTAAATTATTTCATAGCGAATTAACCGATATTTTAAGAGAATATCTTGAAAAAAGATTTCAAATTAAAACGCATGAAAAAACTACTGAAGAAATAATTATTAGTTTAAAACGATTGGACATTAATGAGGAAAACAAAATAATATTAAAACAAATTTTGGTACTAGCTGATTTGGTAAAATTTGCTAAAGAAAAACCATTACCTAGTGAAAATGAAGAAAGCTTAGAAAATGCCTTAGTATTTGTATTAGATACCCAAAAGGTCGAAACACCTGAGCCACCGAAAGGAGAAAATGAAAATGTTTAATGGTTTAGAATTTGCACAGCCTGGCTTCTTTTGGCTTCTGTTAATTATACCTTTGATGATAGTCTGGTATCTTTGGCGTGAAAAATTATTACAAGGTAGCTTGGCAGTTTCATCTAGTAAAGGTTTTTTGTTAAAAAGAAAAAATAGCATTACAAATTTTAGGCATTTATTAATTGCTTTAAGATGTTTGGCAATTTGCTTATTGGTAATTTCATTAGCTCGACCACAAACTTCGTTGAGTTGGCAAAACTCAACTACCGAGGGAATTGATATTATGATAGCTTCTGATATTTCAGGAAGTATGCTTGCCGAAGATTTTGTACCTAATAGATTAGAAGCAGGTAAAAGCATCGCTATAAATTTTATCAAGAACCGTCCGGATGACCGTATTGGTTTGGTTATTTTTAGCGGAGAAAGTTTTACCCAATGTCCACTCACAATTGACCATGACGTATTGGTAAATTTATTTCAGGATGTAAAAAATGGAATGATTGAGGATGGAACTGCCATTGGTATGGGATTGGCAACAGCAGTAAATAGGCTAAAAACCAGCGATGCTAAAAGTAAAGTCATTATATTATTGACCGATGGTTCGAACAATATGGGTTCAATTCCGCCACTTACGGCAGCCGAAATTGCTAAAAAATTTAATATTCGTGTATATACCGTTGGAATAGGTACTCATGGATTTGCTCGAATACCAATTCAAACACCTTATGGTGTGCAGTATCAAAAAATGGCTGTTGATGTAGATGAAGCCACTCTAGGAAAGATAGCACAAATTACAGGTGGTAAATACTTTAGAGCCACTAATAATGAAACATTGAAAAACATTTACGAACAAATTGACAAGTTGGAGAAAGCGAAAATTGATGTTACCCAATACCATAAAAAAACAGAATTGTTTTTACCATTTGCCTTAATAGCTTTTTTCTTTTTAGCCTTAGAATTTGTATTTAAAAATACTTTATTGAAAGGAGCATTAACTTAATATATGTTACGTTTTGCAAATATTGAATTTTTAATAGGGTTAGGAATAATTCCAATATTTTTGATAATATTCATTCTTGTAAATAGATGGAAAAAAAGGGCATTCGCAGCTTTGGGTGATAAAAAAGTAGTGATGCATATGATTCCTGAAGTATCTTTTACAAGGCCATTACTTAAGTTTATCATATTTCTCACTGCACTGTTTTTTCTAATTATTGGGCTTGCAGATCCTCAGATAGGCTCAAAAATGGAGGAAGAGAAACGCAAAGGAGCAGATTTAATGATTTTACTTGATGTTTCTAATAGCATGCTTGCTCAGGATATGGCACCAAGCCGTTTAGAAAATGCAAAGCAGGCAATAGCTCAACTAATAGATAATTTACATAATGATCGAATTGGGATTATAGTTTTTGCCGGTGAAGCATTTGTCCAACTTCCGGTAACAACCGATTATTCGGCAGCTAAATTGTTTTTAAATACCATTAGCACCTCTATGGTACCAGTACAAGGTACTGCAATTGGGGCTGCAATTGATTTGGGCATGAAATCATTCGATTTTAAAAATGGTACCGGCAAAGCCATGATAATTATAACCGATGGAGAGAACCATGAAGATGATGCGGTTACTGCTGCCAAATATGCTGCAAATAAGGATGTTATGGTTAATGTAATTGGTATGGGTTCTGAAAATGGTGCACCAGTGCCACTTTTTCAAGATGGTAAACAAGCTGGTTTTCATACTGATAGCGCAGGTCATACTGTTGTAAGTAAGATGGATGAAACTATGTGTAAGGAAATTAGTGCTGCTGGTTTGGGCGCTTATGTAAGAGCAACTAATGCAAATAGTGGTTTAAATATCGTAATGGATCAAATTAATAAAGTACAACGGAAAACTTATGAAAGTAAAACCTTTAAAAACTTTGAAGATAGATTCCAATTTTTTATTGGGTTTGCATTTTTATTACTAGTTATTGAATTTTTTATATCAAACCGTAAAAATTTAAAGTTAAGTAGTTTAAAATTATTTGAAGTTAAAAACTAATGAAGAAGCTAATTACTTTATTATTTATTTTACTCCCCTTTATTTCCTTGTTTGCCCAGCAAGAAAAAAGCTATATTAAAAAAGGGAACGATCTTTATCAACAAAAAAAATATGATGAAGCTGAGACTAATTATCGCAAAGCCGTAGATAAGAAAGCACAAACAATTGAGGGTAATTTTAATTTGGGGGATGCATTGTTCAAACAAAAAAAATATTCGGATGCTGGCGAGCAATTTAACAAAATTGCTGTTGCTAATAATAAGAATAAAAATGTAGTTGCAAGTGCGTATCATAACCTTGGTAATTCTTATTTGGAAAACAAAAAATTAGAAGAGGGCATTGAGGCTTATAAAAAATCATTGTTGATAAATCCAAAGGACGATCAAACCAGGTACAACTTAGCGTATGCTAAGGAATTATTAAAAAAGCAACAAAAACAAAATAAAGACAATAAAAATCAAGATAACAATAAGCAAAACAATAAAAATCAGGAAAAGAAAAATCAAAAAGATCAAAATAAGGATGACAAAAACTCTGAAAAGAATAATCAGAAAAGTGATCAACAACAACCAGATAAATTATCAAAAGAGGATGCTGAACGCATGTTGGAAGCATTAAATAATAATGAGAAACAAACTCAGGATAAGCTTAAAAATAAAAAGGCTACCGGAGCTAAACTTACTATTTCAAAAGATTGGTAATTTATTTCTCGAGTTCAATTCACCCTTTGATAGGTATTTACCAAATGTTATGGTATATTGAGACATTTAGTTTTATAAAATCAATTTTTAGCATTAATGGAAAAACGGTATATTTTATTAACGGTTTTACTTTTTTGGGGTGCTACACTTTTTGCCCAAGAAGGTAAATTTGTTGCTTCTGTAAATAAGACAACTGTAGGAACTGGAGAACAATTCGAAGTTACCTTTTCTGTAGATGGGAATGCTGATAAATATATACCACCTAGTTTTAATGGGTTTCAAGTATTATCAGGGCCCAATGAATCCAATAGTATTACCTCTATTAATGGTAATACAACAGTCAGCATTTCGGTAAGTTATATATTAATGGCGCCTAAAGAGGGCGAGTACACTATAGGCGCTGCCTCTATGGTTGTAAATGGACATAAGTTAAGCACAAGCCCAATAAAAATTAAAGTTGTAAAAGGACAGCCTATTCGTCAAAATAATACATCCCAAGGCCAATCAGAAGAGGGTATAGTTGAAGCTAAAGGTTCCGATTTATCAAAATTATTATTTTTAAGAGCCGAAGTAAACAAACAAAATGTTTTTCAAGGTCAGCAAATTACATTAAGATATAGAGTATATACTCGTGTTGACTTGATCCAAAGTCAGGTTGATAAAATTCCTGATTTAAATGGTTTTTGGAGTCAGGAAATAAAAAATGCACAACCTCAGGCGCAGTTTCATATTGAAACCTATAAGGGTGTAAAATACAATGTGGCCGATATTAAGCAGGCAATATTGTTTCCTGAGCATTCAGGGAATATAACTTTGGAGCCTTTTTCAATAACATTTTTGGTAAAACAACCAACCCCATCAAGAGATATTATGGACCAGTTTTTTGGTTCTTATAAGGAAGTAAAATATCAGGCTAAAAGTTTACCTCTGGTTGTGCATATTAAACCACTTCCAGAAATTGGAAAGCCTGAAAGCTTTACTGGTGCAGTCGGTAATTTTAAGGTATCCGCTTCGGTCGATAAAGTTTCATTAAAAGCCAATGAGGCTATTAATTATAAAGTGAGCGTAAAAGGTACCGGAAATATTAAGTTATTGAAAGACCTAAATACTTCATTTCCGGAAGATTTTGAAAAATATGATCCAAAAATAACAGATTCGGTAACCGAAACAGAAAGCGGTGTATCAGGAATTAGAACTTATAATTATTTGTTGATACCGAGGCATAAGGGTGATTATTCCATTAATCTACTTAAGTTTTCATACTTTAATCCTGAAAACAATAAATATGTAACACTTTCAACAAAAGCTTTCCAAATACATGTAGAGAAGGGGAATAATGAAAGTAATGTTTCTGCATTAGTTGGTGATAACAAGCAGGATGTAAAAGTTTTAGATAAGGATATTCTTTATATAAAAAATAGTGAGAACGATTTAATTAAACCTGATAAGTTATTTTATGGCTCCTTTCTATATTATTTATTCCTTTTATTAGGGCCATTATTATTTGTTGGAACATATTTATATCGTAAATGGTATATTTTAAACAATAGTGATATTGTTAAAGTAAAAAACCGGCAAGCTGGAAAAGTTGCCGCAAAACACTTGCAAAACGCAAAACAGCAGTTGATGGTAAATGATACCAAAGGGTTTTATGAAGATTTGTTTAAGGGACTGTATGGATATTTAAGCGACAAGCTAAATATTTTATATTCAGATTTAAATAGAGATACCATAACTAAAATTCTAAATGATAAATCAGTAAGCAATGAATTGATAAATAAGCTATTAGAAACACTAGATTTATGCGAAATGGCTAGATATGCACCGGTGAACCATATTACAGAACAAGATGTTTTTGAAAAAGCGAAAATTATAATTAATGATTTGGAAAATGAAATTTAATATATTTATAAAGGTTTTCTTAATTTTTGTCTTAACTCTGCCAATATTTTCTTTTGCAAATAATCAAACCAAATCTGCATTTGAAAAAGCTAATTCATTGTATAGCAAGGGTAACTATAAAGCAGCGTTAGTAGTTTATAAACAAATAAATGAGGATGGTTATGAATCTGCAAGTTTATTTTTTAATATGGGGAATACTTTTTATAAACTTGGAGACATTGCCTCCTCCATACTCTATTATGAAAAGGCACATAAATTAGCACCTAACGACGACGATATTAATTTTAACATCAAATTTGCCAACCAAAAAATAAGTGATAAAATTGAGGAAACACCTGAGTTCTTTCTTGCTACCTGGTTAAAGTGGGTATATCTCGGTTTTTCAATCAATACTTTATCATTATTAAATGTGCTCTTAATCTTTTTAGCATCCGTTGTTTTAATAATTTATCTATATGCAAATAATGTTAAATTAAAAAAAACCACTTTTTTTGTTTCAATCGGATTATTTATAATTGGCTTTGTTTTTATTATAATTTCAAAAAAGCAAACTGATTATTTAGAATCACACAAGCAAGCTATTATTTTTAGTAACGCTGTTTCTGTAAAAAACGCCCCAAATGAAAGTTCTGCAACCTTGTTGATATTGCATGATGGTACCAAGGTAAACATCATAGATAACCAAAATGGTTGGGTAAAAATTGTACTTGCAAATGGGAACCAAGGCTGGTTAAAGGCAAATGATATAAAAGAAATATAATTAAGTTATCTTAATTCTTCTCTAAGCTTCTATATTTTAATCCATTGGATGGATCAACTTGACTTAATAAGTTCATAGCCTTTATTTTATCCTGTTGATCAACTTTACTTAAAATGGAAACCAATTCGTCACTCTTTGCCGTAAAAAAAACAAGTGGAAACATGGCTCCTTGGCGTTGTCGGTCAAGCTGAGATAAAATTGGCAAATTATCCATAATAGTTTTAATAGCTTTTGAACGGTTATCAGCCATTACATCTAAGCCATTTCTATGGTAATCGTAAATAAAACCTCTAAGTGGTTGATATATTTTATTTGTTAAATTCTCAATTAACCAATATCGGTTTGTTGAGCCATCAAAGGCCTTCCAACCAGTATAGGAAGCAGATTGGGCATTGGTTACTAAAGTTTGTGCTGTTGTAAAATAAGGATTACCTCCAAATTTTGAAAAGGAATCATAATCCAGACCTACAATAATATAAGAATAAAATGCCAAAATTGCGCTTAGGTTATTTTGGAAATTTTGATCAGAGTATTCAATAGCTTGCCCTTCAGTGTAGGTAAATGAAATATCCTTATCGTTGGTATTTAATAAAGTTGATGAATAGCTGGTGTTAAATACTGGTCTTGATGATTGAACTTGAAGCTCACCTCCAAATGTACTGCTACCATCCCAGCTAGTTATATTAAGTATAAAATTGCAATCTATACTTTCCTTTGGTAAAATTACATCAGCACTCCACTTTCTGCTATTCAAAAATTCTTTAATAGCAGATTCAAGGGTTTGAAAAATCTTTTTATTTGTTGATTGTATTTTGGGTGAAACTATTTGTACTCTAGCATTTAAATCCTGTGCGTTAATATAAAATGAATTACTAAAGAGAATAAAAATTAATATTAATAATTTCATTTATTTAAAGTTTCAATTAATTTTTGACATATATCAACAGCTACTTCCTCCTTGCGTTTAGTTTGGTAAACTGTTTTGTTTAAGCCTTTGTCAATAATAGTTATTTTATTGGTCTCTTTTTTAAAACCGGCACCCTCATCATTAAGCGAATTTAATACAATAAAATCTAAATTCTTATTTTTTAATTTATCATAAGCATATTTCTCTTCGTCATTTGTTTCAAGGGCAAATCCAATCAATATTTGTTTTTCTGATTTTTGTTTACCCAAATTAAGCAAAATGTCTTCAGTTTCTTTTAATTCGATATTAAAGGTGGCATCCTTTTTTTTAATCTTAATCTTTTCTTTGTTTACAGGAGTATAGTCAGCAACAGCCGCACTCATAATACAAACATCCACTTCTTTAAAATTTACAAGGCATGCTTCATACATTTCTTTTGCTGAGGTAACATTTATTCTTATTATTCCGGGTTGTTTACTTATTTGATTGCTTGGTCCGCTAACCAATATAACAGAAGCACCTAAACTTATTAATTCGTCGGCAATAGTAAAGCCCATTTTTCCTGATGAGTGATTACCAATAAACCTAACAGGGTCAATAGCTTCATAGGTTGGACCTGCGGTAACTAAGATTTTATAACCTTTTAATGTTTTTTTTTTGTTAAATTTTACTATAAAGTTTAAAATGTATTCAGGTTCTGCCATTCTGCCTAAGCCAAAAAGCCCGCTTGCTAATTCTCCCTCTTCCGGCGATATTAAAATATTGGAATAGGATTGAAGTTTAGCAATATTAGCTTGAGTTGCGGGGTGCTTCCACATATCAAGGTCCATAGCCGGTGCAAAATAAACCATACATCTTGCCGATAGATACGAAGCCATAAGTAGGTTATCACAAATTCCGTTTGCCATTTTAGCTAAGGTGTTTGCACTTGCCGGAGCTATTAAAAAATAATCAGCCCACAAAGCTAAATCTACATGATTGTTCCACTCACCAGTTTCAGCCTTTGAATAATTTATTAGAACAGTATTTTTTGATAGGGTAGATAGTGTTAGTGGGGTAATAAAGTTAACAGCATCTTGAGTCATAATTACACGTACCTCTGCTCCATTCTTTATGAGTAACCGGATTAATATTGCCGATTTATATGCAGCAATACTACCACATACACCTAATAAAATTTTTTTACCTGTAAGCATCTTAAGTATAATAGCTGTAAAAATTATCTACGGTAAATGTATAAAAAAGGATTCAGGTTAATCAATTACGATATCAAACCATTTTTGTAACTTAATATATACTAAAAACAAAAAAATTGAACAAAATCATAATTGATTATAAAATCATCTTGACTTTGTTCAATTTTGAAATAACCAAATGTATAAGCTTTGGTTAGATGGTTTTTATATTATTGCTCTTTTTGAGGGTTGCGATAATAAATTTTGTCGTCCAGAAACTCCTGAATTGAAACTAGGGTAGGTTTTGGCAAGCGTTCGTAATGTTTTGAAATCTCAATTTGTTCCCTGTTTTCAAAAACTTCTTCTAAATTATCATTTGATGATGCAAATTCTGAAAGTTTTTGATGAAGCTCGTCTTTAATGTTATTTGAAATCTGATTGGCTCTTTTTGACATTATTACCAAGGATTCATAAATATTATCCGTTTGGGTATCCAATTCACGTAAATCACGTGTAATTGTACTCGAGGCTACCGCAGGTTTGTTCGAATTATTAAGGTTGTTCATATCCATGTTAATTTCCTATTTTCTTATTATTATTTCCTTTTTCTGATGGTGGTTGAGAAGTAACTGTATCCTTTGAATTTATTTTATTTACTAATTTAGGATTTCCTAGTGCTTCAGCTAATATATTTTTAGTCCTGATAATACCATTCTGACTACTTTTTTTATAATCCTGTGCCTCTTTTAAATATTTACTCTTTGAGTATTTTTCAATAAACTGATCGGCATAATTAATGGCTAAGCCATATCGGGTTTCTTTAACGTAATCTCTGCTATTTTGCGCATAAAGATATTGAGCCCTTATTGTTAAAAACTCCAATTCTTCCGCATATTTAGTATCAGGATAATCTCGTAAGGTATTATTGAAGGCAATAACAGCTGCTTGATAATCACCAATTGTTAAATAAAGTTTTGAATTTGCAAATGATTTATCTTCCAATTTATCACGCAGGGTTTGTATAAGCTTGCTTGCTTCAGCCACCCTATCGCTTTTTGGATAAAGGTTAATAAATAGTTGTAGCGCATCAATGGCTTTATTGGTATTTTCCTGATCAAGTGAATATATAGGTGAATCAAGATAATAACAATAAGCTGCCATAAATCTGCATTCCTCTGCACGGGTACTAGAAGGATAGGTATCAGCAAAAGTTTTAAAATGATACCTTGCCGAAGTATAGTCCCTTAATTTATAATTAGTATAAGCATAATAGTAAAATAAATCCTCAGCTTCAGCACGTCCTCTGTATCGAGTAACAAGGTCTTCAAATAATCCTAAAGCTTTGGTGTATTCTTTTTTGTTATAGTATTTAATAGCCTCCGAATATTTTTTGGCATTATCATTACTTGAACGTAACTTTTCATATTTACTTTTACAGCCAGTAAATATTATAATTAAAGAAGTAACTGCAACAGCTATTAACAGTTTTAGTTTTTTAAACATTTTGCAAAGATAGGTATATAATATAAATGAGTCAATTTTTTATTTTATCGGCTAATATATAGAGCATACTAATACTATCTACGCAAATAACAGTGATTTAACATCTTTTAACACCTTTTTAATTGGCTACAAAATCATTTCCATGTACATGATTTAATCTATTCAAGCCCAAATACTAATTATTTGGTGCATAATCCATACCTATTAATTTTTTTTCATGTTGATAAACAAACTGTTGTAAGTATAGTTTGCTTTTATTTCTAATTCTATTTGTATTATTTATAAATCCTCTTACCTTTGCAGCCCGCAAACGAGGAAGCAGAGGAGGAGAGGGAAAGCGGAGGATTAGGGAGATAAGGAGCGAGAGAAAATAAAAGGAATAAAAAGTTTGCAAAAGTAAAAAAGGAATGTACCTTTGCAGACCCAAAACGAGGGTAGCCCTAGAGCGAATTTAGGGTGATAAAAATTAGAAATTGATTGCGAATAAA
>CAIYNX010000309.1 GCA_903927645.1 uncultured Mucilaginibacter sp.
ACGGGGCAATCCCGGTTGATGGCATACTGGCCGATTTGGGGGTATCATCCTACCAGTTTGACCAGGCAGATCGAGGCTTCTCCATTCGCTTTGATGCCGACTTGGATATGCGGATGGACCGACAAGCAACCTTGACTTCCAAAGAGGTGCTAAACAATTATACCGAAGCCGATTTGCACCGGATTTTTGGTGTTTATGGCGAGATACAGAACGCGAAATCATTAGCCAATACCATTGTAGCGGCACGATTAAACGCGCCAATTGTAACTGTTGCCGATTTGAAACAGGCTATAGCCAACCGAATTCCGAAAGGGAAGGAAAATAAATACCTGGCGCAAGTTTTTCAGGCATTACGCATAGAGGTGAACCAGGAGTTGGAAGCTTTGAAAGAGTTTTTAACCCAAACCGAAACGGTGTTGGCAAAGGGGGGCAGATTGGTAGTGATGTCATACCATTCGTTGGAAGATAGGTTGGTAAAGAATTATATAGCTAAAGGCAAGTTTAGCGGCGAGCTTGAAAAAGATGTATATGGAAACGATAACAGGCCGTTTGAGGCAGTAAGTCGTGGAGCCATTACAGCAAACGAAGAAGAAATTGCGATAAACAACAGGGCACGTAGTGCAAAATTAAGAATAGCGGTAAAAAAATGAAAAACAGACTGCGTAATCTTACTGAGGAAGAAACCGAACAATTAAAGGATCAGGAACCTGTAAAGGATGCCTCTGAGAATTTGTTTGCCCAATTTTTTTCGAAAGGAATTATTACTGCCGAAACTGCTACGGGTGCTTTGCCATTCATTTTGTTTTTGGCTTTGTTGGGTATGTTATACATAGCTAACAGGAATTATGCTGAAAAAAACATCCGCGATATTGAAAAGATAAATAAGGAAGTTAAGGAATTAAGCTACGACTATAAAACTACCAAGGCGGAACTGGCTTATCGTAGTACATTAACCCAAGTTGCTATCAAGGCCGATACTTTGGGTATTAAAGAATCATTAACACCACCCGAAAAAATTACCGTTGGGGAGGATGGTCGCCATGACCATTAGAACCAAGATATTAATTAGGGTGTACCTTGCTTTTGGGTTGATTTTACTTTTTGCCGCTACGGTAATTGTGCAGTTATACCGCATTCAGTTTGTACAAGGTAAAAAGTGGAAAGCGCTATCTTCCAGTTTATTAACCCAATATAAAACAGTAGAGGCAGCAAGGGGGAATATTTTTTCGTCAGATATGAGTCTATTGGCCACTTCTGTACCCGAATACGAGTTGCACATGGATATGCTGGCAGGTGGCATTGCCGATGACAGGGTATTCGACCAAAAGGTAGATTCGCTTGCTACTGAGCTATCCGATTTGTTTGGCGATAAATCTGAACGGGAATATGAGCGTAAATTGCGTGATGCTAGGAAAGCAGGCGACCGCTACGAACTCATTCGCCGTAAGGTAAGCTTTCAACAACTAAAAAAAGTGCGCGAATTCCCGATTTTTAATTTGGGTAAAATTAAAGGCGGACTTATAGTAGTAGAGCAAAACAGGCGCATATTACCATTCCATACGCTGGCAGCGCGTACAATAGGTTATAAAAACGAAAACGTTAAAAACGCGGTTGGTTTAGAAGGAGCCTACGCAGGGTATATAAATGGCGAAAGCGGTAAACGCTTGATGCAACGCATTGCTGGTGGCGCTTGGATGCCCGTAAATAATGGCGAAGAAGAAATAGAAGCCAAAGATGGTGCCGATATTATTTCGACCATTGATGTAAATTATCAGGATGTTGCTGAAGACGCCCTAAAAAAGCAATTGATTAAAACCCAAGCCGACCATGGTTGCGTGGTGCTAATGGAAGTTGCCACGGGCGAAATTAAGGCGATATCAAACTTTACAAAAACAAAAAGTGGCGAATACCGTGAAGTGTATAATTATGCCATTAGTGAAGCTGCCGAACCTGGTTCAACTTTTAAGCTGGCTACTTACATGACGGCTTTTGAGCATAATAAAATTGATACCAATACCATGGTGGATGCCAATAAGGGTAAATATAAAATCCCGAATGGCCCGGATATTACCGATGCCGAATTGGGTAGAGGGGTGATGACTGCTAAGCAGGCTTTTGAAGAATCATCAAATGTGGCTGCGGCTAGGTTTATTTATGATAATTACATAAACAACCCATCGCAGTTTATTGATCAGATATATAGCTATCATTTAAATGAGAAACTAGGTTTGCAAATTCAAGGCGAAGGTACCCCGGTTATTAAAACGCCCAAAAGCAGAACCTGGAACAAATATTATACGTTGCCCGAAATGGCTTATGGTTACGAAATAAAAATGACCCCATTGCAAATGCTGGCATTTTACAACTCGGTAGCAAATGATGGTAAAATGATTGCGCCCATTTTTGTAAAGGAAATAAGAAGGTTGGGTAATACCATTGAACAATTTAAGGC
>CAIYNX010000310.1 GCA_903927645.1 uncultured Mucilaginibacter sp.
GCCACAAATATCAAAGATTATAGCCAGTTTAAAACCCGAAAATTGCTTTTTTTCGGATAAAAAAATTTATTTAGATCTAAATAACAGGCAGTTTATACCCATTATGGTATTCCTTCATAAGGTATTCCTTATTAATGGCATGGTCTGTAAATTGATGTTCGGCATCATTCCATTCCAGTTTTTTGCCGCTACGGTAGGCAATATTACCCATTTGTGCCACAGTAGCTACATGGGCTCCGGCTTGTATTGGGCAATGCAAATCTTCCATCTTTCGCGATTTTACAACGCTCACAAAGTTTTCCCAATGCTTATCCAAACCATTGTCTGATTTTTCAACAAATGGTTTTAAAACCTTGTTTTTACTTTGACGTTCCTCTATCACTTCCCAGCCACCTCGATTTAGTATCAAAGTACCATTATTGCCTATAAAGGCGATGCCATGGTCGCGGTTGTACGAGCCATTATCAATACCCATGGCCGAGTCCCAAACCATGTTAAAACCATCAAATTCATATAGGGTAGTAAGGGTATCGGGTGTTTCTTCAAATAAATCGGGATAGGCAAACCTACCACCAAGCGCACTTACCGATTTTGGTATGGGCGATTTCATGCCCAATAAACCATAATCCAATAAATGCACGCCCCAATCGGTCATCAGGCCACCTGCATAATCCCAAAACCAACGGAAGTTAAAATGAAACCTACCCGCGTTAAATGGGACTGTTTTTGCCGGCCCCAACCAACTTGCATAATCAACACCCGGAGGCGGCGTGGTATCAGGGCTTATTATTGCTGGTTTCATCCAACCTTGGTAGCACCATACTTTTACCGTACGGATATTACCTAGCTGACCGCCCTGTACAAAATCAACCGCATCCTTAAAATGTTGCTGACTCCGTTGCCATTGACCGCCTTGTACCACTTTGCTATATTTTTGCTGTGCGGCTACCATGGCCCGGCATTCACCAATAGAGTTTCCTACCGGTTTTTCAACATACACATCCTTACCTGCCTGGCAAGCAGCTATCATAATTAAAGCATGCCAATGGTCGGGCGTACCAATAATTACAGCGTCAATATCCTTTTGCTCTAAAAGTTTGCGATAATCATCATAGCGTTTTACTTTGGATGAATCGTAATTCATTTTGGCATAATCGTTCATCCTATTATCCATCACATTCTTATCAACATCACAAATAGCCACTAAATTTACCCCGGGAACCTTTAAGGCGGCGGTAACATCGGCCCAGCCCATACCATTAATGCCAATGGCACCAATGTTTAGTTGATCGCTTGGGGCTATGCGGTTTTTAAAAATGGCGAATGCTTGTTGTTGTACCCCGGTGCCTAAAAGTGTGCCCCCGGCTATGATAGCTGATTTTTGGATAAAATCCCGACGTGAATGCATTTGTTTAAAAATTGGTTGCCATAAAGTTAAGCTATTAAAATGATTTTTAAAATCATTTTAAACCAATTCAACTATTAGTGCATCCTCACATAAACATCGCTATAGCCATCGCTTATATTCAAATCTGATTGGAACAAGGTATCGTTGCGTATTAATTGTGTACGGGTTAAATTCCCCATTTTAATGGTTTCACCCCTATAACTTGAATAAACAGGTTGTTCTTTTATAATTGTAAACTTATTTTCATCAACTAGGGCATTATTTTTATAACGTTTATAGGTACTATCGGCAAAGTATTCAACTGTCATTTGGTATCCCGACCGTGAAGGGGAATAGGTGGCTCCGGCTATACCGCCTTGTGTTTGCACCCAGCTCCATTTACCAATAATTGAAGAAGAAGGCGTAAATGTGCTTTTTTTGCATGAACTAAAGCTTACCGATAAAAGGGAAATCAATAAAATAATATAAAGTCTCATAGCGTTTTAAATTTATATATAATACGCTGATTTTTTGCCATCCGCTACAATAAATTTAATAATAAAACGAATTTCCCAAAAAACCTAAATAACCCTTACGCTTATAATATTTTAAAATTTGAATACCGTTTATAATCAATTTAAAGGTTGTTTAACAGTTATTTAAACAGTCTTAAAATAGCCAAAAAGCAAATTATTATTGATAATAGTAGGAATTTTAAAACTTTGTAAAGATAATTGCCAAATTATCCTTTATAGCAATGATTATACTTATACAATGTAAGGATCAAGAAGGCCTGGTTGCTTCCATTACTACTATATTAGCAGGGCATCATTTAAACATCGTATCCTTACTGGAGCATGTTGACCAGGAGAGCGACCGCTTTTTTATCCGCCTAGAGGTTACCCAGATTAGCGACGCCCATATTTTAGAGGATAAACTACGACAGGTTTTACCGGAAGGTGCAAGCATTACCATTAACCCCATTCCCGCTAAAAAAATTATCGTCATGGTAACCAAAGAATACCATTGTTTGGCTGATATTTTAATCCGTAACTATTTTGGCACTTTGGGCGCAAGCGTTTTGGCTGTTATAGGCAATTATAATGTTTTGGAAGATATTTGCACACGGTTCGGAATTCCATTTTACCATGTATCGCACGAGGAAATCAGCAAGCAGGTGTTTGAAGAAAAGATTTCAACCATCATTGCCGATTACATACCGGATTATATAGTATTGGCAAAGTTTATGCGCATCTTATCCCCAGCCACTGTTGCTAAATACGAGGGGCGTATTATTAATATACACCATTCCTTTTTACCGGCTTTTATAGGAGCCAACCCTTACCGCAAAGCTTTTGAGCGCGGGGTAAAGCTAATAGGTGCCACTGCTCATTTTGTATCAAACGAATTGGACGAGGGGCCCATTATCGCGCAGCAAATTATCCCCGTAAACCATTCGTTTACCGCTGCCGATATGGTAAAGGCCGGCAAAGAAATTGAAACCGCTGTACTGGCCAAAGCCCTCAAACTAATTTTTGAGGATCGGGTATTTATTTTTAGGAATAAGACGGTGGTGTTTGAGTAGCGCGGGAAGAGATAAACCATTATTATTACAATTTTAAAATTCCATAATATGCAGGCAATTAATTTAATGGATGATGAATTCGCCGAACAAATCATAAAAAAAGCTCATGAGCTAAAAATAAAGGCTGAAAAATTACCTGAAATTGAAATTAAATGGAACAAACCTTTTGAATTTCAATGCAATGATTTGCTATTTGATGGAAATATTAACAATCAATGCTCAGTAATACAATCCTTTATTAATTGTCTTAAAAATGATTTACCAGCAATTTATTATTTCGAAATACTGAGTGAACATAGCCAGAAAACAATTATTGAAAAAATACGATTTTATAAAAAGAATGCATATGATAAAAATAATAATGATGTCAAAAGGCGTTCAATTTGTAAAATTCCAAAAAAAAATGATGAAAATTTTAACAATGAACCAAACTCTAGATGTTTATACTGCGGAAGCATTAAAATCGGATTACACAAGAGATTTAAAGAACATTTAGGTTTTGGCAACGAAAGTACCTATTCATTACAATTGGTTCATTGGGCAAAAGACATAATCTTGAGGTTAAATTTTCATTACGCATACTTAGAGAAAAACAAAGAATATACAGAGTTATTAGAAGAAGCTTTAACAGATTATTTAAACCCATTACTTGGTAAGCATTGATAAATAGTATAATAAAAATTCTTGATTACCAATTCCTGCATACAGGATTGAAAAGTTTCTAACTTAAGCGTTTACGGTTATATTTTCATAATTACCATTTCAACAATAATCATCAATCGAATCTTCACCAAACCATTCAAAACCTTGAGCAAGAGTATATTGTTTTTCTGCTCCATCTAAAGTAAAAAAATTATGAAGGCTAGTATGGACAAATAAATCATTTTCAAAGGTAATTTTAGCAAGTGCCCAACGTTTTATCCCATCTTCATTTTCAGAAATTACAAATATCGATTGAAGTTTATCAGAAAATGCTTTTTTTAGCACAGTTGAAGAATAAATATCATTTGTGCAGAATATTGCCCCTTCTTTTAGGTTTTTTGTATATAGTAATAACGGATTTTCAGAATTATCATGCGGACAACATGGAAATTCAGAAGGAGTTTTCCAGTTTCGTTGGGTTGCATTGAAAGTTTTAGCTTTTATTTCCTCCTCCTGTCCAATAATTTCATTAACTGGCTCATAAACTGGTAAAGTACGATTATAAATCCAATCTCCCAATGTTCCTCCGGATATTACATTATCAGCCTTAGCCCAGGTAAGCATCCTTTCTAAACTTACTTGTGCGTCCTCTTTACTAACAGTAGTCATCCAGTTATAATTTGGATCTTGAAATTTTCCGAAAAACTTTGATGGGTCTTCTAAAAAAGCCTCGACACTTCCACATACACTAGCAATTCGTTTTGCGGTAATTGGGTTTAAAAGAATATTTTCTAACCTTGTAACCCATCTTAAGTTTTCAGGCCTATTATTATGTCTATTGGTATCAATATGATCAACAACATGATTTTCAGTAGGCTTTGGCCCTAGGAACGCTATTGCTACTATTCTGTGAATTGGAATACACGCAATTTCGATATAACCATTTCTAAAATTTGGTTTGCCAAAAGTCCATTGCTTATCAAGAGGGCGAATCCGTTTACTATTAATTGGTAAGCGAAAAACAGCTCCATTGTCTCTTACTAAATATCGCTCATCCTTATAAATGCATTCTATTTCGTTTTTAAAGTCATGTATATCGACATTATGTATCATTGTTATTTTATTATCCAAATATTGGCTTAAACTAATTTATATTCATTAATCTATTCTCCAGTTTCCCTTTTTGCACTAGCCACCCAGCTGCTTAATGCCTTTAATTTATAATCGTTTTCTTTAAACCATTTTAGGTTTTCGTCGTGGTAGCCGCTTAAACTAACCAAGCGTATAAAGGCGGGCATGTTATCGGTTTTGGTTAATTTGTAAAAAAATTCGGCATAATATTTCCAAAAAAAGTCTTTATGTTTTTTCTTTTCCTGAATTTCACCAGCTACTTTAAAAATAGAGGTTAGTTGGTCATTCAAAATATCAATACCTGATTGGTTTTTATTTTTATCGTCATCATAATAAGATGAGGCGCCTAGGGTAGCTACCATTGTTTGAAGCCCAAAATCATCGTCGCCTGCTTTATTGTCTTGAACAGTTATAGTTATACTTTTTTTACCATTAACGGTATCAACTTTTACGCCTGCAAGGAAAATTTTTTGTATGTATTGATAAGCTTCGGCCGAACGGTTGGTTTGGGGTTCAAGCATCAAAAAGCTACAGAATGCCATAATGGAGGCTACATCACGGTGCCTGTGGTACATGGCCAAAGCATATAATCTTTGGCTACTTGCATGTTTTGGGTTTAAAGTAATGGCTTTGATTGCATTTTCTTCGGCCTCCGGGTATTTTTCTTGCCGCAGATACGAAATACCCAAGTTAAAATACAAGCGTTGGTATTTTGGAAACGCGGCTAAGCCTTGTTTATAGATAGCAAGTGCCTTGGTATAATCCTTTTTATCATCATAAATACTGGCTAAAAGGTCATAAGCCTCAGCATATTCGTTACTCGGACAAACCTTCTCTAAAACAGGTATGGCTTCATCTTGCCTACCACTACTAACCATCGTGAACGACATTTCGTATTGGGCGTGCAAATTTCCGGGATCCAGTTTAAGCGCCTCCTTATATTTATCAATGGCTTCGCTGTATTTTGCACTATCGTGCAAGGCTATGCCCCTGTTTATTATTGCTTTTACTTTAGCTGTATCCTGACCATAAATGGTAGTACTTGTTATTAAGCAGGAAAAAAGAAAGAGAATGAATAGGTTTGAGGTTTTCATGTCTAAAATTAAAAAAGGGAATTTAGAATTGCAAATTGTTTTAAACCAAATATTTTGTTTGACTAAACATGCTATCAATTGTGAAGGATTATTTTTTAAATTTTGATTTAATGACAATACTTATTAGCCTTAACATTCGCTTAATGGAAGCGATATGGATTATCGGTATTTTTGGGAAAAAAAATATGTCAAAAATTAAAGCTAGATCGATTTTTTATATTTCAATTCTTATAACCATTATAAGCCAGCAAAAAGCTTCATCTCAAAATTCGAGCCCAGCCAATATCAACATCATTTTCACCTCCGATGCGCATTTTGGCATCAACCGAAAAGCATTTAAAGGGGATACCAATGTAAGTGCCGCTGTAGTAAATAAGGTTTTGGTAAATCAAATAAATAGTTTGCCAACCTTAAGCCTACCAAAAGATGATGGTATTGATGCAGGCAAACCAATAAACCATATTGATTACCTGATGGAAGGCGGCGATATTGCCAACCGAATGGAACCTCCGGTACAAAGCGCGACACTTTCTTGGTCGCAATTTAATGATACCTATTTAAAAGGTATTAATTTGCTTGATGATCAGCATCAACCCATCAAATTTTTAATTGTACCGGGCAACCATGATATATCAAATGCTGTTGGCTATTATAGAACCATGCAGCCATTAACCGATCCATCGGCCATGGTAAATATTTATAATTTGATGCTAAAACCAGCAAAGCCAATTACCAATCAGGATTATTATTATGAAAATTTAAAGGTAAATTACGCTAAGGATATAGCGGGTATCCACTTTATGTTTATCACCTTATGGCCCGATTCGGCCGAGCGGATTTGGATGGAACAGGATTTAAAAACGGTATCCAAAAACATGCCGGCTGTTATTGTTTGCCACGACCAGCCTACTTGCGAAGCCAAGCATTTTACCAACCCAATTGCTCCGCATAACATGACAAAGGATAATAAATTTGAGAACCTAACGGCAGAGTATTATAAGGAAGGGATAACAGCTAAAGGCGATGATGGTGCAACTGATATTGAACAAAAGGGATTTGTAAAATTTTTAAAAGCACACCCAAATATCAAGGCCTATTTTCATGGTAATAGCAACTGGAACGAATTTTATGATTACCACGGCCCAGATAATGATGTTTCAATACCTGTATTCAGGGTTGATTCGCCTATGAAGGGAAAGTATTCGGGTAAAGATGAAACCAAACTCTCTTTCCAATTAATTAGCATTGATGTACAAAACCAAATGCTTACCGTAAGGGAATGTTTATGGAATAGTGATCCGTTAAATGCTGCTGCTAAAATCAAATTCGGGCAACAAAAAACAATATCACTCAAGGTAAATTAAACCCTAAGTGATATTGCTCAAATTTTCTTCAATACTATTGAATAACCAAGGTGGCTATGGAATGCGCCGGACTGGTTGTTTTTGCTGCCTGTCCTTTTATCCATAGGTAATAGGTAATGTTCTCATCGGTTTTATTCATTACCACTACGGCAATTTTACCATCCGGATTTACAAAAGCGGTAGTAATCAGTTTATCTCTGCTGGCGGCACTGATAATTCTTTTTGCACCCGGCTGAATAAATTTCGATAAATGGCCTATATAATAATAGCTATTGGTATAAATCAAATTGCCGGTTTTGGTATCGGCATGCACAGGCGCGAAGCAAAAATTCCCTACATGGTTTGGACCGCCTTTTTCATCAAGTAAAATATTCCAATCGGTCCATCCTACCGTTCCGGCATTAAAATCATTAATCATGGAGTAACCATAGCGTTCGCCTAAAACCCAATCATTAAACCGGGTATCATTAAAACTTTCGGCACAACCTTCGGTAAATATTAAGTTCTTGCTAGGGAAGGCCTCAGCAACGCGGCGTTCATTTTCAAAGTTCATGCCTGCACCTGTCCAAGTTTCGTACCAATGGTATCCAATACCCCAAACATACTTTGCAGCCTCCGGATCTTCCAAAACAGTACTGGCGCGTTGGTATAACAAATCGCGGTTATGATCCCAAGCTATCAATTTTTTATCGGCCATACCTGCTTTGGTAAGCGTTGGACCTAAAAAGTTTTTTATAAAATCACGCTCTTCCTCACCTGTATATATGCATGATTCCCAAGTTTGTGTTGCCATAGGCTCATTTTGTACACTCAAACCCCATATCGGGATACCCGCCTTTTCATAGGTATTGATAAACTTTACATAAAAATTGGCCCATGATTGGTCAAATTCCGGTTTTAATTTACCGCCATGCAGTACATTATTATTGGTTTTCATCCAACCCGGTGGGCTCCATGGCGAAGCAAAAAGGGTTAGCTTTCCACCAGCTGCTCCAATAATTTCTTTTATAAACGGAATACGGTATTTTTCATCGTGCTTTACGTTGAACGATTTCAGATCCATATCATTTTCATTTACATAGCTGTAGCTATCGCTCGAAAAATCGCTACTTTGAATGGTAGTACGCCCAAGCGTGTAGCCAATACCTTTTTCTTTGTCATAATACGCAGTTAACAACTCTTTCTGCTTATCCTTAGATAATTTATAAAATGTTTCGGCCGAGGCATCGGTTAGTGCACCACCAATACCGAGCATGGTTTGAAAAGTTTTTGATGGGTCGACAAAAACAGCCACTTCTGTTTCAACCGGTTGACCTTTTTCTGTAAACTGCAGGGTTTCTGTTTGTGATAGCTTATTATCGGTATTCTTTGCAGTAAGATAAACTTTTACTGTTTTATTTGATGCCGAATAGGTGGTAGAATTTTGAGCAAAAACAAACTGGGTTGCGCATACAGCAGATACCATAAATCCGAAACGGATTATCTCTTTTTTCATAAAATTTGTTGGTTATATTGGTAATTGATTACCATTCAAAGCTATAAAAGTTTTGAAAATATTGGTAGGGTTTTAACAGTAAAATGCAATAAAAGAGAAAGAACCCTTTAGAAACAGGGAAATAGGATGGTGTTTAAAAAATTGGATTTATAGTAATTATACAACTTGTTCTTGTTTTTCCCTTACCGTTTTTGGGAATAACAAGTAATTACTTTGCATACAGTTTAAACAAAAGAATATTTTGATAGGTAAAAAAAATAGTAAATACCTTAAAACCCAATTACGCTTTACTTCGTACTCGTACTTTGATGAGCATTTAGGGCATTGGCAGGGTTGCTTTATCATATAGTTTTATAGTTGGTTCATTTTAACTGGTTTTTGTAATAAAAAGAATACTCTGGCCATGATTTTAAAGCATAAACAAATACACATCAATACCCTTTTGTATGTCAGACTAACATTTATTTAAATGGTTTAACCAATTTAAAAAAAAATTGTTTGTTTTTTTAATACAACGTTTGGAATTACTGATAGGTTGGTTGGGCCTTATTTTTAGGAATTTTAAGTTTATAAAACCACCGAAACTATCATTTAGGGGGTAGAAATTATAATTTCAATGGATTGAAATTATAATTTTGGGTACTGAAATTCCATTTTAACTGCTGAAACTATCATTTTAAAGGCCGAAATTTTAATTTATTTTCTTTTTAACCTAGTACTTTATGTTCTCTTCAAATTAAAATCTTCCAAAAAAAATTTCAAACTTAATGTGGGAATGATGTAACTATTTCAATCTATTGTGTAACATCAACCTTGGTATTGTAGCAATATTTGGTAAAATATTATTTATCATAAACTATGGCTATTCAAACCGTTAATCCGAACACCAATAAGGTTGTAAAATCTTTTGAAGAAATGAGCGATCATGCCGTTGACGCGGCAGTTGCACAGGCAGCAAGTGCTTATACCAATTGGCGTAAAACTAGTTATAAACAACGTTCAGAGGTGCTGCATAAAGTAGCCTCGCTCATGCGTGCTAAAAAGGAACATTTGGCAACTTTAATTACCCTCGAAATGGGTAAACTGTTTGCACAAGCTGAGGGTGAAGTGGTTTTAAGTGCCGATATATTTGACTATTACGCTACCCATGCCGAAAAATTTCTAGCCGATAAACATTTAAGTCCGGAGTATGGACAGGCATTTATACGCCATAGTCCAATAGGTGTTTTGTTTGGGGTTGAGCCCTGGAACTTTCCCTTATATCAAGTAGCACGATTTGCTGCTCCCAACATCATGATTGGGAATACCATTCTGGTAAAGCACGCTTCCATTGTTCCTCAATGCGGAATTGCTATAGAAGATTTGTTTAAGGAAGCTGGCGCGCCAGTCGGTCTTTATACCAATTTACTAATTTCAGGCAAACGCGCTTCTGCTTTAGTTGCTGATGAAAGGATCAAAGGAGTATCATTAACAGGAAGTGAGGCGGCCGGAGCAAGTTTAGCCTCAGAGGCCGGAAAGCATTTAAAAAAATCGGTTTTAGAATTAGGCGGAAGCGATGCCTTCATTATTCTGGAAGATGCGGATATTGATAAAGCAGTTGAATGGGCAGTAGTTGGTAGGTTAAACAATAACGGCGAATGTTGTGTGGCTTCCAAAAGGTTTATCGCTGTAGAGGCCATTGCTGATGAGTTTTTGAGCAAATTCAAAGCCAAATTAGCGGCAACGGTAGTGGGCGATCCTATGGATCCGAAAACACAATTGGGCCCTTTAAGTAGTGAAGCTGCTGCAGTACAGTTGTTTATACAAGTTAAAAAAGCGGTTGCTGAAGGTGCCAGCCTGGTATTGGGTGGAAAAAGACCAGACCGTGCAGGTGCCTTTATGGAACCCACTATTTTAACAGATATAAAACCGAATATGGCGGTTTATTACGAAGAATTGTTTGGACCTGTTGCTGCATTTTATAAGGTAAAGGATGAGGCCGCAGCCATAAAACTGGCCAATGATTCTCCTTTTGGTTTAGGCGGATCGGTATTTACGGAAGATGTGGAACGTGGCAAACGTGTGGCCGAACAGATTGATAGTGGCATGGTGTTTATTAACCACCCAACTTGGACACAGGCCGATTTGCCGTTTGGTGGCACCAAAGGTTCAGGTTATGGTCGCGAACTTTCTGAATTGGGTATTGATGAATTTGTTAACAAAAAGCTGATACGCACCAGCGCCCTTTCTGATCCTTTTTAATTAAAGCATTTTATAAATTTAACAGCAAGTTACGCCTTGATATATTCTTCAGGTGTTGCTTGTTGTTTTCTTTTAAAAAAGCTCTCTTTCAGCGTTTGCTAAGCTTTACATAAAATACATATGGCTGTACTGATTTTTATTTTCATTGTGGTGATTATTGTGGCGATTTTTATAACCAAATTTAAAAATCGGCATAAAAAAATAACGATTGCTAACTATCATGAAATTTTGGATACCCATATCGCCTACTATCAAAAACTAGATGAGGCAGGTAAAATAAAATTCGAAAAGTCAGTAAGTTCGTTTTTGGATGATACCCATATCGAAGGGGTAGGTACCGAAATCACCTTGTTAGACAAAATAATGATTGCCTCAAGTGCGGTTATCCCGATTTTTTGCTTCCCGGATTGGAAATATAAAAACCTGACCAATATTATCTTATATCCTGATACATTCGATCATGAATACCAGTTTGAGGGAAACGGACGAAACATATTGGGTATGGTGGGCTCTGGGTATATGAACGGACAAATGTTATTATCGCGCAAAGCATTGGTAAAAGGATTTTCAACTGAACATGGAAGCGAACAAGCTGCTATCCATGAATTTGTTCACCTGTTGGATAGTTCGGATGGTACAGCGGATGGCTTGCCCGAAAATTTGTTGGCACATCCCTATATCGTACCCTGGTTACACCTGATGCATGTTGAAATGCATAAAATAACAGATGGAAAATCAGATATCAACCCATACGCTTTAACAAATGATGCAGAATTTTTTGCAGTAGCAGCCGAATACTTTTTTGAAAAACCTGAACAATTACACCTAAAGCACCCGGCACTTTTTAGTTTATTGAGCCGGATTTTTGACCGGGAAATGGAGATGTGAGTAGTGAAATGTGAGTGGTGAGATGTGAGGGGTGTGTGGTGAGATGTGAATGGTGAGTGGTGAGATAAGATGATTTTAAGTATAATCATTAAGATACTAAATCCTCTAAACCTTCATATTTATATGGTTCGGTTGGGTCTAAGCTTTCTTTAAAATTTTTTGCGATGGAGTAAGCGCTCAAGTCTGTTGAGCTTATTTGGTTTGTTGCCAATTGTTGAATACTGTTTTCGTCGGGGCTACCAAAAATCCAATTGAAAGCCAAGTTATCATCTAAAATAGTGGGCATCCTTAATTTGGTATTGTGTATTTGCTGCATCACCTTGTTGGCATCGGTAGTCACGATGGCAAAAGTGTTTACATGTTCGCCTGTTTCGCGGTCGGTCCATGGTTGATAAATCCCCGCCATAAAAAAGTAAGGGCGGTTTTTTACCCCTATATAGTAAGGGAACTTATTGGCTGTTTTTAAAGGCTGTCCGGTTTTTTTATTGAGCGGATAAACATGCCGCCATTCATAAAACCCGCTTGAAAGTACCAGGCATCGCCTATGTAAGGCAGCATCCCTATATATTTTACCCGGTTTTAATAACTCTTCACCTTTCGCGTTCAGGGTGGTAAGCGGGGGTTTAAATTGCCCATTTTCGTCTTTATAACCAAAACGCATTTTATTTACCGCATCTCGGTTTTTTAAATAGGCGGGTATAAAACCCCATTCCATTTGTACCAAATCAAAATCATCCTCATTTACCGGGACTAAAACCGCGCTTAAACCATAATCAAACCCGTTTATAAGTGGGTTGTTTAACATAGTTTCATACCTTAACAATTCCTTTTGCAGGTTTTTAAGTTTGATAAACTCGTTGCCGGTAACTTTTTGTCCGTTGTGGTAGCACATTGGTTTTTCAAAATATTTTCCTAATTTAAGTTTATTAAACTGTTTAAAATTCAATAAATAATAAGGCTTTTATGAATCCAAAATACAACATCCAATTGTAATAATAGCATTGGATAAATTTTATTAGAAATATTTCAATATTTATAGGAAGATTAAATGGCTTCAAATTCAAACAAAAAACATTAATTATTCTTCAAATAAATACAGATTGTCATTTTATTGTAAACTATTATATACAGACTTGTCTGTTCGTAAAATACCATATATATTTGTTGCGTCAAAAAGAAATTAATATGGACACCCGAGAAAGAATAGTTGATACCGCCTCCCGCTTGTTTTATACACAAGGATACAACAGTACCGGTATTAATCAGGTAATAAAAGAAGCAGGTGTAGCAAAAGCAAGCTTGTACCAATATTTTCCATCTAAAGAGGATTTATTGGCCGAGTATTTAAAAGTAACTGCCCTAGCCACAAATAAAACTTTAAAAGATATTGTAAACAGGTTTGATACCCCGAAAGAAAAAGTATTGGCAATGTTTGATTTTTTGTTTGATTACTCAAACGCTAGTGATTTTAACGGTTGTAATTTTTTAAATGTGAATGCCGAATTGCCGCGCGAGAATGGACAAATCAAGGAAATCATTAGGAACCAAAAAAATGAGATCCGCAATTTATTTGCTGAGATATTGGGCGATTTAAATAAAAACGGTTTGGCTGATGAGCTGTACCTGCTTTTTGATGCAGCTTTGGTAGGTGGTAAGGTTTATAACGACCTATGGCCTGTGGAAACTACCAAACGAATAGTGGAGAAATTGGTATAATTTTTTTATAAAATAAAAACAGACTTGTCTGTACGATAAAGTTATTATTGAATAAAATAGCGAAACATAAACAACTAAAATTAAAAACAGACTTGTCTGTATAAAAACTAAAAAAATGAAAACATTAAAAACAACTTACAAAACAATTGAGGTAGATGGGGTAAATATTTTTTACCGCGAGGCCGGCAATGCTAACAAACCCAACGTTTTGTTACTCGGCGGCTTCCCATCAACTTCGCACAACTTCAAAAATTTAATCAATGAATTGAAGGAAGATTACCACGTTATAGCACCTGATTATGAAGGCTTCGGTAATAGTGATGCTCCTGATGCCAATAGCTATAACTACACCTTCGATCAATTGGCCAACACGCTTGAAAAATTTATCGACCTTATTGGTTTAAACAAATTTACCTTATATGCTTTTGATTATGGCGGTCCGGTTGGTTTTAGGTTGGCAGCAAAAAGGCCTGAACTAATTGAGGCACTTATTGTTCAAAACGCAACTGCTTATGCCGAAGGTATTGGAGCAGGATTTGAAAGTGCCATGCCATTTTTACAAAACCGCAATGAAGAAACAGAAAAACCAATTCGCCAGTTATTTACACTCGAAGGTGTTAAAATGTTTTACCATGCCGGGGCTGAGAACCCTGAAAGGATTAGTACTGACAACTACCTGTCTGATTTCAATTTTTTAAACCGCCCGGGTATGGATGCCATTCATTTAAATTTATTGCACAACTACAGCAGTAATTTGGCCGAGTTTGCAACCTGGCAACAATATTTTAGAAGCCACCAACCTAGTACGCTGTTGGTTTGGGGCAAAAACGATCCATTCTTTCCTGAGGCAGCCGCACGCGCATTTTTAAATGATTTACCTACAGCTACCTTAAAACTATACAATACCGGTCATTTCGCCTTAGAAGAATACGGCGACCAAATAGCCAACGATGTTAAAGACTTTTTAGCCCAAGTATATTCAAAATAATAATTATATAACCTTTTTAAAAATTAAATAATCATGACAACAACTTATCAAAACTTGGTATTACCAGGTAAACCATCAACAACAAAAACAATTTTATGGGCCACCTTAGTTTCAGGCAGTTTGGATGCCTTAGCAGGAGTAATTGTTTATCTGGCCTTATTCGGCTATAACCCATTTCAGGTATTGCAATCAATTGCCGAAGGCATATATGGCCCTGCAGCTTTCAAAGGCGGATTGCTAACTGTATTGGCAGGTTTGGTACTGCATTACCTTATTGCCTTTGTGGTATCAATCATATTCTTTTATGCTTATACTAAAATTAAAATACTGAGCAAATACAATGTGGTATCGGGCTTATTATTTGGTGCGGCCATTTGGTTGGTAATGAATTTAGTGGTAGTGCCCTTATCAAATATTCCGGCTACACCATTTAACCCTTTACTAGCCTTTATAGGTATCAGCTGGCATATGGTATTGGTTGGTTTGCCAATTGCATTAATTACCAAAGCCTTTTATACCTCAACCGAAAATAAATAACTAAAAACATTGCCCCCTTCTCAATAAGTATAGAGAAGGGACTATAATTCGCTCTATACATATTTAAACAAATTAAAATTTAAAAAAATGAAAAATTTCACAATCCCAACAAAAGAACAAGTATCAGCAGGTAACCAAGTAATTTTCGAAAATCTTGAAAAAGGCCTTGGCTTTGTACCAAATTTGTACGCTACCTTTGCCTATTCTGATACCGCATTAGGTAATTACATTACCTTTCAAAACGCGAAAAGCTCGTTAAGAGCTAAAGAAAGAGAAGCCATTAATTTGGTGGTTAGTCAGGTAAATGATTGCAGGTATTGCCAAAGCGCGCATACCGCTATTGGTAAAATGAATGGCTATACCGACGAGCAAATCATCGACCTGCGCAAAGGACATGCCCCCTTTGACGCTAAAATTGATGCCTTGGTAAAATTAGCTAAAGATATTACCGTGAATCATGGTCGCCCATCTGCGCAATTGGTTGATAATTTCTTCGCGGCAGGCTATAATGAAGGCAATTTGGTGGATGTTATTTTGGTAATTGGCGATAAAATTATCAGCAACTACCTAAACAATATAACCAATACCCCTATCGATTTCCCGGTAGCAGTACCATTGGAAACAGTTGAAGCATAATTGTTTGTTTTTTTGTGTATCCTTGACCGGGGGTATATTGCCCCCGGTTTTTAATTGAAATTAAATAATGGAAACATTTACCCGACCACCCCTTCCACCCTTCACCCTCGAAACCGCATTGATAAAGGTACAAGCCGCCCAAGATGCCTGGAACACCAAGGACCCGGAGCATGTAGCCCTTGCTTATACCATTGATACCGAATGGCGCAACCGTACCGAGTTCATAAATGGTCGTGAAGCAGTAAAAGCCTTTTTAACCCGTAAATGGGAAAATGAGCTCAATTATAAATTGAAAAAAGAACTTTGGGGTTTTAGAGAAAACCGTATGGCCGTTACTTTTCAATACGAATGGCAAAACCATAGCGGAGAATGGTTCCGGAGTTATGGTAACGAGCTTTGGGAGTTTGACGAAAATGGCTTGATGCGCAAAAGATTGGCCAGTATTAATGATTTGGAAATTTTAGAAACAGATCGAATTTTATAAATTAAAAAAATTTTAAAAATGGAGTCGGTAAAAATTAAAATTGAACTGATACCCATCAAAACAGAAGCACTCATTAAGGAATGTGCTCCTTTATTGATGGAAGCCTATAATGCTGAACCTTGGAACGACCAATGGACTTTAGATAGGGCTTTTGAAAGATTAAATTATGGCTTTTTATCACCTAATTTTTTTGGATTAGCAGCTATTCGCAATGATAGGGTAATAGCTTGCTTATTCGGAAATTTTGAACCAAATGATAAAGGCGACTTTTTCTATTTGCGTGATATGATGGTTGCTGATCAAGAAAGAAGAACAGGATTGGGTTCGATGCTGTTAGATTCTTTGAAAAAACACCTTGAAACTATAGGGGTAAAATCAGTCCTGATGCTAACCCATAATAGCTACCATACGGTTCCTTTTTACCAAAAAAATGGCTTTCAATTTTTGGACGAAATGAGGATAATGTATATAGACGAATAAATTTTTATAGTTTGTTGTAATTAACCAGTTTGAATTTTATAATTAAAAATGTAAGGATATGGCAAGCAATTATCAATCAATAGCTTTTGGGGAGGAGACCAAAAAATTGCAGGAAAAATATGGTAGCAGGAGCACCTATGCCAGGGTTGAGCAAACTAGTTTTTATGACGGCTTGACCGAAAACGAAACTGCCTTTATTAACGAACGCGATGGCTTTTATATAGCCAGCAATGGGCATGATGGATACCCTTATATACAATACCGTGGCGGCCCGGCAGGTTTTTTGCGGGTGATTGACAACAACACTTTAGGGTTTTTAGATTTTAGGGGGAATAAGCAATACATATCAACCGGGAACGTAAAGGAGGATGATAAGGTAGCCTTAATGATTATGGATTA
>CAIYNX010000311.1 GCA_903927645.1 uncultured Mucilaginibacter sp.
AATGGACACTGCTTTATATAACAGCGCAACAGGAGGATAGCCCTCTTCTACTGCTTTTTTGGAATAGGCGGCATATTTTGCGGTAGCCGTTACTTCATCTCTGAAGGCAGTTTTCATGTTCTCTATTGTTTTCAGCTTGGCGTTTGCTTCCAACGTGTCTATATACGATTTGTCTTTTTTTGTTTGGTGGGTTTCATCGGTCGTTCCTTTTACAGCAGCGGAGTCTTCATAATAGCTGTTGTCTTGGGGTATCTTATTTTCCTTCGTGTTGTTACTACCGCAACCACTGCCGATTGCCAGGCTAAAAACTAATAAAACGGAACATACCCTGATTGCTTTTTTCATTATCTATCTATTTAATTTTAATAATGATGCAAAACTATTTCTAGTCCTTGGCTTGGTTGTTATACAACTGTACCTAAAAGTTGTATAATTTTTGGTTTGGGTATTGGCAAAAAAAGAAAAGCCCTTGCAAATTTCTCTGCAAGGGCTTTTTAGGTAAACTTTATTATAAACGCCTACATAATCATAAAACTAATAATGACACTTTCGGGACTACGATCTCCTTTTTTAATTTGATAATAACAATGCAGGTAACAGGTTTTGCCTACCTGATCGTTGGTAAAATGAAAAGTATGAGAAGAACTTGAACAGACATTGCCATGGGTAAAAATAAGATCCGCATCTGCAATGCCTGCTTCGCCAATATATGCTTCGAAGAAAACAAAATTACCCACAGGCGCCTCTTTGCTCGTAGGCGTTGCTGGATTGTGAAAAAGAATTTTTGCCCACAAATGCCCTGCAGAATCCATTCTTAATTCTGGTGAAACAGGCGATGCGACTATTACCGTAGGTGGCTTACGATCGAAGATTAAAAACTTTTTCTTATCGTCGTCCGATAAAATCGAATCGGGGATATCCCCATAAATCAAATCGAGGCTATCATCTATCTTAGCCTCTAAACTGTCCTTTAAATCAGTTATTGTTTTATTTACGATGAATTTATCATTATACTTAACCCAATTAGGACCCCAAAGTCCATAATTGAGGTTTAGAGTTGCCAAAACCGATGGAGTCGTCTTAAAGCGCAATTGGTTGTTAACATCGTTTATATACGGCACTACTACTATATAATAACTGTTTTTATCATCGTCTTTTGTTGGGATGCGAGCATCATAATGTGACATAATTTATATTTTTAAATGGTATGAATGAATGTATTAAATGCGTAATTCCTTTTTATTCTTGGTAATTTGAAATCCTAAATTACCAATTTGAAATCCTAAACTACCAATTTGAAATCCTAAATTGGCAATTTGAAATCCTAAATTACCAATTTGAAATCCTAAATTGGTAATTTGAGATCCTAAATTGGTAATTTGAGATCCTAAATTGGTAATTTGAGATCCTAAATTACCAATTTGAAATCCTAAATTGGTAATTTGAAATCCTACATTGTAGGCTTTCAAACCAATCAGCCATCTTTTTGAAGTTGCGTAACCAATACTGCTGTTGAGTAGCAGCTATTTCGTGCCTTGCAGCAGAGAAATTGGTATGAGAAAATTGTATTCATAATGCATCGTTTTTTGGTTTGGTATTTATTTTGTTTTTAAATGTTGGTAAAGTTTCAATGAAAAGGTTGATATTAGTATGTTAAAATTAAAATAGATTTTTGGGTGGGATATTTTACAAGTTTTTAGTAGCATACTTACCTAATCCTGTAGCGGGATATGTTTCAACCAGCTTTCTTAAATACCTACTAAATAACAAGTTTGACAAAAAAACTGCTTATACGTTTCAACCCTTACTTTTACCTTCCAAATTAAATGGCTACTGATATGTTACAAACAACTACCCTAGATTTTTTAACGGAATTGAAGCTGAATAACCACAAAGACTGGTTTGATAAAAACAGAAAGAGGTATGAATATGCCAAAGCAGACTATTTGCAATTGATTGCTGATGTGCTTGCAGGTGTAAGCCAGAATGATCCATCGATTGCTGCCATGCAACCGAAAGATTGTGTATTCCGCATTAACAGGGATGTTCGGTTTAGTAAAGATAAAAGTCCGTACAAAACCAATATGGGTGCGGGTTTCAGCAAAGGAGGAAAGAAAATGATTGTGGCCGGTTACTACCTGCATTGCGAACCGGGTGGTAGTTTTATTGCAGGAGGAATGTGGATGCCCGATGCCCCCTCGTTAAAGAAAATACGACAAGAAATAGATTATAGTTTCGAGGAATTTGATGGTATTGTAAAAGCCCCGTCTTTTATAAAACAATTAGGCGGTTTGGAAAGTGGTAGCGACGTTACCCTTACGCGTCCACCAAAAGGATATGAAGACACCAACGCTGCGATAGGTTATTTGAAATTGAAAAGCTTTATAGCCACCCACCCTATTTCCGATGAGATGCTGATAAGTAAAGAATTGGCTTCTGCCATTATAGCCGCTTGTGCTGCATTACAACCTTTGATATATTTTATAAACAGAGGACTGGAATAGTTGTTAGTGATTAGTGATTAGTTGTTAGTGGTTA
>CAIYNX010000312.1 GCA_903927645.1 uncultured Mucilaginibacter sp.
AGTTCCTTTTTTATAATATTCTCCACCAAAACTAACATTCTTCCCGAAATACCCAAATTTTTCTGGAAGGTAGCTTTCTACTATTTTTAACTTATGACCGTAAAAGGTAAAATCTATTCTAATAAATTGTCCTTGCAGCTCTTCCTCGAACCTTACTTTATTATCGTTTATGGTTCCGATAAAATCTATAGAACCAATATTTGGAATATTTTTTTGATTTTTACCCCATAATGCTGTTCCAGTAACTTGAATTTTATTGGTTGCAATTAATAGTACATTTAAACTAGCATCTTTATTGTCAACGCCTAGGTATTCACCACTAAAATAATCAGGATAAATTTTTTGTTCATTTTTTCCTAACCATTTTTTTTCGACTTGTTTAATCAATTCTTTTTTGTATCCTTTAATTTCAAGAATGGTTAGGTTTTTACTTTGGCTAGTTTTTGAATCATAATTATCATGATGGTCAAAACATAAAAAGACTAAGTTATCAATTGAATTATTATTTGGATTATGATCTAGGTGGGCAATTTGTCCCTGTTTTACCCTAAAATCATGGTTTAACCCGTAACAAACAGAGCACCTACCTTCGTCGTACTTCCATTAAAACATTAGCTTCAATTACTCCTGATAATTTGATTCTTTTCATGTTAACTAGTTGAATTATCAACCAAAATATATTTTAATCCCATTCTACACCGTCAACTTCTTATACTTAATCCTTTTTGGAGCTACATCGCCCAGTCGTTTTTTACGGTTTTCTTCATAGTCGGAGTAGTTACCTTCAAAAAAATAAACCTGACTGTTGCCTTCAAAAGCCAAAATATGTGTGCAAATACGGTCTAAAAACCAGCGGTCATGGCTAATCACTACCGCGCAACCAGCAAAGTTTTCCATACCTTCTTCCAAAGCCCTTAAGGTATTTACGTCAATATCATTGGTAGGCTCATCCAATAATAATACGTTGGATCCTTTTTTTAGCGTGATGGATAAATGCACCCTGTTACGCTCACCACCCGAAAGTACCCCCACCTTTTTTTGCTGGTCGGCACCATTAAAGTTAAATTTTGAAACATAGGCACGTGAGTTAATAGGTTTGTTACCCACTAAAATGGTTTCCAAGCCATCGGTAATGTTTTCCCAAACAGATTTATTAGGGTCAAGGTCATCGTGCATTTGGTCAACATAGCCCAAGGCAACCGTTTCGCCCACACGGAAGGTACCCGCATCCGGTTTGTCCTGCCCGGTGATTAGGCGGAACAAGGTAGTTTTACCGGCACCATTTGGCCCAATAATACCCACAATACCAGCAGGAGGGAGGGAGAAGTTCAAATTATCGAACAATAACTTTTCGCCGTACGATTTGCTTACGCCAATGGCCTCTATCACCACATTACCCAAACGTGGGCCGGGCGGAATAAAAAGTTCCAGTTTTTCTTCCCTCTCCTTGGTTTCTTCGGAAGCTAGTTTTTCATAGTTTGATAAACGGGCTTTTGATTTTGCATGCCTTCCCTTAGGCCCCATGCGTACCCATTCCAACTCGCGCTCCAAAGTTTTTTGGCGCTTACTTTCCGATTTATCTTCCTGTGCCAAACGTTTAGCCTTTTGATCTAACCAAGAGGAATAATTACCCTTCCATGGGATGCCTTCGCCACGGTCGAGCTCTAAAATCCATCCGGCAACGTTATCCAAAAAGTAGCGGTCGTGTGTTACCGCAATAACGGTACCTTTATATTGTTTCAGGTGCTGCTCTAACCAATCAATCGATTCCGCGTCCAAGTGGTTAGTAGGCTCATCCAGCAATAAAACATCTGGTTCCTGCAACAATAAGCGACAAAGCGCCACCCGCCTGCGTTCACCACCCGATAATACCGATACTTTCGCATCCGGATCAGGGCAACGCAAGGCATCCATCGCTCTTTCCAATTTAACATCCAGTTCCCAAGCATTTACAGCGTCAATCTTGTCTTGCAACTCACCCTGACGGGCCATGAGCTTGTCCATCTTATCACCATCCTCATAATATTCTGGCAAGCCAAATTTTTCATTAATGTCTTCGTATTCTTTTAATAGCGCGGTTATTTCGGCAACACCTTCTTCTACTATTTCTTTAACCGTTTTATTAGGATCCAGTTCAGGTTCTTGGCTCAAGTAACCAACGGTATATCCCGGCGAAAAAACTACCTCACCAATATTGGTTTTATCAATACCAGCTATAATTTTTAATAAGGACGACTTACCCGAACCATTTAAACCAATAACACCAATTTTGGCACCGTAAAAAAAGGATAAGTATATGTTTTTTAACACTGTTTTTTGCGGGGGATACACCTTGCTTACCCCAGCCATTGAAAATATGATCTTGTCGTCAGCCATTATTATTGATTTTTAAAATCGGTTATAGAAAGCAAATATGGTAAAATTTGAGATTTGAAAACCCAAATGCTGTAAAATTTCGTATACAGTTGTAAAAAGAGTTTAATTACTATAAATGGTATTACATTTTTAGTATTTTTACTAAACCTACTATTTATCATCAAGCTGAGAAAAAAAGATTAACCCAGTGCCTTAATGGCATGTTATTATAAATTATATGTTCATTTGTCATATTGCATTTGGTTTATAAGTAAATACGATAAACCATTTTGATTTATTTATGTCAAAATATAAAAATATCGCATTTCTTTACCAAAATGTTTGTAAATGCGGGTTTTATTTATAAAATTGCTAAAAAAAATTAAAAATGGGAGTCGGCAATATCATGCAAATGTCTGTTTATTCTTAAATTTAATAATTGGCAATAATATTGTTCATAAGTGTAAAACATGCTGCTTTGATTTACTAAAGTAATTTATAAATTCGAGCGGTTTTAAAATGTAAAAGATATATGGAAGCTAAATTTTCGCCCCGGGTAAAAGACGTTATTCAGTACAGCAGGGAGGAGGCATTGCGCCTTGGTCATGACTATATCGGAACTGAGCACCTGTTATTAGGGCTTATTCGTGATGGCGATGGCGTAGCAATTAAATTATTAAAGGAGTTGACAGTTGATATTGTTAAACTCAGAAGATCGGTAGAAGACGCTGTTAAGGGGACTATTGGAACCAATGTAAACATCAGTAGCATTCCATTAACCAAGCAAGCCGAAAAAGTATTGAAGATTACCTATTTAGAGGCAAAAATATTTAAGAGCGATATTATAGGTACCGAACATTTGTTATTATCAATATTACGTGATGAGGATAATATAGCTTCGCAAATTTTGATGCAGTTTAATATTAACTACGAAATTTTTAAAGGAGAAGTGGAATCGCACAAAAACAACATCACCGATGAGATGCCGGGATCACCAACCGGAGGTGATGATGATTTTAAAGAAGAAGAATCATTCAGTCAACCTAAAAAAGTTTCTGATATAAAATCCAAAACTCCGGTACTGGATAATTTCGGTAGGGATTTAACCAAAGCCGCGGAAGATGGTAAGTTAGACCCGATAGTTGGTCGTGAAAAGGAAATTGAGCGGGTATCGCAAATATTATCACGTCGTAAAAAGAACAACCCTATTTTAATTGGCGAGCCTGGTGTAGGTAAATCGGCCATTGCCGAAGGTTTGGCTTTGCGTATTGTACAACGTAAGGTATCAAGGGTACTGTTTAACAAAAGGGTAGTAACGCTTGATTTAGCTTCATTAGTGGCAGGTACCAAATACCGCGGTCAGTTTGAAGAACGTATGAAGGCGGTGATGAACGAGTTGGAAAAATCGCCTGATGTAATCTTGTTTATTGATGAAATTCATACTATAGTTGGCGCGGGCGGTGCTTCTGGCTCTTTGGATGCCTCTAACATGTTTAAACCAGCCTTGGCACGTGGCGAAATACAATGCATTGGCGCCACCACTTTGGATGAGTACCGTCAGTACATAGAAAAGGATGGCGCCTTGGATCGTCGTTTCCAAAAGGTAATGATAGAGCCTGCTACTCCTGATGAAA
>CAIYNX010000313.1 GCA_903927645.1 uncultured Mucilaginibacter sp.
CCACGATTTTTATTTTATTGAAGTAAATACCACACCCGGGCAATCAAACGGTAGCCTGATACCACAGCAAGTTAGAGCAGCCGGGTTAAATTTGACCGATTTTTATGGCGGTCTTATTGAAAGTGGCTTTATATATAAAAAATAATAAATATAGCTAATTTAACATATTCAATACTAAGTATTTATAGCCATTGATCGAATTTATTAATAAACCAATTTTTTACAATTTGAGTTAGCAAACAGTATCCAAATAATATTCCAATAAGCCAAGGGAAGAAAATGAGCGGCATAGCCTGTAATTTAAAGGCACTGGAAAGTGGCGAAAAAGGTATGAAAATGCCAATTGCCATAATACTCGTTGTTAAGGCTAAAACCGGGGCTGTGGCCCAGCTTTGTATAAAAGGGATTTTTCGTGTCCGGATCATATGTACTATTAGTGTTTGTGATAATAGGCTTTCAATAAACCAACCTGTTTGAAAAAAGCTCTGATGCTCCGGAGAATTTGCCTTGAAAACAAACCATAATACTGCAAAAGTAGCATAATCAAAAACAGAACTTAGCGGACCAACATAAAGCATAAATTTACCAATACCTCCAGCATCCCATTTGCGCGGTGTTTCAATATAATCAGCATCCATTCTATCCCAAGGAATGGATATTTGCGATATATCATACAATAAATTATTTATGAGTATTTGTATTGGTAACATGGGTAAAAATGGCAGTAATGCACTTGCTCCAAGCATACTAAACATGTTACCAAAGTTGCTACTCGCCGTCATTTTAATATATTTTATTATGTTACCAAAGGTTCGCCTTCCATAAATTACTCCTTTTCGTAGTACTAATAAATCTTTCTCCAATAAAATAATATCAGCACTCTCTTTGGCAATATCAACCGCAGTATCAACCGAGATGCCTACGTCGGCATCACGAAGGGCACCGGCATCATTTATGCCATCACCCATAAAGCCCACAGTATGTCCTTTACTTTGTAATACTTTTACAACTCTTGATTTTTGAATAGGACTTAATTTGGCAAAAATGCTAATTTCATCAATTTGGCTGGCTAGCGTTACGTCATCTATGCCATCCAAATCTTTGCCAAGCATTATATTTGAAATTGGTATGCCAACATCCTGGCAAATTTTCTTTGAAACAACTTCATTGTCACCAGTCAATACTTTAATATGAACTCCTAATTTTCTCAAAGCATTTATAGCTAGTCCTGCCGATGGTTTTGCAGGGTCTAAAAACCCTATGAAACCAGTTAAGGTCATGTTGCATTCGTCGGCAATACCATAAGTAAGCGGCCTTTCATCATATTCCTTTGTTGCTACCAGTAGTACCCTCAAACCTTCCTCGTTCAGTTCTTTGGTTCTATTAAGTACAATTTGTCTCATTTTTTCGTCCATTGGTACAATGGAGTCGGTGTCAATTTCAACCGTATTATTTTCACCAGGATCATAGGCATAGGAGCATAAATCAATTATTTCTTCTACTGCACCTTTGCAAATTAACAAATGCCTGTGGTTGGGTCCTTCAAGTATAACCGACATCCTCCTTCGTTCAAAATCAAAAGGTACTTCATCTATTTTTTTATAATCCTTACCATCTTTTACAGATGCATGTACATCCGCATGTTCTAAAACAGCTACATCCAATAAATTCTTCAACCCTGTTTGGTAGAAACTATTTAGATATGCCCATTTTAAAACCTCTTTATCATCGTACCCAAAAACATTTAAGTGTTTTTGCAAAACTATTTTATCCATGGTTAACGTACCTGTTTTGTCGGTACATAAAATGTCCATAGCACCAATATTTTGTATAGCGTTTAATCGTTTTACAACAACCTTCCGTTTAGACATGTTTACTGCCCCTTTGGCAAGATTGGCTGTAACTATCATTGGTAACATAGCAGGGGTAAGCCCAACAGCAATAGAAATACCAAATAAAAACGCGTCTAACCAATTATGTTTTGTAAAACCATTAATTAAAAATACCAACGGAACCATCACAAGCATAAACCTTATTAGTAGGTAGCTTACACTATTAACGCCTTTATCAAAACTTGTTTCGGCACGTTTACCTATAAGTGTTTTTGAAAATGCCCCAAAATAGGTACTGCTCCCCGTATTTATTACCAATGCAATAGAGGTTCCGCTAACTACATTGGTGCCCATGAAGCAGATATTATGCAATTCAAGCGGCGATTCATTTCCTTCTATTGCAACAGGTTGACTTAGTTTTTCAACAGGTAGCGCTTCTCCGGTAAGCATTGACTGACTTACAAAAAGATCCTTTGATTGCATTACTCTAATATCAGCAGGAATCATATCACCCGCCGAAAGTTGTATCATGTCGCCTGGAACTAGTTGTTTGATGTCAATTTCTATCTTATCATTATTTCTTAGAACTGTCGCAGTTGTTTTAACCATCGACTTTAGTTTTTCCGCAGCCTTATTGCTCCTAAATTCCTGCAAAAAGCGGATTATAACGCTTACCATTACCATTGTGCTAATCACCGCCACCGTAGTATAGTCATGTTCTCCTGGTTTAGTAATAATCACGTCGGTTATAAACGATACCGAAGCCAAAATAAATAGTACGCCAATAAATGGGTCGATAAATGCTTGTAAAAATTGGATATACCATGCAGGTGCTTTTTCATTTACAATTTCATTGAGCCCGGTGGTTTCCAACCTTTCTTCAACCTCACCATTGTTTAAACCATTTATATTTGTTTGCATGGTTTTTAAACAAGCATCAAAATCACTCGATGATATTTTTTTAAGTAAGGCAAGGGCGGTAGTTTCAAATCCTTGTTTGGTACTATCTTTTACCAAGTTTTTTAAATTATATCTGCTCTTGTTCACGCTTTCCATTACTTGTATTACAAAATTTTAAAATCAAATAAAATTAGGAACATTTTTTTGTTTTGGTAAGATATATCAAAATTGGATAACAATTTTAAAAATTTAAAAACTAAGCCATTTTTAAAGTAACATACCAATATTTATGTATTTTAGTGGCTTATGCAATCTTTTGAAATAGATAAATCAGACCTGCTGCGTTTAAAAACCGCGCTCGAAAGTAATGATGCTGAATTACAGATAGTTCTGAGCGAATATCATGCATCCGAGATTGCCATGTTATTCGAAAAACTTCCATTGGAAGATAAAGAACGGATCATCAATATCCTTCCAATAGAGGTAGCATCAGAAGTTATTGCCGAAATGGGCGAGGATCAAAATGCCGGCGAACTCTTAATAAACCTGCATCCTGATAAGCGAAGTGAAATAGTGGAGGAGATGGATTATGATGATGCTACCGACATTATTTCGCAACTTGATGAAGACGAACAGCATGAAATATTAGAGGATATTGATGAAGAGGATGCCAGTAGCATCCGTGCGTTATTAAAATACGAAGAGGATACCGCGGGTGGTATCATGAACTCGGATGTTATAAAAATCAACATCAACCTCGACAAAAAGGATGCTTTGGATGAAATTATCCGTCAATCAGAAGAGATGGAGGAATTTTATACCGTTTATGTGGTGGATGATTATGATGTTTTACAAGGTATTATTTCAATAAAATCAATCATAAAGGCCAAAGCCGAGGCTCATGTTCGCGATTTGGTAAATACAGATTTTGTATATGTTAAAGCCGACCTCGACCAGGAAGATGTTGCTAGTTTGATATCCCAGTATAATCTGACCACCATCCCGGTAGTTGACGATGATATGCGCTTGCTTGGAAGGGTTACTGTTGATGACATCATCGATGTTATGGAGCAGGAAAACACCGAAGATATTTTGAAAATATCAGGTGTATCGGAAGATGAGGAATTGGGCGGTAACTGGAAGGATGCGGTAAAAAGCAGGTTGCCTTGGTTGGTTATAAACTTGGGAACTGCTTATTTAGCGGCCTCTGTAATCAGAAGTTTTGATTCAACGGTACAGCAATTACCAATTTTGGCCGCTTACATGACCATTATTGCAGGTATGGGTGGCAATGCGGCTACCCAATCATTAGCCGTAACAGTCAGGCGTATTTCACTAACAGATTTGAGCGATAAGCAGGCTTATGGCACTGTATTAAAAGAGTTTTTAGTTGGTATGCTTAATGGCGCAGCAAATGGCTTGATAGTTTTTTTTATAGCCTGGCGATATGATGCAAATGTAATGCTTGGCTTGGTTTTATTTTTAGCCATGACCGGGAATTTAATTATTGCCGGGTTAACAGGGGCAACCATTCCGTTGGTTTTAAAAAGGGTAGGTATTGATCCTGCTGTGGCATCATCAATCATAATTACTACCTTTACAGATTGTGCCGGGTTTTTACTCCCACTATGGTTTGCTACCAAACTTTTACTACATCATTAATAAAGAGATTATAAATTAAAATGACTGAGATTAGATACAACTGGACGAAAGAAGAAATATCAGCTATTTATCATAAACCATTACTCGATTTGGTTTATGAAGCGGCAACCATTCATCGTGAAAATAAGGATTATTCCGAGGTTCAAATAAGTTCATTGATATCCATAAAAACAGGTGGTTGCCCTGAGGATTGTGCTTATTGCCCGCAGGCTGCCCGCTATAATACCGGGGTTGATGTACATGCCATCATGCCCAAAGAGGAAGTTGTTTTAGCAGCCCAAAAAGCCAAGGATGGTGGAGCCTCACGTTTATGTATGGGAGCCGCTTGGCGCGAAGTGCGTGACAATAAAGATTTTGATAAGGTGATTGATATGGTGAAGGCGGTTAATGAGCTTGATATGGAAGTTTGTTGCACCTTGGGTATGCTTACCGAGCATCAGGCACAACGTTTGGCCGATGCTGGATTATATGCCTACAACCATAATTTAGATACCTCTGAAGAAGATTATAAGCGAATCATCACCACCCGAACTTATGATGAGCGTTTAAAAACTTTGGAACATGTACGAAAAGCAAAAATTACGGTTTGTAGCGGTGGCATCATTGGCTTAGGCGAAACGGTTGACGATAGGATTTCGATGTTGAAAACCTTGTCGAACCTACCTAAGCATCCCGAATCGGTTCCTATCAATGCATTGGTTCCGGTAAAAGGTACGCCACTTGCTGACCAGCCCAAGGTTTCTGTTTGGGATATGGTAAGAATGGTGGCCACAACCCGTATTATTATGCCAAAAACAGTGGTACGCTTGTCTGCTGGTCGTACCGAAATGACGGTTGTTGAACAAGCTTTTTGTTTTATGGCTGGCGCGAATTCCATATTTGCAGGAGAAAAATTATTGACAACCCCCAACCCATCATTTGATACCGACATGGCCATGTTTGAATTATTAGGATTAATACCGCGGAAAGCCTTTAAAAACGGCAAGCCCGGTAAATTGATGGAGGAAGAAGCACTAAACGGATAAATTTAAGGGGAAATAAATTAGAATGTTTTGATTAAGCAAAACATTCTAATTTAGAAAATGCAAATTGATTATTTCTTAGCCAAAACCAAAACATTTGAAATGGTTGTTGTGGAATGCCCTTTTTGTGGTGTCTCGTTTCCATTTAGCTTAAGAATTGAAATTATTTCAATTTGAAATGAGCCTTTTAATATCAGCATTAACTTTGCATCTACTAATACCTCTCCATCAAAAGTCTTTTCTTTTTTTTCTGTCGAAAACGCAAAACTTGAAGGTGCACCATTTGCGGTTAAAGTATTTTCATTTCCTTTTTTATAGGTCAATTTACTCTTAATTTTAACCTTAAAACTTGTTGAATTTACTTCTGAGATTGAAAATTTATTTTGAACAAGCCCATTATCTATAGGGAATTCAGTATTCCATTCGGAATTATTTTCTATTTTTATAAATGACGGAATTTCAATTGTAAGGCCATTCCAAAACTTAGATGGTTCATAAACTGGTATATTATAATTCCAAGTAATATCAGTTTTTAAGGCTGCATTATTTTTATTATTGGTGCCAACTGAATCCAAAAGCAAATGTACTGAAGGTTTGTTGAGAACCTGAATTAACTCCTTTATCCAACCTTCGGTTCCATTAGTTGATTCAAATGTATTTTCAGAATCGTACTTTTCTAACCCTTGAGGTCCATCCATTGTGTAAATTATTCTTTTAAGCGTTTTAGAAGCACTTATCACGCCTAATTTATTTTCATTAAAAGTTGTTTCCCAAATAGTTTTTTCTTTAGACCCTGGTTCATTTGATTGGTCATTGCCCGATTCCTGTTCTCCCCCAATTGATATTTTAGAAAAGTGACTTGTGTTTTCAATAGTCGTAATGATTCTACTTCCGGGCAATATGTTTATTTTTGGATTTTGGGCTTTTGTTTTAAACGCGTATACTAGAAATATAATTAAAAATACTGAGAAGACTGGTTTTTTTTTCATGATTATTTAATATGGTGAAGATTCAAATAATTGGCATTTTTTAATTTATTGAGTTAATCTTGTAAAATTGATTTATCGCATAAAAAAGCATATCATTTTATTTTTTCCATTTTTCAGGATATAGTGTTATTCCAATATAAGCATATCTTTCTAAATAATTATATGAAGAAATAGTTCGTTGATTTATCCCTACATTTACCAATTTAATATTATCAACATTAAATAGGTTGGTTATCCCATAATTTACTTGCCAGTTGTGTTTTTTTCCAAAGTATTGAAAAATGTTAAAGTTGGTTATGGGTTTTACTGAGGTATAAGTTTTGTTTGCATAAATTAAAATCCATTTGGTCGAAAATTTATAATAAAAGCCTTCCCATATCTTATTATCATCTCTAAGTTCAAAATTAAATCTGCTTGTTGTATTCCCAGAATAGCTTACAAAATTTGAATTATTGATGATTGATTGAATACTCAAATTAAGTTTGTGCTCTTTCGAAATATTCATTTTTAACCCTAAGGTAGAAGATATGGCATTTAAACTGATTTGATTAGCTATCTGTTGATTAAATTGATATTGATTTTGCCATAAATAAAACAGGAAAATATATGGATTAACTAACCTCCCCTGATCAACATTTACATAAACTATAGAGCCTGTAATTACTTGGGCGCTTTTTAGTTGTGTGTAAGATAGTAATGGATTTAGACCACCGCCAAAAACATAATTATCTGACACCGAGTTATTGGTAACCGAATAGTTTAATTGGAAGTTTATGGTACCTAATTTGTTTATAAAAACATTTGAATTAAATTGATATTGATTCGTTAAAAATGGACCTAAAGCAATATTTCCTTTGGTTACCTGTTCAATTTTACTGCTATCAATAACCGGCAACAGGTTATCAACCGTTGGTATTCCTTGCTCTCTAGTAAATTTAAACATAGCGTTCGATAGCCCAAATCCATAATTAAAGTAAAAACTTGGAAGTAAAGCAGTGTTACTTATCCGATTGAAGATGGTATCATTGGCAGAAACTTGCCAATTGGTTTGTAAGGCTCCTAATCCGCTAATAGCACTCAAATTGCCCGACTTAAAAAATAAGAAAGTTTGAGCAACTGTTTGATTGTTGCTTATTTTAAAATTGTTTGCGCTCAATAAAGGATTAATAATTAGGGGATGATTGGCATACAAGTCATAGCCTGTTTTGTTAACAGAATTGTTATTTAAGAGCGCACTTAATCTAAAATCAATCAAAATCTTCCTACTAAGTGGCGTGCTATGTTGAATATTCCCCCAATAATTATAATTAGTATTTGTTCCAACTATTAAGTTATTACTATTTTGGCTAGGAATAACAGTTTTGTTATCAATTATATATGTTTCATTAAATTCCGCGTTATTTGCAAGTAAACCTGCGGTAATGGTAGTTTTTTCAGCTGGTTTCTCGTATCTGTGTTCCCAATTACTGCTCAGGTAATACAAATTATTTTTATTTGTGACTTGTTGGGTACAGTTTAATTGACTGTTTTCTAAAAATATATCTGTTTTGTTTAATAAAATGCTGGTTAATTGTTCATCAGGATTATCTTGAATTTGTTTTTGTTCAATTACTAATTTGGTATTTATAAAGTTTTTATCATTAATTAACAATTTTAAACTTGATTGACCTATAATATCATGGTTTTTATAAATGTTTGCAGTATTTTTTATGTAACTACTAAACAGGTTACCAATACTTCTTAGCGTATTATTATACTCGTTAATATTACCATTATCAAAACTTCCTAACAGATATGAATTCCATTTGATCTTTTGATATGTTTTGCTTAGGTTAACGCCTCCTGAAAATGTTTTATGAATACCTTTTGATAAAAAAGGAAACAAATCACCAATTTTATTCAAATTATTAAACTGATCCTCTAATTTATAATCATAGTAAAGTTTTTGTGTGCCTAGCGTGTTGTTGTCATCCATATTAAAGCCAACTAATTGAA
>CAIYNX010000314.1 GCA_903927645.1 uncultured Mucilaginibacter sp.
CGGCGCCAGATCCTAAGTCTGGTGCGGCTACCAATTACGCCACTTCCGCGTATTTTATTATGAGGCTGCAAAGATAGGTTAATTATGGAATTTTTAAAATCTTTTTAATCAATTATGCTGATTAATTTACTTGTTTAAAAATTTATAAAATTACATTATACAATTTATTAAGAACCAATAGCTTAAAGTAATTGAATAAATTTCATGAAATTGAATTCTATTATTTTTCAATCAATTCCCTTATAATTTGTTGTAAATAATTTGGTGTTTGTAATAATCTTGATCCATACCAACTAAACATTTCACCATCAACAATTTTAATAATCGAATTTGGCAATAACAATTTAAATTCATCTATATGTCGTTCTTTAAATGGATAAGGTTCTGATGATAAAAATACAACGTCGGGCATAGCTTCTACCAAAGTACCAGCATAAATTTCCGGATATCTTTCTAATTCAAAAACATTGGTAAGACCACTTTTTTGCAAAATATCATTTATGAATGTCCCTTTTCCAGCCACCATATATGGCTTTCTCCAAATAAAATATGCAACTCTTAAATTTAATGAAATTGAATTTAATGAATTAAAGGTTAGGGTTATATCATGAACAATTCTATCAGCCTCCCTTACCTTGTTTGTAACCTTGCCAAGGTTTAAAATCATATCCAAGGCATCCTGTAAATTGCCAATATCACTTGTCCAAACAGGGAAACTTTTTTGTAATTCCTCAATCTGGTTTTGATCATTCTCTTCCTTATTAGCAATAATTATATCCGGATTTAGGTTTCTAATTTTTTTGATCGATAATGATTTAGTTCCACCTACTTTAGCTAGGTGTTTAACTTTTTTTTTAGGATGTGTGCAAAATTTAGTTATACCAATTATGTTATTTTCAAGTCCTAAATCAAACAAAAGCTCTGTTTGAGATGGTACTAGTGAAATAATCCTTTTTGGATCGGATATTAAGTTAACGGCCTTGCCTAATTGATCATAATATACAGGCATTTAGTTTTGCAATTTGCTTAATGCAATTTAGTAAATTTACTAACTATAAATTTGAAATATACCTTTAATAATTCTATTTTTTTCGGATCCAACTAAAATTGTTGTAATTTTTTTATTTAACATTAATTTCTCGGCATTATTAACATATTCATCCTCATCAATAAAAACCGGATTTATTGTCATCATTTGTACGGCGGTTAATTGTTTGCTGTCTGGGTTTTGAAGTAATGCTCTGCGTAGGTCGCCATCGGTAATAATTCCCTCCACTTTATCAAAATTTCCTACAATAACCATTCCTAATCGTCCTTCAGACATTCTTAGCAATATCTCAGTAAATGAAGCCGAATTTTTGATAAAAGGCAGTGAATCTGTTCGCATTAAATCTCTTACTCGTGTCAATAACTTTTTTCCTAAACTACCTCCAGGATGAAAACGGGCAAAATCTTCATGTAAAAAATTTCGCGATTCCATCAATGCTACAGCAAGCGCATCTCCCATAACAAGTGTGGCAGTTGTTGAAGAAGTTGGAGCAAGTGCTAGCGGGCATGCCTCATGACTGATATTAATAAATAAATGATAATCACTGTTTTTAGCTATTGTTGAGTTTGTGTTTCCTGTTAAGCTTACAATGATATTTTTGTTCCACTTTAAAAAGGGAATCAACTTTAAAACTTCATCTGTTTCACCTGAATATGAAATTAATAATACCAAATCATGGTGATCAACCATTCCTAAATCCCCATGAAATGCCTCACCAGGATGAAGAAAAAAACTAGGAGTTCCTGTACTTGAAAATGTTGCTGCGATTTTTTTACCAATAATCCCAGATTTGCCTATCCCGATCACAACTAATTTTCCAGTTGTTTTTAAAATCGCATTAACAACTTTTTCAAATTCATCATCAATTGAATTAGATACCGCTTTTAACGATTCAATTTCTATGTCGAATACCCTTTTTGCAATTTCTTTCATTCTTTATAATCTAAGCCTTAAATGGAAAATTGTAATTTAGATAAGGGTAGACATTATTTTTTCGAGATTATGCAATTTAACCATATTTGGACCATCGCTCAGTGCATTATCTGGGTCTGGATGCACTTCCATAAAATATCCATCTGCTCCAAATGCCTTAGCCGCTAATGCCATCAAGGGTACAAAAGTACGGTCGCCTCCTGTTTTACCACCATCACCACCTGGCCGTTGGACTGAGTGGGTGCAGTCCATACAAACAGGATATCCAAAAGCCTTCATGTCATATATATTCCTAAAATCAACGGCAAGGTTATTATAACCGTACATGTTACCTCTTTCGGTTAGAATTACTTGGTTATTACCTGCTTCAATCACTTTTTGTGCAGGATAAAACATATCCTTTCCTGACAAAAATTGTGCCTTTTTTATATTTACTATTTTACCTGTTTTAGCAGCTGCAACAAGTAAATCTGTTTGCCGACAAAGAAATGCAGGGATTTGTAAAATATCCACAATTTCGCCTGCTAAGGTAGCTTGGTATGGTTCATGAATATCAGTAGTTACAGGCAAATTAAAACGATTTTTAACTTTTAAAAGCATTTCCAAGCCTTTTTCTAAACCTGGACCACGATAAGAATGAATGGATGTTCGATTAGCCTTATCAAACGATGATTTAAAAATAACAGGTACATTAAACTTTTGACCAATTCTGGCAACTTCTTCTGCAACAGTAAATAATAATTCCTGATTTTCCATAACACATGGTCCCAGAATAAAGAATGGTTTTTGCTTTAATTTATTGAATAACATAATAGCCTAAATAAGGAACAAAGATGATAATTATTTTAAATAGAATACAGAATGAAATTATTACAGAACAATTGAAATTCTAAGTACACTTAATAAAGCTTTATATCATAGAATTACGAAATTCTACTCATCACCAATTTGAAACGTTTTTCCTTCAATAGCCAACTCAGTATTAGGGAAAACTGATTTAGCCTCTTCAAGCAATTCATTCAAAGTTTTATATCTTGCAGAAAAATGTCCAATTAGAAGCATTTTTGCATTTGTTTTTAAGGCCACTTCTGCTGCCTGTAGTACAGTTGTATGCTGTGTAATTTTTGCCCTGTCGAGCATATTATGAAGAAAGGTAGATTCATGATATAATAAAGTAGCGTTACTTATTTGCTTAAAATAACTTTCGCTAAAGCAGGTATCAGAACAATAGCAATAAGTTTTGGGTATTGCAGAATCTAAGGTGATTGAATCATTTTTGAAAACAACACCTTGGTTATCAATATAATCAGCACCTTTTTTAATCGCTGTAAAAAATTCTGTAGGGATGTTTAAAGCTGAAACTTTTTCTTTAATGAGCTTTCTTAGCCGTTTTTTTTCGCGAAATAAAAACCCAGTGCATGGAATTCCGTGTACAAGAGGGATTGTTTCAACTATAACATCATTGTTATCAAGGATAATCTCTGGCTCGTTTGGATTAGTGAAATTGTATTCAATTTCATATTGCAGTTTTGTTTCAGATACATTAAACTGCAAATCAATAATTTCTTTTAGTGGCTTAGGGCCAAAAATTTTAATAGATTTATTTCGACCGTTTAGATGTAAAGAAGAGAGTAGACCAAGTAATCCAAAATAATGATCTCCGTGTAAATGACTAATAAATATAAAATCAATTCTACTGGCCTTTACATCAAATTTTAACATTTGTTGTTGAGTACCTTCCCCACAATCAATTAAATATAACTTTTCATTAATATTTAGTATTTGGGCGCTGGGGTTTCGGTTATATATTGGAGTGGCAGAATTACTTCCAAGTATTGTTAAATCAAATTTCATACTTGGAAAATCAAATCTATTCCTTGAAATCCTTTTTGAGTTCTTTTTCTATTTCCTCCATAAAAATATAATCAATTGCTTCATCTTTTGAACCGGTTATATTTAAAACAGTTTCTAATTGTGATATGGAAATTAATCTGGAAACAGCATCATTTAAGCCTGTTATTATGAACGAGCCACCAGCATTTTTACATAAACGATGACCAACTAATAAACTGCTTAAACCCGATGAATCTGCAAATTTAACAGTTGACAGATCAAGAATAATATTTCTCTGACCCTCAGTATTTATTAATATTAATTCTGATTTTAATTGAGGAGTAATTAAGGAATTTAATTTTTGCTCATTCAGTTTTAATAGAATATATTTTTCGTGCTTATCGACATTAAATTTCATTGCTTTCCAATTAATATGCTAAGATAATATTTTTTGTGTAAAAATAAAAGGCTACAATAATGATAATTTTAAATTAATTGCATTTAATACCCTATTTGTTATATCCTCCTGCTCAGATTTTTTAAACTTTTCTCCAGTAATTTGCTCATATAATTCAATGTATCTTTCGGAAATTGAAGTTACTATTTCTTGAGTCATTAAAGGTACCTTTTGACCCTCTTTACCTTGAAATCCGTTTTCTATTAACCACCTTCTAACAAATTCTTTCGACAATTGTTTTTGTGCCTCACCCCTTTCTTGGCGTTCTTGGTAACCATCTTGATAAAAATAACGTGAAGAATCTGGTGTATGAATCTCATCAATTAAATATATCACACCATCGGCTTTACCAAATTCATATTTTGTATCAACTAAAATTAAACCTTGAGATTTTGCTATTTCTGTACCTCTCTTAAATAGCTGATGGGTATAATTTTCTAACTTTTCATATTCATCTGATGATACGATACCTCTTGAAATAATTGCTTCTTTAGAGATGTCCTCATCATGACCCACAGATGCCTTTGTAGTTGGAGTGATAATAGGCTCAGGCAATGGATCATTTTCTTTTAACCCTTCTGGTAGGTTAACGCCACAAATTTGCCTTTTCCCTATACTATATTCGCGCCAAGAATGTCCTGCCAAATACCCTCTTATAACCATCTCTACCTTATAAGGCTCACAAATTCTACCAATAGTAACAGATGGGTCAGGCACACTTATCACCCAATTTGGCAATATATCTTTGGTAGCATTTAAAAATTTAGCTGCAATTTGATTTAAAACTTGCCCCTTATATGGAATGGCTTCGGGTAATACAACATCAAAGGCCGAAATTCGGTCGGTAACAACCATAACCAGAAATTTATCATCTATGGTATAAACATCTCTTACCTTACCTTTATAAAAACCTGTTTGTTTTTGAAAATTAAAATTAGTCTCTTTTAATGCAATCATAATTATTAATTATTCGGTCAATAAATGTAAAAAAACTGCTTCAATCAATTTATTAACATGTATAACTTACTGAATATCACCATATGCTTCTAAAATTTTGCGAACAAGCTTATGCCTTACTACATCTTCTCCGCTTAAATATACTATTTCTATACCTTTTATATCCGTTAAAATTCTCAGTGCAGTATGTAATCCCGATTGTTGTTTTTTAGGCAGGTCAATTTGTGTTACATCACCAGTTACGATAAACTTAGCTGAAGGCCCCATTCTTGTCAAAAACATTTTTAACTGCATATCAGTTGCATTTTGAGCTTCATCTAAAATTACAAAACAATTATCTAAGGTACGACCGCGCATAAATGCCAGAGGTGCAATTTCAATGGTCCGATTTTCCAAATAAAATTTTAATTTTTCCGCCGGAATCATGTCATCCAATGCATCGTAAAGGGGACGAAGATACGGATCAATTTTTTCTTTTAAATCTCCTGGTAAAAAGCCTAAATTTTCCCCTGCCTCTACAGCTGGCCTAGTTAAAATAATACGTTTTATTTCTTTATTTTTTAATGCCCTCACCGCCAAAGCAACCGCTGTATAGGTTTTACCGGTACCTGCAGGACCAATTGCAAAAAGGATATCACTTTTATTGATGCATTCAACCATTTTGCGTTGATTGGCTGTACGAGCCTTTACCATAACGCCATTGGGGCCAAATACTATTACTTCACCACTTGCAAACTTATCTGCAGGTTGGTCACTTACAATAGTTTCTGTATTTTTTGAACCTAAAATCCTCTCCAGATCAGTAATATTTAAGTTTTCATATTTTTCCACATGCTGCAACAAATGGGAAAACTTTTCCTGAAAAATACTAAGTTCGTGGTCGTCGCCAAGTATTTTTATTTCATTTCCTCTGGCAACAATCTTTAGTTTAGGATATTGCTTTTTAATGATTTCGAAATGATCGTTATTAGGACCCCATAAAACTGCTGGGTTTATTTGGTCGATTGACAATTTTAGTTCGTTCAATACAAATTGATTAATAGTTGAAGATTTTTATGAATTAAAAATTGAATATTTGTAGCACTTTAGCATGTACAAGTTTAGGAATAAATATTTGAAAAATTAATGCCAATTATAACTTTAACAACTGATTTAGGAGAAAGAGATATTTATCAGGCCGTTATCAAAGGGAATATACTTAAATTATTACCAACTGCTAATATTATTGATATTACCAACAATGTTTCGGCATTTAATTTACAGCAAGCGGCATTTATTTTAAAAAATTGCTTTTACTATTTTCCTGAACTTACAGTACATTTAATTGGCGTTGATACCGTAAATAACAACGATACTAGGTATTTAGCAGTAAAGTATAAAAACCATTTTTTTGTTGGTGCTGATAATGGCATATTCTCCTTGATGTTTGATGAAGAACCTGAAGAAATTGTAGAACTAAACCTCGATCAGGATTTTAAATTTTTACATTTTCCATTAGCTGATATTTTTGTAAATGCAGCTTGCCATATAGCGCAGAACGGTTCTTTGAGTGAGATTGGTTTTCCAGTTACCGGCTTTGAAAAGAAAATGAATTTACAACCGGTAATTGAAAAAAACTTAATTAAAGGTGGCGTAATTTATATTGATTCGTACCAAAATGTAATCACTAATATTACTAAGGACTTTTTTAATAAAGTTCAAAATGGCCGTAAATTTAGGCTATCATTCAAGCGGAATGAAACAATAGACCAATTGAGTTGGCATTATAATGAAGTGCCTGAAGGTGAAAAACTGTGTTTGTTTGGAATCAGCAATCATTTAGAAATTGCCATAAATAAGGGCAATGCAAGCGGTTTATTGGGTTTAGGTTTGGGCGATAGCGTAATTATTGAATTTTTGGATACCTAAGAATTTTAAAATCAGCTTCTGATAAAATGTTAAAACCTTATAATCGTCTACTCGTTATATCAACACAAAATACAAATGGCAAGAGGACGGTTTAATAGTGGGAATAGGGCTGAACAAGAGCTACCAAAAGCAAAAATTAACAGCGAAAGTTTAAAAAAAATAGCAAAGTTACTTTTTTATTTAAAGCCATATGGCGGTAAATTTGCTATGGCATTGTTTTTTTTACTCTTATCAAGCTTGGTGGGTTTGGCTTTTCCAAAATTTTTAGGGGCATTAATTGATGCTGCTCAAGGTAAGGCTAATCGTTCATTTCTACCAAAAACTCTAAACGGAATCGCAATTCTTGCTTTTACATTATTGCTATTACAGGCATTTGTATCATTTTTTCGGGTTTTATGGTTTGTACAGGTTGCTGAGCAATCACTGGCCGATATTAGGCGTGATACTTATTTTAAACTAATTACCCTACCTATGAATTTTTTCTCAAATCGTAGGGTTGGTGAATTGAATAGTCGAATTTCGGCCGATTTATCACAAATTCAGGACGCCATAACAACTACCCTTGCCGAAATGATCAGGCAATTGATTTTACTTACCGGTGGAATTACTTTCTTGGTTATTGTATCGCCAAAACTTACACTTACATTATTACTCATAATGCCTGTTTTAGTGGTTATAGCAGTTTTTTTTGGGAGGTTTATTAGGAAATTATCAAGGCAGGCACAAGATAAATTAGCCGAATCAAACACAGTGGTTGAAGAAACTCTACAAGGAATAGCCAGTGTGAAAGCATTTGTAAATGAAGCTTTTGAAGCCAATAGATACAACAAAAACTTGCGCGAAGTGGTAAAGTTGGCTGTTAAAGGGGCAACATTTAGAGGCTTATTTGCATCGTTTGTGGTTTTTTGCTTGTTTGGTGCCATTGTTGGTGTTATTTGGTACGGATCGGTGATGGTAAGTCATCATGAGCTAACCATAGGTCAGTTAACTGAATTTGTAATTTATGGGCTGTTTGTTTCGGCCTCTATGGGTAGTTTTCCGGAATTGTACGCCAATATGCAAAAGGCTGTTGGTGCCAGTGAAAGGGTGCTCGAAATATTGGATGAAAAAGGTGAAGATATTTCTATTGATGAGGGTAAAAATAAAATAAAGCAAAAAATTGAAGGGAACCTTGAGTTTGCTAATGTGGTGTTCTCTTACCCTTCTCGTCCTGAACTCACAGTTTTAAAAGGCATATCGTTCAAGGCTTTGGCCGGACAAAAAGTAGCCATTGTTGGGCCAAGTGGTTCGGGAAAATCAACCATGGCAGCTTTAATTTTGCAGTTTTACTACCCACAAAGTGGCGAAATTTTATTTGATGGAAAAACAGCTAAAAGTTATACGCTAACCGATATACGCAATCAGGTAGCCATTGTACCGCAGGATGTAATGCTATTTGGTGGAACCATACTCGAAAACATAGCTTATGGTAAATTATCGGCTACTAAAGATGAAATTATAAAAGCGGCGCAACGGGCAAACGCGCACGATTTTATTATTTCATTCCCGGAAGGTTATGAAACCATCGTTGGCGAACGCGGTGTTAAACTATCAGGCGGGCAACGCCAACGCATTGCCATTGCCAGAGCCTTGCTAAAAAACCCGGCAATCTTGATTTTAGATGAGGCCACCTCCTCGCTCGATTCAGAATCGGAACGTTTGGTGCAGGAAGCTTTGGAAGAATTGATGAAAAACCGTACCTCCATCATCATCGCTCATCGCCTTTCCACCATTAGGGAAGCGGATAACATCTTGGTGCTCGAAAAAGGCGAAATTATAGAAGCCGGCAACCACCAAGAATTAATGGGTATTGAAAACGGACTATATAAATATTTAAGCGGCTTACAGTTTGAGGTATAAGTTAATAATTCATTTTTTTGAAATACTAAATAAAAATAGCTTTATTATATTTTAAAATATTTGAGATAATATTTTTATAAAATAACCCTCAACATTATATTTGGTAAAATTAAAAACTTTATTAAATATTTATGGATACTTCCTTATCACCCCCTGAGTTTTGTTCATCATGCAATATTCGAATTTTAAATAATGAAGCTTATTGTCAAAATTGTGGCTTTCCTTTATTAGCTTCAGAAAAAGAGCAAAACGATTTTTTATTAAATAGAGATATTGCTCAAATTGATTTAGAAGGTTATAATTTGAAAATAGAAAGAGTTAGAAACTGGTTTTATTATCTGGCGGGACTATTTATAGTAATTGGAATTATAGTATTACTTACTAATAAAGACAATGAAGATATTTTAGCATTGGTAATTCCTCAATTTATTCTGGCTATACTTTTTCTTATTTTAGGAAGTTACAGCATGAAAAAGCCTTTAGCGTGCATAGTTTCTGGTTTAAGCTTATATATAATTGTTCAGATTTTAAATGCGATTCAAAATCCAATTTTGATTGCAAAGGGTTTTATTTTTAAAATCATCATTATTGGGGTGCTTATAAGAGGAATTAAATCCGCTATTGAAATTGAAAAAATCAGAAAAGAACATCCATCCATTTGAACTACCTAACAGAAAAAGAAGAAATTTCAAATAAAGAAGAAATTTCAAATTATAAGGTCTGTATTAATTGTGGGAAATTAATTAAGTTAAATAGTAACTTTTGTATTCATTGTGGAAAAAATCAAAAAATTGACTTTCAGCCAAATTCTTTGACCAAAATTTCATTGATTAAACTAGCAGCTTTATTTTATGGTCTTACATTAATAATCTGTTTAATATCGAAACTTGTTCCGCAGTTCGATACCTTACCATGGTCAATTACAATTGATTTCTCATTAGCCGTCATAAGTATCATCTTTTTTTCGCTAAATTGGAAAGAAAATAAGGAATTATTAAAGTGGAAAAACTTCTCTATTATTAAACTTTTCACTTTTGTTGGAATTGCCATAATTTGCAGTTCCATAGTCAATTATACGGTAGGATGGTTAAATATTGTGATATATAATAAAAATGATGAGTATAGCGAATTGCTTAGGAGTAGTTATTTTGGAATCTTTATCCTTATATTTTTTAATGCTATAATACCTGCTATTTTTGAAGAACTTGGGTTTAGAGGCTATTTGCTTTCTAACTTATTAAAAATAACCGAAGTTGACCAAGCTGTTTATGTTAGCTCTTTTCTATTCGCAATAATTCATTTAAGCTTTATTTCACTTTTTTGGTTGATACCTTTCGCGTTGCTTTTAGGTTTTACCCGAATTAAGGAAAAAACAATTTGGTATGGGGTGATTTTTCATTTTACGTTTAATTGCACTTCAGAAATACTCAGTCTGATAAAGCATTAATGTTAAACTTATACCCTATCTGATTTCCCAATAAAAAAAATCCGAAATCAGAATAAATCCGAAATGGAAATTCCGATCCCGATAATTAACGGGACTGAAAATTCGGTAAAATCAATCCTTAATTTATCGGCTTAAAAAGCTATTTTTGCCAATTAATGGAACATATACGTAATTTTTGTATCATAGCGCACATCGACCATGGTAAAAGTACCTTGGCCGATAGGCTTTTAGAATATACCCATACCATTACCCAACGCGAATCGCAAGCGCAATTATTGGATGATATGGATTTGGAACGTGAACGTGGCATCACCATAAAAAGTCATGCCATACAAATGGATTATGAGCTCGACGGACAAAAATATGTCCTCAACCTGATTGATACGCCTGGTCACGTGGATTTCTCTTATGAGGTTTCACGTTCCATAGCCGCTTGCGAAGGTGCTTTGTTGATAGTGGATGCCGCGCAAGGCATACAAGCGCAAACCATCTCGAACCTATATTTAGCACTCGAAAACGATTTGGAGATTATCCCCATCCTTAATAAAATGGATTTGCCGGGTGCCATGCCCGAAGAGGTAAAAGACCAAATTATTGAGCTAATTGGCTGCAAACGAGAAGATATTATCCCAGCATCTGGTAAAACCGGGATGGGAGTGCATGATATATTGCGTGCCATTGTAGAGCGAGTTCCTGCTCCGGTGGGCGACCCAGCTGCTCCTTTACAAGCCCTGATATTTGACTCAGTTTTCAATTCATTCAGAGGGATTGTGGCTTATTTTAAGGTAGTTAATGGAGAAATAAGGAAAGGTGACAAGGTAAAATTCTTCGCTACCGAAAAACAATATATAGCCGAGGAAGTTGGTACACTTAAATTAAAGCAACTGCCAAAAGATGTGATAAAAACGGGCGATGTGGGTTATATCATATCAGGCATTAAAGAAGCCCGTGAGGTAAAGGTGGGTGATACAATTACCCGGATTGACCGCCCTTGTGAAGCCGGTATTCAAGGCTTTGAGGAGGTAAAACCGATGGTATTCGCTGGTATTTATCCAGTGGATACGGAGGATTATGAGGAGCTACGCGAATCGATGGCTAAATTGCAATTGAACGATGCTTCCTTAGTTTTTGAACCGGAATCATCTGCTGCCTTGGGTTTTGGTTTCCGTTGCGGATTTTTGGGTATGCTTCACATGGAAATTATCCAAGAGCGTTTGGAGCGAGAGTTTGACATGACGGTTATCACCACCGTGCCCAACGTATCGTACATAGCTTATACTACAAAAGGCGATGAAATTATCGTGAATAACCCATCCGACTTGCCCGACCCAAGCAGAATTGATTTTGTGGAAGAGCCTTATATTAAGGCGACGATCATCACTAAATCAGACTATGTTGGCCCTGTAATGTCGCTTTGTATTCAAAAAAGAGGAGCTATTGTCAATCAATCATACCTCACTTCCGACCGTGTGGAGTTGATTTTTGAGATGCCTATGGGCGAAATAGTTTTTGATTTTTATGATAAACTAAAAACCATCTCAAAAGGTTATGCATCGTTTGATTATCATCAGATAGGTTACCGTCAGTCGGACTTGGTACGTTTGGATATCCGTTTGAATGCCGAACCTGTGGATGCCTTATCATCCCTAATTTATAGAGGTAACTCTTATGATTTTGGTAAGAAAATCTGCGAAAAATTAAGGGAACTAATACCACGCCAACAGTTTGAAATTATTATACAAGCATCCATTGGTGCCAAAATTATAGCCCGCGAAACGGTGAAAGCCCTGCGTAAAGACGTTACCGCCAAGTGTTATGGTGGTGATATATCGCGTAAGCGAAAACTGTTGGAAAAGCAGAAAAAAGGTAAAAAACGGATGCGCCAGGTAGGCAATGTGGA
>CAIYNX010000315.1 GCA_903927645.1 uncultured Mucilaginibacter sp.
AAATATGCCGAATAAAACACCCTTGCACAAAACTCCTCAAATTGTATGGGGTGCAGTTGTTGGATTACTATTTTATCATAAATTTCGCGGTGGTATATTTTGTTGGCGCCATTATCCTGCAAACAAATAATTAAACCAAAATCATTAATGCGTAAAGAGAAAGTGAGGGTATTAATCTCATCACGATAACCAAACTCCTCGGGGTTATTATCCACCTTAAATAAAAAAATGCTGAATGGCTCAAAGCCTTCCATAATTATTGGCCGGATAATACTTTGCAGCATCAAATGCAAGTTGCTGAATTTATGAATAATAGCCTGCGAAATATTGAACTCTTCGCCCTGACTATGTTGCAATTTAATACCGCTTTGTATCTCATTAAATATGATGCCATACAATAATTTACCCGCCCATTGAAACAGTTTTAGGCTTTGCAATTGTTTTACAGCTTCATAACCTATAGCAAATGCCTCGGCTATTTCGGCTTCTAAAGGTTCAAAATAAGTAGTATTGTTAGTTGGTAAGCAGGGCACTTTAATATCTTGATAAGTGGCCATACTTTCGTCTAACAGCTTGAAGGCTTGGTTCTGCAAATGATAGCGTTCAATTAACCATTGTGGAAATACTTGGATTTTTTGGTCGGTACCACTAAGTACTTCGCCACTTAAAAAGCAATTTTTATTGCTGAAATTGAAACTTGCAAACGGATTATATATTTCTTGAGCCATTGCGCCAAATATAAGCATCAATTTTAAAGGGAAAATGATAGCTTTGAATTTAACATGAAACTGACGTATCAACCATTCGAACTGCTGCTGAAGCATACTTTTACCATCGCCAAATTTTCGCGTACCTCAACGCCTGTTATGCTACTAGCTATTGAGCACGAGGGTTTTACGGGATATGGAGAAGCCTCGATGGTGCCTTATATGGGCGAGAGTTTTGAAACAGCCACCGATTTTTTAAAAAAGGTAGATTGCCAACATTTTAGCTATCCATTTGATTATGAATACATTATAAATTATTTGGATAGCCTTGCACCCGGCAACCCCGCCATAAAAGCCGGTATTGACATTGCCCTGCACGATCTGCATGGCAAGCTGAGCAATCAACCCTGCTGGCAATTACTTGGTAGCGAGCCTGATAATATGCCATTAACCAGTTTTACCATTGGGATTGATACGCCCGAAGTAATGGTACAAAAGGTAAAAGAAGCACCCGCTTGTAAAATAATAAAAGTAAAGCTTGGTCGGGATAGCGATAGGGAGCTGATAAAAACCATCCGCGGCGTTACTGAATTGCCCTTATTTGTAGATGCCAACCAAGGTTGGACAGATTTGGAACAAAGCTTGGACCTATGCCATTGGCTACATGAGCACGGTGTTTTATTGATAGAACAGCCCATGTTAAAAACCGATATGGACAGCAATGCCTGGCTCACCGAGCGTAGCCCCATACCTATTATAGGCGATGAAGCCGTACAACGCCTGCCCGATGTAGCGAAGGCCGAGGGGGTGTACCATGGCATTAATATAAAACTCATGAAATCTGCCGGGATGTATGAGGCCAGGCAGATGATAGTAAAAGCTAAGGAGCTAGGCCTAAAACTAATGATAGGCTGCATGAGCGAAACCAGTTGCGCCACGCTGGCTGGCATAGCCCTAGCCCCCCAATTTGACTGGGCCGATTTGGATGGGCCTTTTTTAACCAGCAACAACCCTTACCAAATGCCCGCATTTGTAGATGGCAAATGGCAATTAAACGATAGCCCCGGCTTAGGTTTACAAAAATTAAAGAAACGCGATACAGGCTTTTAAACCAGTTTATTTTTAAAACCCAACAACTAATAGCCACCCGGGGGTTAAAAGCGATTTAAAAAGAGTTTAAACGGTATTTAAACGGTGAGGTTTGGATGGAGGATGAGTGGTTTGCAAACTTTTATTTATTCAAAAGATCATTGACCTCTGTTTCAAGTTTTGGAAGGCTTTTAACTACTATCGCCCAAATTATCTCATCAGATACTCTATCGTATCCATGAATTATCCTATTTCTGGTATTAATTATATTCTTGATATGCGAAATCTAAATATCAGGCTGAGTTTTAAATATCAAATTTACGGCTTCACCAATAATTGCTATATTTCGTTCAATGGCTCTTTTGGTTTTCAGGTCGTTTTGAAAAAGAAAAAAATTATTATTATCAGGAAGAAAGTCATTTATTTCTGCAATCGCATTTTTAATATCCCAAAGCCAGGTTTTAACTTTATCGTCCATAAACAAGTACTTTGGTGCTTTCTATTTTATTTTTTAGAAAAACGTTTTTTATAGTCTTGTCTTCCAATAAATCAACCTTTCTATTAAATAGCTTTTCCAATTGGGTTTTTAATTCAAAATAATTGTCCGAATAATCAAGTGGGTCGATGCTGTCAATATCTACAATAAAATCAATATCACTTTCCATGTTCAATTGGTTATTAACAACCGAACCAAAAGCAAATAATGACCTAACATGATGTGCTTTGCATAAATTATTTATTTGTAAAACATTTTCGGATATTGTATTCATAATAAACCAAAGTTAAGGATTTTTTAAAATCAAAATCCTTAACTTTAATGTATTTATATAAAATATTGGTGAGGAGAGAATATTACTTACCTATAGCCCCGCTGTTCGATTTGTATGAAATAAGCAACTAACTTTGAATAATCCCCGCCTTTTCAGGCGTCCTCCGCCTGAAAGCTTCAAATTTTCAGCGTCCTCGCTGAATAAAATAATACAATGAATCGCCAGCGAGGACGCTGACAATACTTTAATTTCGAGCGAAAGACGCTCGAAATGGTGGGCATTTTAAATAATATTTTTAGTAATTGCTATACTTTGGACACTTCATGAACTTTAAGCTTATTTCTATAAATTATTATTAAAACTATCCAAATTGCAACACAAGGCGCAATGATGAAAATACGCTGATTAAGGCTTAAAGTCTTCAAGAAAAATTCATTTAAGCCAAATAAATTCCCAATAATATGAAAACATGCCGCCGCAAAAACAGATTGTGTGAGTTTATAAACCGAACCTATACCAAAACTGGCGGCAACAAGTATCAGCCAGGTTACCAATTCGTTTACAATGTTAGTAGGTGAAAGAAACGTTAAATGCCATATATACCAAAAGGTACCAACAATCAAATATTTTACAAATTCCGATTTATGGCTAAACTCTTGCTGTAAATATCCCCTCCATCCGCATTCTTCCATTATGGCATAACTTAATATCCAGATTCCCCAAAATAGTCCATATACGTGTGAATTAATTTGTAGGCTATTCTTGATACCTATTATAGTAAATGCAAGTATGGGAAAAATCAAGAATGTAAGGCTTAGATATGGATTTTGCCCTAAGAGCATTTTTTTGATATTTTTCCCTGTAATAAGCCACAATACCAATGCGCCTATAAATGGGCCTAAACCTTCAAGCCACGATATATAATCATTACCAGGATAGTTAATTAAATTTTTATACCAAGGCAATAGTTGCAACCTAAACAATATCATTGAGCTTAATGCAATGAGCATATACAATGTTATTCGGGGTATTCTCTTGCTAAATATTTTCATGAATTTTAGATTGAATAAGTGTTTTGGTTTTTGTTAATGTCGATAAATCTTCATTTAAGCATTCAAAAGTCAACTTACTTAAGTTTGCTTCAGATACTTCAAAATCAAATATACAAATTGGGAATAAACATGCAATTTAATTAATGAGAAATTTTGGTGTTCTTGTTTTTTTAGGAAAGTAGAATTTTGTGGTAAGATTAATGATTTTCAGAATTTCTCGCGACCTTAAAAAGACTGATAAATCAATACTATATTATTGTATATTTGATCAATAGCATTACAATATCAGCAACGAACAAGTACAAGCATGTCTGCAGTCACGAGAAGCAGGGTTGAATCACTCGATCTTTTAAAGGGTTTGGTAATAGTCATCATGGCTTTGGATCATACCCGAGATTATTTCCATTTCTCCGCCTTCTTTTTTGACCCTACCGACCCGCTTCAAACCAATGTTCCGCTATTTTTAACCCGTTTTATAACCAATTTTTGCGCCCCTTCATTTAGTTTTCTGGCAGGCTTGTCGGCCTTTATGGTAGGTAAAAGGAAAACATTGAATGAACTTTCCCGCTTTTTGCTTAAGCGTGGTTTATGGTTGGTTTTTGTTGAACTGATCATCATCACTTTCGCTTGGCATTTTGACCTCACCTTTCATCAATTTACTATTCAGGTAATATGGGTTTTAGGCTTAAGCATGATTATACTAGCGGCACTTATTCATCTACCACCACGGCTACTTTTTATTTTAAGCATAGTCACCATTTTTGGGCATAATTTATTAGATGGTGTTCATTTTGAAGGCAGTATGCTATGGTCATTTATCCACGAACGAAAGCCTTATCAAAACATTTTTGGGCATGCCATAATTATTGGCTATCCCATTATACCTTGGTTTGCTGTTATGGCTTTAGGGTATAGTTTTGGTACTTTTTATGATAAAAGCTATGATCCTGAGCGGCGAAAAAAATTGTTTAATATCTTAGGTATTGCGGCTTTACTACTGTTTTTGCTGTTGCGATATATCAATGTTTATGGCAACCTAATGCCTTGGAAAAATTACGGAACTTTAACCCAAACCATATTCTCCTTTTTTAGTGTAACAAAATATCCACCCTCGCTTAGCTATTTGTTGGTTACATTAGGTCCGGCCTTATTGTTTCTTGCCAACTCCGAAAAATGGAAGGGCAAAATTGTTAATTTTTTTACCGTGTTCGGGAGGGTGCCCTTTTTCTTTTACATTTTACACATTTACCTGATACATTTTTTGGCCTTAATTGCAGTACAATTTACATTCGGCAGCTGGCAAAAAATGATCTTGCCATTAATGCCTGCCAAAGTTACCGCGCTTAAAGGCTATGGTTTTAACCTCATAATAGTTTATTTGGTTTGGATTGCAGTAATAGCACTATTATATCCTATATGCAAAAAGTTCGAACATTATAAGCTACAAAACAAGAATAAATGGTGGTTGAGCTATTTGTAAATTAGCAATTTAAGCCACCTTATGTAAAAATAATTGTTGCCTTTTTGCTCGCAAGGTTATTTTATCGATGATAATACCTCAATTACGAGCATTTATAGATTTCGAATAGCCATATATTATAACCAGATTGCAATGACTAAAATTGTTTAAAAAGCGTTAAATCAATTCTGGAAATAGGGCCAAGTACCGGTTTTGCAAATTACAAGCTAACCTTAATTTTATCGCCATTTAGGACAGCGTTGCAGAAATAACTTTCAATTATTTCTGCAACTTTCTTTGCATAAGGTTCAATTATTATTTCTTCATGCAGACAATCAATTGTATGGAAATCAATTTTATCTTTTATAAATCTTTTCCACATTTCGGGCATAATGTGGTATATATAATATTCCTCAATTTTAAAATTAGGATAGCTTGTGTTTTTTAAATTTTCATAAATGATAATTGCTTTACCATGATAATTTAAGGAAGTTTTAAAACTCATTTTAAACAGCAAGGTGCCATCATTAAATGGATTTGGGGCAATTTCATTATTTGAAAATGTTTCAGGTTTAACATTGTTGCCATTTTTATTATTGGCTTTCGTGATGTGACTTTTTTTAGCTATTACTCTTAAAATATGAGAAATTCGGTATTTTAAGTATTTTTTAATAACATCATATTCGGGTTTTAAAAAAATGTTGAGTTCTCTTAAAACGCTTAATTTAGAAAGTAGTCCCTCTCTGTAATAGGGCGGGGGCGAACCAATAATGGCTAATAATCCAATTTTATTATTTTCTTTCTGTAATTGACTGGCAATTTCAAAGCAAACCAACCCACCTAATGAATAGCCAACTAAATTATAAGGCCCATTTTGTTTTATCTTCTTTATTTGCGATATTAAATAAGAAGATAAAGTGCTTAGATAGTCTGTATAAGAATTGAATTCGTCGAATTTAGACATATCAATACTATAAATTGGGTGGTCTTGATGATAATTTGAAATAATATCTGCAAAACTAAATTGATCGCCCATGTATCCGGGAATTAAAAAAACCGGTTCACCTTTACCCGGTCTTAATAATGTAAAGGGGTTTGGATGCTCAACGATTTGATTATCAATAAACAATGATAATAACCGGATTGTTGGAAAATGAAAAAACTGTGAAACACTAATACTTGTGTTAAGTCTTTTTTTAATTTCTATTATAATTTTAGTAACTAATATTGATTTTACCCCAATATTGAAAATTACATCATCAATGCTAATTTGCTCAGCATTTAATATTTCTTCAATTATAAACGTAAGTTTTTTTTCAGTTTGAGTGGATGGTTCAATAAACGGCTTTTCGTGCTTAAAATACCTGCTTTTTGGTAAGGGTAAATTGTTTCTATCAATTTTACCATTTTGGTTAATTAAAAAAGCATCTAATTTAAAGTAGAAATTTGGTATAGAAAAGCTTGGTAAAACTAAATTTAATGAAGTGATAATTTCGTCAATTACTTGTTTTTCGTCTTCATCCTGTTTTTTGGTAGTAAAATAAACAACTAATTCATTTGCATTGTGAATTAATTTCATTAAAACTACACATTCCTTTATTTTACTTAATTTTAATATATTATTTTCAATCTCATTTAATTCAATTCTTGTACCATTTAATTTCACCAAATTATCAATTCGGCCTAAAAATTCAAGATTTCCGTCTGGTAATATCCTACCCTTATCCCCTGTTTTATATATTTTTTCACCAGGTCGGAAAGGATTTGGTAAAAATTTCTCCCTGTTTAGGTCCTCCCTATTCAAATAACCACCACCAACAGCTTTACCACCAATAACTATCTCACCTTCTTGCCCATCCAATAGTTTGTCATTCTTTTCGTCCAATATATAAATATCAATGTTTTCGGTAGGTTTTCCGATAGGGATAATTTTTAAATCTACATTTGGCGTCCAATCCCAAATAGTTACCCAAACAGTAGTTTCTGTTGGTCCATATGCTACTGTTAATTCTGTACCAGTATATTGGTATAAAATTTCATTAAACAGGTTGGTTAATTTTAGGGTAACAGTTTCACCACCTGTAATTACCCTTTTTAAGCATTTTAAATTGCTGGTTTCAATTTTAAATGAATTAATATAATCCAATATCAATTGGAGCATAACGGGTGTTAAAAAAATAATTGAAACGTTATTTTCAGCAATTTCTTTTAAAATTCCTTCCGGATAAGATTGTATACCTTTTTCGGGTATTATAACTTTTCCACCAGTTGTTAGCGGTACAAATATTTCAGAAATACATGAATCAAATAAAAAATTTGAAATTTGAATAAAAACGTCAGTTTCATTTATTTTAAATGACTTTATGTATCCATCAATAAAGTTCAATAAACTTTCGTGTTTTATTAATACACCTTTAGGTACACCTGTACTACCAGATGTATACATTACATAAGCAGTATCGTTTAGGTTAATTGGCTGATTGACGTTTTCACCATTACCTAAATAAGAACTTTTGGAGTTTAGATCTATAAAATCAATAGGAGAGTTTTTTGGTAAATTGGTTTCAGGGATGTTGTACAGGGCTATTTTAATTGCCGTATCATCAATTAAAAAATTAAACCTTTCTGATGAACTTCCCGGATCAATTGGAACAAAAGCTCCACCACATTTAAGGATGGCTAAAATGCCAATAACCATTTTTTCGCTTCGTTCGGCAATTATACCAATGAGGTCATTGGAAGCTACTTGGTATTTTGATTGTAAATAATAGGCTAATTTATTTGCTTCTTTATTTAATTCTGAATAGGTAAGCGATACATTTTTAAATTTTATAGCTACATTATCAGGATATAGTTCTGAATTTTTTTCAAAAATATTGATAAAAGCTTTAGTCATCCCAGGCAAATAATGAAGTTAAAGGTAGCAAATATTTTATTATTAAATGTTCATGATATTTGGTAATAATTTATCAGTTACCAAACTTAATGTTAAATTTTTATATTAATAATAAATTAAATAATTGCAAATATAAAAAATCAGATTTATTACACAAAAATAATTTTAAGCGATTTTGTTATAATTTAAAGAATAAGGTTATAATTAAAACCTTTTTTCTACACTCATTACTTTATAAAAGCAACTTCAAATTAAACTAAATATGAAGGTATTATCCCAATTTAAATCTTTTTTATTGAGTAAAAATTTCATTACAATAATTTGGGTAAAAATAAATTCATACAATATTCAGAATTTAATTTTCCAAATTTTAACTACACA
>CAIYNX010000316.1 GCA_903927645.1 uncultured Mucilaginibacter sp.
GAAAAATCATTTAATAAATTGATTGATTTTATTTTTTTTTGAACAGTATCTGATTGGTAAACAAATTGTGTGTAATTATCCGATGGTATGATGGTTTGATTTAATTGTAAGCTATCATTAGTAGTAGTTAAAGTGATGCTATTTTGAGTACCTGAAGGAATATTTAGTATTGGGCTTCTATCTCCAAGATTTGCCAAACTTCCAGAAAATTGAAGAATTGAATAATTTATTTTTGATCCGGTATAGGCGTTAAAAATTTGTAATTTACCCGTATTTTGCGTTAAATTGTATTGGTTTTCTAAAAAAATATTAGAAGGGCCACTATTATTATAATTTGAATTACCATAATCAGAGGAAACAAAAATATTATATATACCTCCATTTACATAAGGCCTAAATGGTATGTAAATGTTCACTAATGGAAAAGAATTATCGGAATTGGCATAAATTGGATTGAAAAAATTATCTATTATTTTATTATTTTGATCAAGTATAAAAAATTGATAGGAGCCCGAAGGTAATTCTAAATAATCTGAGGTTGTTCCGAATGGAATTTCTGCCGGAGCAAATCCTGCTGAGGTGCCATCGGGAAAAATTGCATGTATATTGCCAGCTCCTGGTAAACCTTTATAAAAATTTGATAGCCTAATTTTAAAATGCCCTGCAGCAGGAGGTGGCGGATCAGCAGAAAATATAGAATAATTGAATTTATTAGTTGATTGATTATAATAAACCACAATATTCCAATGGCCTTTTTTTACAATCTCATCTATTCTTCTTGAATCTAATATTTTGCCATGAATAACTTTAAAATTTGAATCTAAACCAGTTTTTTCTAAAGTAATCCTGCAGGTATCTGCATTATTGAGTACACTATCCAAGCAAACTCGATTATTGAGGAAATAGTAATAATTATATAGGTTATGACCGTTTACTATCAAATCTAAATTGTAATTATTATCGAGGGTAATAAATACTCTGTTGTTAATTTTTACACTGTCCTTTGGCAATGTAATAAATTTAAGATCTAAATTTTTTTTACATCCAAGGCTAAGTATAAAAATAAAAATTATTGAAGCTAAGAATGATATAACTTTAAGCAATGATTTTTTTTTGATGGCCACCATTTAAAATTTAATGAAATTTATAATTAAACCCAATTGAAAAATATCGACCCAATTGGTAATGCTGTCTGTAATAGGTTAAGTTGCCGGTTCCAAATTTGCCACCATTACCCGATATTGTATAAACCGAGCTGTAGTAGCTATCAAGAATATTTTTACAAAAACCTTTCAGGTATATATTTTTAAAAATCTTTTTGGCAAATGAAAAATCCAGATTAGCGCTTGGCTGTTCATAAATACCCGGTGTACCATTTTCATTTATTTGAATTAATCTTTCGCCCGTTATATTATAATTTAAATTTAAATCTAATCCGTTTTTATTATTATCATAATTAATTTGACAATTAACCGCATAAGGTGGTTGGTCAAATAATGGATGAAATTTGCTTGCATAAGGGTTAAATTCCCAAAGTGATTGTAATTCAACCTCACTATAACTTATTTTACTATAGGAGTACATAAAATTTGCAGATGCATAAAAATGGTTTAGTAATGGTGTAAAGGTTGATAATGATTGTCTGATTTCAAATTCAAACCCGTAAACTGAACCAGAATTGCTATTATTTTGAAATTGAATACTGTTTATATCATTATAAACTCTTTCTAATGGGTTAGCTAAATTTTTATAAAACATGCCGAGCGAAAGCAATTCATCAGGTTGCGGAAAAAAGTCAAAGCGAACATTATAACTTTGAACTGAACTGTTTTTTAAATTAGCGTTTCCAATAGTATACTGTTGTTCGGTAGGGTCATATAATTTTATACCACTTACTAAAACTTGCGAAATTTTATTTGTATTAATATCCAATTGAGTGTTATAAACGCCTAATAATTCTCTTATTTCCGGACGGCTGAATGTCTGAGAGTAAGAAAATCTCAGATTCATTTTTTTGTTTAATTCATGAATAAGTGATAATGACCAATGTGGTAAATATTTAACCTTATAATTTAAATTGAATAACGAATCGTAATGAGCCTTGGTTATTTTCCCCAGGTTGTAAAATGTTGAATCAATTATTGCATGTATGTCAGTGTTTTCAAACCTTACACCACCAATCAATCGGGTTTTCGAAAATAATTTCATGTCTAATTGACCGTAAAATGCGCCATTTTTTGAATATCCGGCATATTTCTGTATGCCTGATAAGTCATAAATATTTCCAACTGGTATCAGGCTACCATCTGTTGAGGTTTTTAAAGCATTTTCATCAATCCCCATCCTTGCAGGAGCAAGAAGTTTATTCAAGTCACCTTGAACATCAGGCTCATGAAGTTGATTTGCATCCGGAAGTGATAAAAATATTTCACTAAATTGTCTATCCCTATATAAATAATTAATGCCTGTTTTAAAATAAAGGCTCGTTTTTTTGTTTAAAATTGGTATAGAAAGATCAAATGATGCATTTGTTTCATTTTCGTTTAATGATCTGTAAAATCGGCCTGAGTTAATGTTGTATGAATAATTTCCAAGGTAATTCGGATCACCTCCAGTACTGTCAATTACCAAACTAACTTGTCGGTAATCTGGTTCATCTTGGGTTGATATACTTTTGCTCAAACTCCAATTAATTAACGGCGACTGATTTGTTAAACCAATTCTATGTGCACCTCTAAGTTGAAAGGTATTAAAGTCACGTTTGGTTGAATGTAAATAGTATTGATAATTTGATTTTCCTACAAATGCACTACTTCCTACCTGCCCTGTAGCTCCGGGTTTTGACCCCGATCCGCTAAGTCCTGTTGTTTCAACATCTGCAGAAGAATTTGTAAAAAATATTATACTTACCTCATTTGAAGAATTTAGGCGATATGTCGCCGTGCCTGATAAACCAAAAATTATACTATTGATGCCCGCAATTTCATTTAATGGATTTGGGTTTATTAATCTAATATTATTTGGCGTAGATGTTTCTTGAGTAAGCGTCATAACATTATTTATTCCGGAATGACCACTACTATTTTGATAATAAACACCACTTATATTTAAACCCAAATTTCTGTTAAATACCATAATGTTATCTCCAATGGAAATATTTATCACTTTATTTAATGGTGCCAAAGTTGCAACCCCGGTTAAGGTGGGGTCAAAACTTTTCATTATATTAGAAATCCTTACAGCTTCCGGATAGTTTTGAGGATTTTGTCTTGAAGTGGAAATAAAATTTGTTATATCTTTAACAAATCCATTGTAACTACCAATTAATCCATGGCTACTATTTTTGAATTCATTTTGTAATGCAAGAAAATCTTTATTTAAATCCTGATTTTTAATATTCTGACCAAATATTCCGGGTGATGCATTTACAAAACTGTAATAATTACCACCAAACCCAATATTGTCATTTAAACCAAGTTGTATGTTAAATTTAACTTCTAATGAATCGGGAATTGACTTTGTTTTGAGGTCAATTATACCGGCTACTGCATCTGCAGGATGATCTGGAATTACAGTTTTATCTATTTTTATAGCATCCAGAAACCCAGCCGGGATGATATCAAAAGGGGTAGCATTATGATCGGTGTTTGAACTACTTAATCTGGCTCCATTTAAGGTGGCAATTATACTTCTATCAGAAAGTCCATCAATGGCAACATATTTATCATCTCTTACGGTTATGCCAGGTAATTTATCCAACGCTTGAATTACAGTAATACTTGATGTATTTTCAATATTTTCGGAAGAAATTGCATCCGAAATTGTGGCTGCATTTTTACGCGCAATGAGTAAACTTTTTTCAGTATTAGTTCGTCTGCTTGCTTCAACTTTTACTTCATTTAATGCATAAATAAATTGCTTTAGGTAAATATTAAAATTTATTGATTGATTTTCTTTAACGGTTATTCCTTCAATGGTTGTGTCTTTATAGCCAACGTTGTGTATGCTTAAATTGTAGGTTCCGGGGTTTATGGATAAATTAAAAGCCCCATTATCGTTGGTAATATACAAGAGTTTACCAATTAAAATAGATGATCCTACTACCGGTTTTTTATCTAAGGCGTTATAAATTATCCCTTTTAAAGCTCCCTTAATATTGTTTGTTTTCGAAAAAAATAAATTTAAATCATCATCCTGTTTATTTAAAACAGCAATTATTTTATCCTCTTTTTTAAATCCAACCTTAAGGTATTTTGCCAATTCAATTAAGGTTTCATAAAGGGGTTTATTTTGAATTTTTAAAAAATGAACAGGCAGATCGCCCACTATTGAAGTATACGAAAAGTTAAATCCTGTTTGATTTTCAATACTTTTGAGTACTTCTTTCAGTTTCAAGTTATCTACTTTTAATGATACTTTGGCGTTCATACTATCTTGAGCCATAGTTTCATTAATATTTAGAAATAAAAAAACGAATATTGAGAATAAGCCAAATCTGGTTATAAAATTTATCATTAGGTTAGGCTAACTGCATTTAAAATTTAGAAACAAAATATTTATGGGGATTCCCCAAAAATTTATCAACGATTTTAAATATTAGTACAAATGTAAAAATTATAAAAAGAAATTAATTAATTTTATTCTAGGTTATTGCATGCTATTTGGGTATAGGATCTTAAATTTTTTAAACTGTTATTAATATGATTTAATAAGATTTAGGATTCTTAAAATTTATAAAAAAACTATTTAAATTACACTTTATTCAAATAACAAGGCGGTAAGTATTTTATTGGCTAACTATAAATAGCTTGTTTATTAACGATTTGTGCCTCGTGGGTTGCCGAAATAAATTTATAGTGGGCTGATATTAAAGTATTTTTAAAAATAAAAAGATCGAAAATGATGTTACCACCATTATTCCTTTTAGGTAATATGCCTTCGCTTTCAATAATAATGAGGTTACCCACACCATAAATTTTTACAATTTTGGTATAATAGAGACCAATTTGATTTCGCTTAAAATAATCTAAAAATTTTAATTCAATATCATTATAACCTCCGGGTGCACGCTTTATTTTTAAAAAAAATTCAGGATCTAAATAGTCCGGATAATTAAATTTCCAATCAAAAAAAATATGTCTAAAAAAATTTTCTGCAAATCTCTTATTTATTTCAACCGTTATTTTTGATGAAAAAAGATTACTCCAATTAAGATGCCCAATTCTTTTAAATACCTCCGGATCGAAATCTACTGTTGATTTATTATATAATGTTATTACCTTACCTTCAAATAAAAATTTATCTAGGCTTATTTTTGTTTTAAGTGAGTATTCTATGTTTAAAGCGATAACGTAATTTTCATCTTCAAAACAATAAATATTTACCTTTTTTTCAAAATTCTCTTTGAGGTATTTTATTGCTAATTGAGGTGACAAGTAATTGGCATTCTGATAGATAAATTTCTCTTTACAAATATATTTTAAAAATTTATCTGGACTATGGCTAAAGTTTTCTTCAAATTGTTTTATAATTTTCTTTCTATTCATCTATTTTGTTTCATTAGTTTTAAGGTCTTTAATTAAGTGATAAGGTTTAGGAAATAGATTTTATGTATCTTATATTATTTGTACTTGTTTATTAAAAATTGATGAAATATTTTTTTTAATCATGGATTTCATAACACTATAAGCGCAATAAATTGAAATTGGGGTGAATTACTTGGTAATTAATATGATGATTTCAAATATTTATTAAAGATTTATTGGGTATTAGGCTAGTTAATCAGTTTAAGTAATGTTGGAAAACAAACTAAAAGAGATTTTATTTAGGAATGTTTTTATTATTTAATTTTAATTAAAATTGCCAAAGTAGCATAAGGGTTGAACCCAATAATTTTTTTTATTTTCATTCTTCAATGCTTGACTTTGCAGATACAAGATATAGAAATGATAAAATTTATTGCAAACAAAAAATGCTGCTCGAAACAAAAATTTCGAGACAGCACTACTCAAATTTAAAACAAAACTTAACTATAAATCCTCGATTTTTTAGCAATTTACAAAACATAAGTCGAGTGCACTATGAAACAATGACTGGTTAGTATATATAGCAAGTTTAAATTCTATAACCATTAACGCAAAAATTATATTTGAGGGTGAATAGGGAATAAAATATTTTTTAATAAAAAAAATTTATCATATATTTAAAGGATATCATGATGCGGTTTGTAGTTTTATTGGATTTGGTTTTAAATTATTATTATTAAATTTTTATTGGTAATTTTAAAATTTATGATAAATAAATTCCCACATTTAAATTTTAACAATAACTCAGTTTTTAATGAAGTTAAAGGATTTATCTGATCATTTACTCCTCGAAAAGTCGCGTTTGGGCGATGAAAAAGCCTTTAAAGAATTATTTACCAGATATTTCAAGCCTTTATTGGTAGTTGCCAAAAAATATTTAAAACAAGATATTATTGCTGAAGAGCTGGTTATGGATTTGATGTTATGGATATGGAATAAGCGGTTTGAGTTAGATATTGAGGGTAGTTTTGAAGCTTATTTATATAAGGCAATCCGTAATAAAATAATTAGTTATTTACGCAAGTCTGTGCCAAATTTGGTTGAATTAGATGACTTTTACAATGAAACTTTAGCTGGAGACCAAAGAACTGATAGCAACCTTTTATATGAAGAAACGAATAATTTATATAATAAAAAATTAAAAGAGCTTAGTTACCAACGAAGACAGGCATTTATTTTAAGCAGGGAGCATAACAAAACTTATTCTGAAATAGGTAAAGAGCTAAATATTTCTGTAAATACGGTAAAAAGTCATATTAAGTATAGTTTAAGGTACTTTCGCGAAAATATGGCTAATCACCTTGTTGATCATCTAGTTTGGTTGCTTATTTTGCATGTAGTTTATAACTTATATGGGTAGTTTATTAATATTATCTTAAAAGCAATGTCATTTTTAAGTTACAGTTCACCCTCTAACTTAGTTTTTTGCGACATAATATTATAGGGTAATGTAAATTTAATTTTATGAAAGAAATTCCAAATTTGGACAGGCAAATACTTAAAAAATTTCTTGAGGGTGATTGTACAGTTGATGAACTAAGAGTTATTTCAAAGTATTTGGATAATGCAGAAAGCAATGAAATACTTCACCAACTCATTATTGACAATACCGAAATGGATTGGAAAGAAGCAATTTCAAAAACCCCGGTTATTGATAAACAAATGCTTAATTGGCAAAAGGATTTTGTTTATTTGAAGGGCGATGACAAAATATTTAAAACCGACTATAGCGTTACTTTTAATTATTTTAAATATGCCGCTGCAGTTATTGGTTTTTTAATAGGTATTTATTACCTCAGTTTACATTACCTTAATAGCAAAAATAATTATAGTCAATTGGCGCTGGTGGAGTCCAAAACCAATAGTGGTGAGGTAATAACCATTGAATTAGCGGATAGTAGTTTGATATATTTAAATGCGAAAAGCAAACTAAAATATCCAACAAATTTTAAAAATAAAACGCGCGAAGTTTACTTAGAAGGAGAGGCTTTTTTTGATATAAAACATAAAGCCAACCAACCATTTATTGTTCATACAGAAAAGCTAACCATACAAGTATTAGGTACTTCTTTTGATATTAAAACCTTTAAAAATGAAAAAGAAGTTTCGGTTAGCGTTGCTTCCGGATTAGTAGGTGTAAAGGGTAATGATATAAACCTAAATAAAACCCAAATGTTAAAATTCGGCAAAAAATTAATATTCAATAAGTTGAGTAATGCAATTACCGAATCAAATATAGATACTGCTGATATTAACTTTTGGGTGGATGGCACATTACTATTTGATAATGAATCTCTTGAAAATATTGCGCTTGATTTAGAAAGATGGTATGGGATATCAATTAAGTTCGAAAATGAAAATTTACGTCAATTGCATCTTAACCTAAAACAAAAAAATGAGCCAATTGAAACTGTTTTAAAAGCCTTGAGCATATCCGGTAATTTTAGCTATACAATTGAAGGTAAACAAGTTAAATTAAAATAATTCTAAAAAATCTTATACTATTTTGTAAAATGCTTTTAAATTAATACCTAAAAGAATTAGGTTGATATTTGATTGAATAAAAAAATTTTATAAGCCTTTCGCGTTTTAAAAGTTGGCTAGTCATGCCAATATTGAAACCCCAGCACAATAATAAACCTTAAAAAACATTTTTGAACCGAGTTCTATTGTCTACCTTACCATGCGAAAAACCACTTCAACAACCAATTCTAACTTAAACAACTTAATCCAACTCAGTCAACTTAATCCAACTAAATTTAACTCAATCAACCTAATCAAACCCAATCAACTAAAACCCTAACCACTATCAAGGATTAATTAAGCCTAACTGCCGATTAGCCTTAACCTTTCTGAAATGCGAGGGACTTAAACCTGTAATTTTTTTAAACTGATTGCATAAATGAGCCACGCTACTGTAATGCATCAGGTACGACATTTCTTTTAACGTAAGCTCATTATATACCAAAAGTTCCTTTACGCGTTCAATTTTATGGATGATGATATAATGCTCAATATTAATCCCCTCCACTTCCGAGAACAGATTGGCTAAATAGGTATAATCATAGTTTAATTTCTCGCTTAAATGATTAGAAAAATTAACTTTTAAAGGTTCATCGGTATAGTGTATTACTTCTATAATTACTTTTTTAATTCTTTCTATCAGGATACTTTTTCTATCATCCATCAATTCGAGTCCGAATTTTTGAAGTCCTTTTTTTAGGTCCACCACCTGTTGCTGGTTAAGTTCGCCCATCACTTCCACTTCACCCAGTTCAATGGTTTTATGGTGAATTGATAATTTCTTCAATTCTTGCTTTACCACCATTTTACAACGGATGCAAACCATATTTTTAATGTAAAGCTTCATGTTTTATCTTTTTTAAACTCGTTATAAAACTTGAAACAAGGTAGGCTTGCATCAAAATGCTTATGTAAATTCCTAATACTATTCCATTGCATGTAAAGATAGATTTTGCACTTTTACTAAATGCCATTTTGGTTACTTTAATGAATGACTTAAATCACTTTAATTTAATATAATATTTTTTCTTTTTATAATATATTGTCAAGATAAAGCATTATAACCACCAATAATTTTAATAACACCAAAATGGCTAAAAGGTTTACTATATAATTGGTTTTATTGCTTAATATATACAATTCCTACGTAATAAATATCAATTGTAATACGATTATGATGTGGGAATGATGTAATAGATAATAGTTTATGTGTAATAGTGCTGGGATTGTAATCCTCACCTTTATACTTTATTTAAAATCATTAAATCAGCGCTTATGAAACCGAATAATGAACAACCAATTGCCGATGGTTCGGAATTGGAAAAAGGTAAGGCACATATTATTGTTGAAATTATTGAGTACGTGCCAAATTCGGTAGTAATTAAAACAATCATCAAAAAATCTACTGGCAATATCAGCATCATGTCGTTTGATCATGGTGAAGGATTGACAGAAAAAACATCTCCATTCGATATTTATGCGCAAATTGTGGAAGGGAAGGCTGAAATGGTGATTGATAAGGTTTCGCATTTTCTTAACTGTGGCGATGGAATTATAATCCCGGCACATTTATCAAACTATATAAAACCTGATGGGCGTTTTAAAATGATTCAAACCGTGATAAAAAGTGGTTACGAATAGGATTTTGAAAATTTATGGTTGAGCTAGTCCACCTCAATTTAAACAATCAAATACAAAACTATGAAAACTAATTTGATGGTCTTTTGTTATAATTTACAAAATCAAGTAGTTACTGAAGAAAAATTATCAAAGAATTAAATTGTTGGCTTTTATAAAAAGCTAATATTTCACTTCCAATACACCACCTGCTCTTTGTTTTCATCATACTAAAATTTAAAAACCATGAACAGAAAAATGTTTCTAGGCGTGCTTGCCAGTACCGTTGTAATAGCGGGTTCTACATTTTATTTAGCCAGTGATACCAGCAACTTTACCCGGGAAGATATTAAAACAAAAAAATCAAAAAAGTTATCGTTAAGTGCCGATGAGGAAGAAATTATGTTCTTAGCTTCCTTGGCTCCCAGCGGGCATAATGCACAACCTTGGTTTATTAAATACATCGAGCCTTATAATTGGATTATTTGTAATGATAAAACCAGGTGGTTACCAGCTGTTGATCCGCACCAACGGGAAACTATTTTATCTATAGGTGCCTTTGTTCAAAACTTAGAATTTGCCGCGAATAGTTTAGGTTACAAATGTGATTTTACTTTGCTTGC
>CAIYNX010000317.1 GCA_903927645.1 uncultured Mucilaginibacter sp.
ATTTAATTTATTTCAATCAATGTATTTTTTCAAAATTACTTTCGTTATTTTATTCTCACTTTTGGTAGCTAATTGTTATAGTCAAAACTACAATCAACCGGAAGGAAGATTCAACCAACATAAAACTTTTTCACCCTTATTTTACTCATTTCCCGGAAATGATTTTAGATCAGCCTCCGGAGCTCCGGGTCCAAAATATTGGCAAAATAGAGCAGACTACAAATTGAACGTAGTACTAGATTCAGCAAAAAACAAAATTTCAGGTAGCGCCTTAATTACGTATACAAACAATAGTCCTGATCCCTTAACTTTTTTATGGTTGCAACTTGATCAAAATATATATAGGCAAGATTCAAGGGCAGAAGCTGCTAGTCAAATATCAGGTGGAAGGTTTGTTAATAAAGCATTTACAACTGGTAATGAAATTAAAAGTATTTCTATAATAAAGAATGGCAAAGCCGAAAAGGTTGAATATTTGGTGAACGATACTAGATTGCAAATTAGATTAAATGATACCTTAAAAACCGGCGGTACGAAATTACAAATATTGATTGACTATGCTTTTGATATACCAGAATATGGAACAGACCGCATGGGCCGCCAGCTTAGTAAAAACGGCTGGATTTATGAAATTGCCCAATGGTATCCACGCATGGCAGTATATGATGATATTTCAGGCTGGAACGTAATACCCTATCTAGGTGCGAGTGAATTTTATTTGGAGTATGGAAATATTGATTATACAATTACTGCACCTTCAAACATGGTGGTTGTAGGTTCGGGTGAGTTGCTAAATGCTGCTGAAGTACTTACACCAACAGCAATTGCAAGGCTTAAAAAAGCAAGTGAAAGCGAAAAGACTGTCCTAATAAAAGATTCTGTTGATTTATTTAGCACTGCATCTTATTTGCCAAAAGCGAATTTATCTTGGCATTTTTATTGTAAAAATACACGCGACGTAGCTTGGGCCGCTTCTAAAGCCTTTATATGGGATGCTGCAAAAATTAATCTGCCCGATGGAAAAAAGGCACTTGCTCAATCTGTTTATCCTATTGAAAGCAAAGGCGAAGGTGCATGGGGAAGATCAACGGAATATGTAAAAGGAGCTATTGAACTGTATTCCAAACAATGGTTTGGCTATACTTATCCTGTGGCGACTAATGTTGCAGGGGTAGTTGGTGGTATGGAATATCCTGGCATTGTATTTTGTTCATCAGATAGTCAGGCAGGAGCCTTGTGGGAAGTAACCAATCACGAATTTGGTCATAATTGGTTTCCTATGATTGTAGGTTCTAATGAGCGTAAGTATGCCTGGATGGACGAAGGTTTCAATACATTCATAAATAAGGTAGATACTAAAGTTTTTAATAATGGTGAATATTTTGAGGCTGCTGACGCACAAAAGGAGGCACACAATATGTTTTCACAGGATGCAGAAGCAATTTTTAATACACCGGATGTAATACAGGCTGATTACCTAGGTTACGCAGCTTATGAAAAACCAGCTTTAGGGCTCACTATTTTGCGAGAACAAATCTTGGGCGAAAAAAGGTTTGATTTTGCTTTTCAAACATATATAAAACGTTGGGCATTTAAGCATCCATCACCTTATGATTTTTTTAGAACAATAGAAAATGTAGCAGGCGAAGAATTAGGCTGGTTTTGGAACGAATGGTTTTTTACAACCCAAAAACTTGATCAAGCTGTAAATGGAATTACTTATATTGATGATGATCCTTCTAAGGGTTCGCTTATAACTGTACAAAATTTAGAAGAAATGGCACTTCCATTAACAGTTGAGGTGAGAGAAGAAAACGGAACAATTGGTCGTAAAACACTACCAGTTGAAATTTGGCAACGGGGTGGAAACTGGACCTTTAACTATAAATCAACTTCAAAAATTGATTATGTAATTATTGACCCAGATCATAAATTACCTGACATAAACCCAGAAAACAATACTATTTGTGGCGTTGAAATGCCTAAGAATGTTACCCCTGCTTCAATTATCAAAAAATATTTTGATGCAATTGGAGGTGAAGAAAAAGTTAAAGATATAAAGGATTTAATAACTACAGCTGACGGTACTTTACAAGGCATGAGTTTTGAACGGGTAAATAGGTTTAAAACTCCAGAAAAATTTATTCAAGATATTTCTATTCCTGGATTTAATAACGCTAATTTTTTACACATTACAATTGATATTGATAGCATTGCTATTATAAAAAATGGTAAAAATGTTAAGCTCAATAACTTAGCAGAAAAATATGCCGTTTATTCAAAATATAAACTTTTTCCGGAGCTTGATTTTAATAAAGCTGGCTATAAAGTAAAATTAATTGATTCGATAAAAGTTATTAATGGCCAATTAGCTTACTTAATTGCAGTAACTGCACCAAATGGCATTAGTGTTAAATACTTTTATGATATAAAAACAGGATTAAAAATTAAACAATACACTGATGTGCCAAACAGTACTCATATGGAATATGCCGACTATAATGATATAGGTAACGGGGTTAAGATTCCTTTCACCGAACTTAATAGCATAGAAGGGTTCCCTATTACTTACAAAATAAAAAATTGCAAGGTAAATAAGGGGATAAATTAAACCAAGCTGTTTTTTTATTGTATTAAATATGTATTGAAATCCTTGCATAAAAAAACGGGTTAAGTATATTTATACTAAACCCGTTTTTTTATTAAAGTACAAATTGGTTATAATAAATTGCTATCTCTAAGAACTTGATTCATATTACGAACTGCATCGGCACTTTTATTAAACTCAGCTTGTTCAGTTTCACTTAGTTTAAAATCAACAATTTTTTCAAATCCACTTTTACCTAAAATTACAGGCACCACTAGCGAAATATCTTTTTGACCATACTCACCATCTAAGGCTACACCACAAGAAATTAATTTTTTCTGATCGCGCACAATAGCCTCAACCATAAAGGCAACACCGGCTCCTGGGGCATACCAAGCAGATGTACCAATTAGTTTGGTTAAAGTGGCACCACCAACCATTGTAGCAGCAACAATTTTATCTTGCTGTTCTTGGCTTAAGAATTGGGTAACAGGAATGCTATTCCAGGTAGCATGTTTAATTAATGGGATCATCGTGGTATCACCGTGACCGCCTATAACAACTGCATTTAGGTCAGCAGGTGAACAGCCGAGCTCTTGACTTAAATAGTATTTGAATCTCGCCGAATCCAATGCGCCACCCATCCCTAAAATACGGTTTTTAGGTAAACCAGAAGTTTTAAGGGTAAGGTAATTCATAGTATCCATTGGATTTGAAACTACTATAATAATGGTATTAGGAGAATATTTTAGGATATTTTCGGTAACACTTTTTACTATATTGGCATTTGTTCCAATTAATTCTTCGCGGGTCATACCTGGTTTACGAGGCAACCCAGATGTTATTACAACAACCTCTGAGTCTGAAGTTGCAGCATAATCATTTGTAACTCCTTTAATTTTTGTATCAAACTCCAAAAGAGCAGAGGTTTGCATCATATCGATAGCTTTACCTTCGGCAAAACCTTCTCTGATGTCTAATAAAACTAGTTCTTCGGCCAATTCTTTTCTTGCGATATTATCCGCGCAAGTAGCGCCAACAGCTCCGGCGCCAACAACTGTTATTTTCATGATATTTTTATTTGTAGATTGGTAAAAATAATTGGCCGAATATAGATATTATTAAGGGATTTATAAATTTGGAAACTAGTTTTTAAAATTTATTTATTATTGATTTGTGATGCTAAAATTTCTAATTTTAGCATAATTGTTTTAAGTCAAAAATTCTAGCAACTTGAATACCCAAATAGAAATATTTTCTACTTCGATCAATATCCAATCGGCAATTGAATGGGTAATGCTGCCGGATGCCGGTGGTATTGATGTATTTATTGGTACAGTGCGAAACGTTACGAAGGGTAGGGCAGTTATCCAACTCGAATTTGAGGCTTATGTACCGATGGCTATTTCTGAAATCCAAAAAATTGTAAATCAGGCTTTTGATAATTGGTCATTACAAAAAGTATTGGTGCACCACCGTATAGGAGTGCTAGAGGTAGGTGAAGTGCCCGTTATTATTGCGGTTGCAGCTGCACACAGAGATGCCGCTTTTGAGGCTTGTCGTTTTATTATTGATACACTAAAACAAACAGTACCTATCTGGAAAAAGGAGATTTTTGAAGATGGAGAAGTTTGGGTAGCTGCACATCCTTAAACTTTGTTAATTTCATCAAGCCAAGCCCTTAATCCGCCTTTTAGTGAGAAAATATTGGCTTCCGGGTGTTTTTGTTTGATGGTTTTTACCAACTCATCGCTGCGTTTGCCTGAAGCGCAATAAACTATTTTTTTGGTATTAGGAGGTAAATTTTCAAAATATGCCTCAAATTTTTGGAGTATAATATGTTCGCCACCAATATGATAGTCATTCCTTTCCTCGTTTGTACGAATATCATAAAGATCTAATTGGTTTTCGGCTAAACCTTGTTTTAGTTCAGTTATTGTTATATGAGGAGGGTTTGGAGTATGTTTTATTTTTGTAATTGAAGTTTTGGTAATATTTCCAATTTTAATTACCTGGCTTTCTAAATTTAAGGCATTGAAAATAAATAATTTACCAACCAATAAACCTTCGCTCTTGGTAATTAGTTTTATTACTTCGTTTGCTTGGGTACAACCTATAATACCTGCAATGGTTGGAATTACACCACCTTCGGCACAATTTGGTATTTGGGTGGCATCAACTTCCGGAAATAGGTCGCGGTAGTTTGGTGAGAATTTACCTTCCTCATTTTGCACATTCCAAACCGCTACTTGTCCTTCATATTGGTAAATGGCAGCATAAACCAATGGTTTGCAGGTAATTACCGCCGCATCATTTATCAAATAGCGGGTTTCAAAATTGTCTGTACAATCCACCAAAACGTCATAATTGGCAATCAATTCCAAAATATTTTCTGAATTTACTTTTACATCATGGTTAATCAATTTAGTCGCATTATTTTGTTTTTCAAGGAGTTGTATGGCAACTTTAGCCTTTTTTTTACCTAAATCACCCTCGCCGTATAATACTTGTCGATGCAAATTGCTTGTTGAAATAACATCATGATCTGCTATACCAATGGTGCCAACACCTACGGCATTTAAGTACAAAGCTACCGGGCAACCCAAACCGCCTGCACCTATTATCAATACCTTTGCTTGGTTTAGCAGGGCTTGTTTTTGCTGGTTAAATCCCGGCAAGGCAATCTGACAGCTGTATCTGGAAAAATCTAATTGCATTAAAATGGCTGCTTTATGTTGAGTATTTGACGCATTTCTTCAAACTCCACTATTGTATTTACATTTTTTAAATCTGTTGGCTCTGGTGCCTCTAATATATGTGAGTTGCTGTTTATCAATACTTTACGCGGACAAGAATACCCCTGTGCCAAAAATGAAAATAAAACCGGATAACTCTTTGGTTCCCAAATGGCAATTAATGGTTCGGGGAAGTTATCGGTATTGTTTTTATAAGCAGTTGCTATTGCTTTGGTATTGCGATTTTTTATTAAATGTTGTAAAGTTTGCTCGTTTACCAATGGCAAATCGCAGGCTATTACCAACCAGGCTTCATCAGGTTTTTGGCGCAAGGCTGATAGTATGGCACCCATAGGCCCTAAGCCTAAAAATGTATCAGTTAAGGTGTTATAATCGTGATTGATAGTATTTTGCTGCTCATCTCTACATGAAATATAAACTTGCTCACAAAGGGGTTTTAATAAATCAGCCAAGTAATATTGTTGTTCCTTGCCATGCCAGTTTATCAGTTCTTTTTGGAAACCCATACGCTCGCTTTTGCCACCGGCCAAAACCAATCCATTTATTGGGGGCTTTGCCATTTCCAGCTTATTTTGCAAAAATTGAATAAGTTTTTTATGCTCATTGATATTAAATATTGGTAGAGTTTGCCAATTTGGAACCGCCTCTTTTACAAAATCAAAAACTTCATCCATGCCTTCATCCAATAAAAATAATTGAACATTAGTAAGTTGTTTAATGCGCTTTTGCAAGGAGGCTTTTTTGTCATCGCAGATAATAACGATCTGTTCTTTAGCCTGTTGATGGTTGCCATTTACCAAAACAAAATCGGCAAGGGCAAATAATTCTCTAAGTTGATAAGGGTTTTGACTAGTATGGTAATTTATAGTTGAATGGTTTATTTCATCACTATATTCTAACGCAGCTCCACAGAATAACCTGCCGGGTTTAATGGTATCGTCATGATGTGAAGTATCTGCGTAAGCGCATTGATAATGAGTTGATAATGTAGTAATTACTATATCGGCCAAAGATTTTATGAGGGAGCAATGTCCACCTATAATTGCAAATTCATTACGACCAAAATTACCCATTACGGGTTTGTTTAAGCCTCCATGTTTTTTATGCCCGATTAAAGTCATTTTTACCCCCCGTTTTTGATATCAATTTGGTATCTTTTATCACAATGTCATGGCTCATGGCCTTGCACATATCATATATGGTTAATGCTGCAATTGAAGCGCCCACCAAGGCTTCCATCTCAACACCCGTTTTTGCAGAAAGACTTGCTGTACAGTCTATTACTACCTCTTGTTCTTCATTTATATAAACAACAATATTACAATTATCCAAACCTAAAGGATGACAAAGTGGTATCAAATCGCCCGTTTTTTTGGCTCCCATAATGCCGGCTATAATGGCTGTATTAAATACAGCTCCTTTTTTTGTTTGTATCTCACCATCAGTTATTTGCGATAAAACTTCAGAGGGTAGTACCACTATACTTCGAGCTGTGGCGCTTCGATTGGTTACTTTTTTTTCGGATACATCAACCATCGTGGGGTTGCCAAGCTTATCAATATGTGTAATCACGTTCTTTATCTTGAATTATAATTTCTTTCTCAAAAATATTAATTATTATCAGGTTATGGGATAGGTTTTTTGTTGGATGGAGGTAAAATTGGTTGTAATTGAGTTATAAGTTACGAGTTGAAGGTTGTAGGTTTAATTTTGGTTGTAAGTAGCATATATAATTAAAAGGATGATTGAAGGTTTTGGTGTTGAAATTTGTTTAGGGAATAATATGGTTTGTTTTTGTTGGAATTCAGAAATTGCGCGAAGCCAGATTTTCAATTAATACATATCCCTAATTTAAAACCGTTTAATTACCGTTTAAATTCTTCTGTATTGAATTAACACCCCTCAATACTTCCTTCTATGCAGATTGAAAAATTTAATTGTTTTAAGGGCTTAAAATTAATTTATAAAAATCTGGATGCTATATAAAGCGCTGCTTTTTAAAAATTAAAAACGCCAAACCTTAAAAACTTGACCGGTTTTAAAATCTTCCTGTTGTATTGGCATTTCTAAAAAGGCGTCGGTATCAATCAAGTTAGCAAAATCGCCCGACCCGTTTCCTTCCAAGGGTTTAGCCATTAGCCTATAATCGCTATTTTGGTATAAACTAACCTGCAAAAAACAAGTAAGGGGTAATTTAAAACTAAAATCGCTATCTAAAATTGCATATTCCGGGTCTCTATTAAATATATGTAATGATTTTTTTAACCAGGGTATAAAATAGCGGTGCAAACACATAAAGGTAGCAACCGGGTTACCGGGAAATGCAAAAACCAGGGTGTTTTGTTCATTTTTACCAAACCAAAAAGGCTTGCCTGGTCGTTGTTGCACTTTATGAAATAATTGTTCAACCCCCAACTTTTTTAATTCATTGGGTATAAAATCAAACTTACCCATTGATACTCCGCCACTTAACAAAATCACATCGTATTGTTCCAAACAATATTTTAATTGGGTATTTATTATTTCCTGTTGGTCGGGTAAATGTAGCATATCAGCCTTTATGTGATACTTGTTTAATATAGCTTTTACCGTGTAATTGTTCGACCTCCTTATTTGATAAAGGCTGGGAGTATCTTTTACCTCCACCAGCTCATCACCCGATGATAGGATTACCACCTTCGGCAACTTTTTAACCATGACCTCACTTTTACCAACCGAAGCCAAAAAACCAATCAAGGCGGCATCAATCATATATCCGGATTCAGCTACTAAGTCATCCAGCTTTTTATCCCTTCCTTTATAATGTATGTTTTGACCTTGTTTTATGTCGTTTGAAGTTAGGGTTGCAAGTCCTGCACGCATTTCTAAATCTTCATACCTTATAATAGTGTCTGCAGTTTCTGGTAAGGAAGCTCCAGTCATAATTTCAATACAATCATCTGCTTCTATTAGTTGTATGGGGGTATCACCTGCAGCTTGTATGCCCCTTATTTTAAAAGTACTGATGCCATTGTAAACCGATTGATAATTTATGGCTATGCCGTCCATGGTTACCCGGTTAAAAGGAGGCATGTCTCTATCAGCCCTAATTTCTTCGGCTAAAACTCTGCCTAATGATTGCTCAAAGGGAAGTAATTCGGTGCCAAAATCAATTATTTGATCTAATATTATTTTTTCAGCTTCTTCAACACTTACCATACAATTTTATATTATAACTATTAGCCACCAATGGTTGCCATTGATTCATGAATACCAACGTTTTTAGCCCTTAATTGTTCGGCCTCCCAGCCATCTTTTGCACGGTTATTTAATTGGTTTACAATTATTTCCTTTATTTCAATATCATCTTTGCCTGCCCTCATCAAATCTTTAATATTCAATTGCCCGCCATCATACAGGCATGTTTTTAGTTCTCCAATAGGGGTAATTCTCAATCTGTTACACGTACCACAAAAAGTACGCGAATAAGCCGCAATAATGCCTATATCGCCCTTAAAATCGGGAATTTGGTAATTGTAGGAGGTAGAATATGCCGGGTCGGGTATTTTTTTAATAGTAGGATATTTTTTCTCAATTTCTTTCAAAATTTTAACATAATCCCAAGCTAAACCGGTATATAAATGTCCATCTCCGTTAAAGGGCATCTCTTCAATAAATCGTACACTAACAGGCTCATATTTAGCAAGTTCAACCAGTGGTATTATATCCTCAATGTTTTTATTTTCCATTACCACAGCATTTATCTTTACCTTAATACCGTGTTTCAAACATTCATCAAGTGTAGCCATTACATTTTTAAACTCATCCCTACCGGTAATGTTCATAAAACGAGTTTCATTCAGGGTGTCAAGGCTTAAGTTGATAGCGGTAATACCTATTTTTTTTAGGTCTGGAATAAGCGGGGCTGTTAATACCCCGTTGGTGGTAATGGTCAATTCCTCTACTCCCTTAAGTGTTGATAATGAAGTTAATAACCGCATGATGTCTTTACGTACAAATGGCTCTCCCCCGGTGATTCTAATTTTTGTAATTCCCATGCTTACCAATAGGGTACAGAGCTTAAGCATTTCTTCGTAAGTCATTAATGCCGAACGCGATAGCCAGTTCAAGCCTTCCTCTGGCATGCAGTAAAAACAGCGTAGGTTACAGCGGTCTGTCACTGCCAGGCGCAGGTAATTTATTTTTCGGCCGTGGTTATCTACTATCAATATTTAATGGTTTAATGATTCGGGTTTAATACCCGTTCATGCTATTATTAAATTGTAAAAGTAATTATTACAACCTTGAAGCGTGTTATAATTTTGTATTTTTTATTTTATAATAAATTGCTTTTCTTATTTAACGATCTTTTATAGATTGCTAAAAGTTGGTTTTCAAAACCAACCATCCGACCGTAAAAATTACCATTAAAACCGCAGTAATTTCCATCGAAACCGCAAAAACTATCATTTTACCCGCACAAACTTCTCTCAAACTACTATTTTGGGGGCAATTAATATTGGTTTTTGTGAAAAAAAACTCATTTTTTAGGGTAAAAAGCCTATGAGACAAAAGGGAAAAATTGGTAAAATTATAGTCGATATAATTACTCAGTTAGAAAGAAACCGGCACATTGCCCTATATTTGCCAAGGCGAAAATTTGTATTAGCGTGAAAGAATTAAGGGCAATTGTTAATAATTTTGATAGGGCAAGTTTGGCAGGAAAGCAATGCGCCTTAGCTACGGTGGTAAAGGTAGAAGGTTCGGCATACCGGCGGGCAGGTGCCCGTATGCTGATTACCGAGGATGGCGAACTTACGGGTGCCATAAGCGGTGGTTGTTTGGAAGGTGATGCTTTGCGCAAAGCCCGATTGGTTATGGCGCAACTGAAACCCATGTTGGTTACCTACAATACCATGGATGATGATGATGATGCAAAATTTGGTGTTGGCTTGGGTTGTAACGGCATTATCCATATTTTGATAGAACCAATATTTGCCGAAAAGCCAGGATGCCCGATAAATTTATTTAAAGCCTTTTTAAATAGGAGGGATGTTGTAGTGTTGGTTACCCTATTTTCGCTCGAAAACAGACAAGCGGAACAACCGGGAACTTGCATGTTAATACAAAATAAGGAGCAAGTAATAGGAGAGGGCACAACATTGAATTTTGAAGGGTTGTTGTTGCAAGATGGTTTGGAGGTGCTAAAAAATGGATTATCAACCGTAAAACACTATCAGGCTGCAATAAATTATACTGCCTTTATTGAATATATACCTCCAAATATTTCATTAATCATTGTTGGGGCAGGTAATGATGCCATCCCGGTGATGGAGCATGCCGCCATTTTGGATTGGGATATTACTTTGATTGACGGGCGCGCCAATTATGCAGTAGAAACCAGGTTCACTAAAGTGAATAGAATAATTATTGGCAAACCCGACAAAGCCTTGGCAGATATTACTTTTGATCAACGTACCGTGGTAATTTTAATGACCCATAATTTTAATTATGACAAGGCTATGCTGCAACAGTTATTGCCACTTAATTTAGTATATGTAGCAACTCTTGGACCTCGAAAGCGTTTGGAAAGGATGTTAACGGAAATTACGGAGGAGGGAATGGAAATAGACAGCCATTGGCTAAAAAATATTTACGGGCCGGCAGGTTTGGATATAGGCTCGGAAAATGCGGACGAAATAGCCTTATCCATCATTGCCGAAATAAAGGCGGTTTTGCATGGTCGGATGGGTACTTCGCTAAGGTACAAAATGAGTGCCGATGATCAAACATCATCGGCACAAGCCAAGCAAAACCTTTATTCAGTAGCCTATAAACCATGACTGGCATTATTATTTTAGCGGCAGGTTCGTCGAGCAGGTTGGGGAGGCCTAAGCAAAATGTGGTTTATAATGGTAATACCCTGTTGCAAAATACTATCAATGCCGCTTTAGCTACCGATTGTGAAAAAATAATGGTGGTTTTAGGAGCCAACTATGAGTTGATTTTACCGACTATTGAGCATTTCAACATCAACATCCTTCCTAATAAAAATTGGCAAGAGGGAATGGCTTCAAGTATCAGGCTGGGGTTAGC
>CAIYNX010000318.1 GCA_903927645.1 uncultured Mucilaginibacter sp.
GCTAAGCCAGTAGTTACTAACTACTGGCTTAGCCAATCCGAAGACAAAGTCTTCGGACAGCATTCCGCACAAACTACGCACAGCGGATTGATAATCGCTTTTTACTTTTTCTGAATAATTATAAAAACACTGTTATCGGTCAACGGCCCCCCTATATTTAAGTCATATTTCTTTGAATAAAAATAGAGACCTCTTTTGGGTACTGCCTCTAAATTTTTAATTGCAAGCATTGCATATTTAGGAGCGTAGAAATTAAGAAAAATTTTATATTCCTCTGATACGTAAAAATTACCAGTGGAAATAGTATTAAATAACCGTACTATGGTTACATAATCGTTGATGTTTTTAAGCGTGTCACCTTTCTGAAAAACAACTATAAAAGATTTTACCAACTGATCAAAATCAACTTGTGATATCGGAATTCCTTTTTGTTGTCGATAATTATCGATAGGTGCTTTTTTGTTTGGCGACGCAACCGCGTTGGAGCCTATAAGAAGGCAACTTATAAATAGCATGTATTTAAAGCATTTTTGGTATTTTTTCATAGTATACAAAAGAAATCAATTGCCATAAAAAGTATAATTTGGATAGTCATTTTTGATTATTTCTAACGCTTTGGGGGAAATAGTATTACCAAGTTGAATATTTTGACCATAGGCATCTTTCCCATGAGAATTCCAACCCCACTGAAATACTCCTAAAACTTTGTCTTGGCCAGAATTTTCAAAATTGGTAGCTACGAAAATTGTTTCCATATGTAACCCCCCTGGCGCTAGTATGAAGCGCAGCCTGTGCGCAGTGGCTACTAGTGCCCGCCTCATGTACCCGGTTGTTTTTTAAAGCGTCAAGGGCTCAACCATTATAATATCCATTAACCCAGGCATACCAAAATAATCCCGTGCGCTGCTGTATAAATAATCTTCTGGTTTTTCAACAATTCCGGCAACTACCGGGTTGTAATGGATATAATCCAGTTTTTGATGTAATATTTTAGGCGTTGGCAGTTCGATAGGATGATTGTCCTGTTGCCATAGCTGAAAATTTTGATTCTTGATATTTTCCTTGCCTGCACGCTCCATCATCCAGAGCATCCATTCCCGCCGACTTTCTCCCGGATGGTTTTTTATAGCCTCCTTTAAAGCGGTTGAGGTATGTTTCTTCATATCGCGCATAATGTTTTCCAGTTTGTCGCCATGTGTGCCGATAACCATATGGATATGGCTACTCATGATACACCAGCCATATATTTCCAGCCCCTTTTTAGCCTGACAATGCCGCCACGAAGCCAGCATAATTTCTTTATACTCGTTCCGGATAAAAAGATCTATCCAATTTACACCAGCAAAAATTACAAAGTAAAGCTGATGCTGATCGCTGAATTTATATTTGGTACTCATTGCTTTAAAAATACCCTTTTTGCAGGTTTTTGCCAAACAAAGCAGCCTAAAAACAAAAGCCTGTCTGCTGGTTGGCAAACAGGCTTTGGGGTTTTAAAAAGCATCCCGTTTCTTTGGCACTAGGTACTGTCATTAAAAGCAAGGGTTTTTGATAGTATTTTTTTTATAAATTTGCATAGCGAAAGAAGGCATACGTTGACACTTTGACGGATGACTATCTACTGTAGCCCTGGTTATGCCGGGGCTACTTCATTAAGTTGAC
>CAIYNX010000319.1 GCA_903927645.1 uncultured Mucilaginibacter sp.
TGTTTTATGATTAAACACCAAAACAGCTAGGATGTTTGCTCTTCATAGGCAAAAGTAAGTCCGTATTGTATTCCGTCGCCTTGCCAATCTGATATACCTGGTATGGAGGTTACCTTTAAAATATCTTCTTTAGATTTTCCTGCTTTAATGCTCCTTGCTACAAATTCATCCAAACGCTCCATGTAAGTTTGCATCGCTTTTAAATCATCGAGGTTACCAATAACTTTTTGCGGATCATGTGCGTGCCCAAAAACAAATATGGTATCCTTATCGAACTTTTTATGTGCTTTTTCAAGAACCAATGCCCAATGCTTAACCGAGGCACCTGCATTTCTGTCTAAAAATGGATAACTACGATTAAAAACCAAGTCGCCGGTATGCACAACATTGTTATTTTCAAAATGAATAAGTGCATCACCATTGGTATGACCATTACCAAAATAATAGGCAACAATATGTTCATCACCTACTTTAGTTTTCCATTTATTTGTAAAGGTGATATCAGGGTAAAGTTGCTTATCTTCATTCTTATTTTTAACTGCAACAACCTTTTGGTTGATAGCTGAGTTTTCATGAGCAACTACATTTTTTACTATTCCATAAAACGAAATATTCCCGGCAGTATGGTCGCCATGATGGTGGGTATTTATCAATAATTCAAATGGTAAATCTGTTTGTTTTTTCAATAAACCTATCAGCTGGGTTGCTTGTTCCGGAAACTCTGCATCTACAACTACTATCCCCTCTTTGTTAATCATCCAGGCTATTGTACCACCAGTTTCGGCAAACATGCCAACATTATTCCTTAATGTTCTGAATTGGTAACCTTCATCGGGCTTTATTGCTGAAAATCCCTTTTTTCCTAAAAGTAAGAGAGAACCTGCAGAAATACCTGCATTAAATAAAAATTGTCTACGCTTCATTGGCTTTAATAGTGTTAGCGAATATACAATATAAACTTTTAAGTGTTTTAAAAAAATTAAAAAATGCACCGCTAAGGTAGTCCTTAAAGTGTTTACCTTTGTAGTTATATTTAGTTATGGATCAATCCTACAAAAGGTTACAAAATATTTGGCTTTATGTTTTAATATCAATAGCAGTTTTAATAAACTTTAGCGGCCTATTTATCACCATAATAGGTCCTGATGGAACCTTGTACGCATCTATAGCAAAAACAATGGTACTAAAAAATAATTTTATTGAATTGTTTGATCATAATAAGGATTGGCTTGATAAACCACATTTTCCGTTTTGGGTAACTGCATTTTCATTTAAATTATTTGGAATTAGTACATGGGCATATAAATTGCCAGGCATATTATTTTTGATGATGGGCGCGGTTTATACCTATAATTTTGCTAAAAATCTTTACAATATACAAACTGCACGCTGGGCTGTGCTCATTTTATTAACTGCTCAACACATAGTTTTATCAAATACTGATGTTAGAGCCGAACCTTATTTAACAGGATTAATTATTGCAGCTGTATTCCATCTATATGTGGCAAACAAAAATAACAGTTACCTAAATCTTGTTATAGGCTGTGTTTTTAGTGCTTGTGCCATTATGACAAAAGGTATGTTTGCACTTGTTCCTATTGCTGGTGCTGTAGCTGGGCATCTTGTAATTACCAAAAACTGGCGTCAATTATTAAATATTAAATGGTTGTTTGGTTTTATTTTGATTTTAATTACTATCCTACCAGAATTATATTGCTTGTATTATCAATTTGATGCGCATCCCGAAAAATTAGTTTTTGGTAATCATGGTGTTTCAGGCATTAAATTTTTCTTTTGGGATAGCCAGTTTGGCCGTTTTTTCAATACCGGACCAATAAAAGGTCATGGCGACCCAACTTTTTTTGTTCATACATTGCTATGGGCCTTTCTGCCTTGGTCGATTCTTTTGTTTTGTGCTATTTATAACTATTTAAAAAATGGAATAAAATCAATCAAAACTCATGAATGGTATTGCGTAAGCGGTGCTTTATTAACATTCTTGCTATTCTCGGCTTCCAAGTTTCAGTTACCCCATTACCTCAATATTGTGTTCCCATTTTTTGCTATTATAACTTCGCAATATTTAAACAAAAATTGGATGCAAAAATCTGTTCAAAGGCTTAAAATAATCCAAATAATTGTAATCATTTTAATGTTGCTTATTATTGTACTACTTACCTATTTTTTTAGGCCTCAAGCATTAAATTGGTTAAATTCCTGTCTATTAGTATTATTATTAATTCTATTAATTTATTTACCAAATAAGTTAACAAATATTCGAATAGAAAAAATTTTTGTTTCCACCTTGATTGCTTCATTTATGGTAAACTTATATCTTAACCTTGTATTTTATCCGTCCCTAATGAAATACCAAGCTGCTAGTGAGGCGGCCATTTGGATTAATAAAAATAACCAGAAAAATCTACCTGTTGCTGAATTTGAAGAACAATACACCTCAGCGTTTGATTTTTACATAGAAAAAGAACCTAATAAAATTGAATTTACTTCAAACATAAAATTACCAACCAAACCATTTTTACTATATGCTGAAGAAGATGTGGTAAACAAACTAAAATCAAAAGGTGTTCATATTACTAAATTAAAATCATTTAGTCGATACTGGGTTAGCAGACTAAAACCATCATTCTTGAATAAACAAACCCGAGGCAATGAACTCACCACTACTCAAGTGGTTTTGGTAAATTAATTGTTACAAAACCTGTATCATTTTAAATATTGATTGCGTAATGGTTGATATACAATTTAATTTTAAAAGTCATGAAATCAAAATTGAGCCCAAACCAACTATCAATATTATATTTTACCATAATAGTGATTTTGTTCGTTATTTTTCTGGCCTCTTGTAAAAAAACAGAAAATAAACCGAGTTTAAAAACAGAAGGTAAAACTTTAACCCTTGCAAATTATCAACAACAACAAATACTGGCCGATAATTCATTTACATTAAAACTGTTTAAAAACCTAGATGCGGCCAATCAAAACACTACCAATCTTTTTGTTTCTCCATTAAGTGCAAGTTTTGCTTTGGGTATGACAAGCAATGGTGCAAATGGTACCACATTCGATGCTTTTAAAAGGGTTTTAAACTTTAATAACCTAAGTAGGGAACAAATAAATACCTACTATAATAATTTGATCACCAATTTACCACAACTTGATCCAAATACCACACTTGATATTGCAAACTCAATTTGGTTTCGTAAAGAGTTTAGTGTATTGCCAGCTTTTTTACAAACTGATAGTAGCTATTTTCACGCCACGGTTTCGGCACTCGATTTTAATAACCCTACATCAATAAATATCATTAATAACTGGGTGAGTAGTAAAACCGGAGGTAATATTCCAACTATACTAAATACCATTAACAATAATGATTTGATGTTTCTAATTAATACCATTTATTTTAAAAGTGTGTGGAAAGAAAAGTTTAATTCGGCAGATACTAAGCCAATGGCTTTTTATTTAAACGGAGGTAATGAGGTGCAAACAGATTTTATGTCGGCTAATATTGATTATAATTACACGAATGATAATGGTAATCAAATTTATGAATTACCCTATTCTAATAGTAAATTTAGTATGGTAATAGCATTGCCTCCAAATGGCATTAGTGTTAAAGAAATGGTAAGCAAATTAGATTCTTCAAAGTGGCAATCATGGATGAGCGGCTTGCACGCTACAAAAAATCAATTAGTACTACCTAAGTTTAAATTTTCATTTAATACTGGCTTAAAAAATTCATTGACAGATCTTGGCCTAGGAATTGCTTTTTCTGATGGAGCTGATTTTTCTTTATTAAATTCATCTCAACCATTAACCATAACCGATGTTAAACAGAAGGCATATATAGCCATTGATGAAAGTGGAACTACAGCAGCTGCCGCAACCTCAGTATCAATTGGCCCTACCCTAGTTGCCCTGAACCCACCTGCTATTGACAATCCATTCTTTTTTGTAATTCGTGATATGAATAGTGGCATAATTCTTTTTGCCGGAGAAGTAAATAACCCAACCTTAAGCGGTGAATAATTAGCCTTAAATATTTATTAAAAAGGTGATAAAATAGTTTTTTATTACCTTTTTTAATTTACAAAATTTTTGATTTTAGCTTTCGAAAAATATGTATTTATAATGGTTAATAAAACTTTAATAATTATAAATTTGACCAAACTAAAATAAAAAATGGAAAATTATTTATCTGAACTATTTGTTCGAGATTTGGTAAAATTAAAGGATGAATTATTAAAATTTAATAATGAAGCCAACATTTGGAAAACAATAAATGGCATTACTAACCCAGCGGGTGTATTAACTAAACACATACTTGGCAATTTAAACCATACTATTGGTGCTATTGTTGGTAAAAATGGCTACATCCGAAATCGGGAACATGAATTTACCATTGAACCGGAACCTCGTGCAAATTTAATAAGTACTATTGAATTGACTATTGAAGTAGTAAAAACCACCCTAAATAATCTAGAACTAGCTGTTTTAGAAGAGTACTATCCTTTGGAAATGTTAGGGCAAAACTCTACCACGTTTTACTTAACATTTTTTTATGGTCATTTTAACTACCATTTAGGACAGATAAATTATTTAAGAAGAATCTTAGAACAATAAAAGAAAATCTATTTAATAAAAAGTTACTTCCCAAAACATAATCTTTGGTCTTAAAAGTTTTTTTTTAATAATGAGCCTTTCAACATACATTTTTTGATGTTATTGATCCTAAATTTTAATCATCAAGTTGCCGCAAAAAATATTAATATTCCCTTATTATTAAAGATAAATTAATTTACAATAAAGGCGGGGGTAATATCCAACCTGTATTTTCGCCGAGTTATTTTTCGGTAAGTATTATCGTTATAAAAAAATTTCGATTCATTTATTAATACAATCTCCAGATTATTCAATTTTATGGGCATTAAATTTTATTTAACATTATTGTTATTTTTCGCAATTCAGCTTAGCATTAATGCGCAGCAAAAAGCTACGCTTATGCAAGTTCCAGGTATCGACCAATTTTGTAAAATCGACCCTCAAGGTGCTTCGGTTTTGCCAAGTGGCAGGTTAATTACTCCGGCCGGGCAATTTGTACGCATTACCAGTAAGCCGTTTGGCTTAGCAATTTCTCCGGATGGTAAAAAAGCGGTTAGTTTACATAATGGGGTTATTTCAATAATTGATTTAACCACCATGGACGCAACCAGGGTACCATCTTACGATAGAAAAATAGCTTCACCGCTTAAAAACGGTTCCTTTATAGGAGTTGTTTTTGCTCCCGATTCAAAAACTGTATACCTAAGCGGTGGCGATAATGGTAAATTGATTATTTATGATACCGAAGCCAGAACGACCATCTCTGAAATTTCATTAAATGGTACTATTAATGGAATAGAGTATAAAGATAGTTTCACCTCTGATTTGGTATTGAATGAGGAAAAAAATGAAATATTAGCATTAGACAGGGGTAACTTCCGTTTGGTGAGGATTGATTTAAGTACTAAAAAAGTAACTGCCTCTATTCCTGCTGGTCGTCAGCCTTTTGGTTTGGCTTTAAGTCCCGATAAGAAAACTGCTTTTGTTGCCAATGTGGGTTTATATGCTTACCCTCTTATAACAGGTACTACGAAGAAAAATTTAGACTCTATCATGATTTCTCGTCACCCTTACGGTAATAATACCAAGGAATCAATAGAAGGCACCGAGGTAGAAGGACGTAAAATACCAGGTGTTGGTAGTCCGCTCTCACCAGAAGCCATGAGCGTTTTTACCATCGACCTTACAAATAATACCATCATTAATAAATTCAAAACCGGGTATCAAATAGGTCAGATGATTGAAGGAGCCGAAGTGGTAGGTGGTGCTAGCCCTAACTCAATTGCTGTGGGTAATCAATTTGCTTATGTAACCAATGCAACAAATGATAATATTTCTATTATCGATTATAAAAACAACCAATTGGCAGGAGAAATTAAAATAACTGCCGATAAGCGCATTGACCAATACCGCGGTTTATTACCTTTTGGCGTTACTTTGAGTAAAGATGAAAAAACGCTATACGTTGCACTTTTGGGTTTAAATTCGGTAGCTGTAATTGATGTACCTAGTAAAACCACCATTGGTTTAATACCTACAGGATGGGGAACAAGTCGCGTAAAATTATCGCCCGATGAAAAGGATATGTACATAATATCATGCCGCGGCTTTGGTGCAGGTCCTAATGGTGGTTTTGGTTTTAAAGCTCCACCTCAAGGAACTTACATTGGTGATATCCAATTAGGATTGTTCCAAAAAGTAGGTGTTCCAAACGCCGATCAATTAGCTAAGTACACCACACAGGTTATTAACAATACTTTCTCAACAAAAGAGGTAACTGCTGACCCTAAAAATCCATTACCAGTATTGCCGGGCATTACCCCTACCCCTATTAAATACATAGTTTACATTACCAAAGAAAATCGTACCTACGATGAAGTTTTTGGTCAGCTTAAACAGGCCAAAGGAGATAGCACCTTAGCAAGATTTGGGGTAAATTGCGAGTATACACTACCGGATGCTACAAGGGTAAAATTTCCGGGTTTAAAAGTTGCTCCAAACCATTTAAAAGCTGCACAGCAATTTGCCTTCTCTGATAATTATTATTGCGATAGCGATGCCTCTATCCATGGTCACCACTGGATGTTGGGTGTAATACCAAACGAATGGGTAGAAGCAAATTCAAATACTTCCTCAAGCGCAAATTTCTTTTCAAATGCTCCGGGACGCAGGCCACCTGGGTCAACCGGAAGTATGGATCCTGAGGATTATGCCGAAAGAGGCGGTTTATGGGAAGCCCTTGACCGCAAAGGTGTAGAATTTTATAATTTTGGTGAAGCCAATGAAACAGCCCATAACCGCGAAATTTGGACCGATACACTTACCGGTTCTGGTCACGTTGTTATGGTACCAATGCAAAAGGCATTATTCCCCCGTACAAGTCATAATTATGCTGGCTTTAATACCAATATTCCTGATCAGTTTAGGATGGATCAATTTGAAACTGAATTTACCAATAAATGGATAAAAGGAAAAGAAACCTTGCCGCCACTTATTACCATGCAGGTACCTAATGATCATGGTGCTGATATTAGATCGAAAGATGGCTATCCTTATTACCAATCGTACATGGCTGACAATGATTTAGCTGTAGGAAGAATACTTCATTTTTTATCAAGAACATCTTATTGGAAAAATATGTTGGTAATCATAACAGAAGATGATCCACAAGGCGGAGTTGACCATGTGGATGCGCACCGTTCGGTTTTAATGATGGCTGGTCCTTATGTTAAAAAAGGATATGTGAGTCATACCCATGCTAACTTCGGTTCGCTGCTTAAAACCATTTACAATATTTTAAATGTGCCTTATGTAAACCAATATGATGCTACTGCATCGTTATTAACTGATTTCTTTACCGACCAACCCAACTATACCCCATATACCCTAGAGAAAAGCGATGTGAGGATTTTTGATCCATCAAAAGCGATGTCAAGGTATAAGAAGGATATTGATTGGCGCAAAATTGAAAAAGGCCCCGATATGGATGATGAAAACCATGAAAGGAACGAACGCAATAAACTTGATAAAAAAGACAAAGGCGGAAAATAATTTTTCATAAAAAAAGGGCTTAAATAAGCCCTTTTTTTATGCCAATATTTTAATTTTATAAAAAATTGAAACCATGACTAATAGAAGGAACTTTATAAAATCAACTGTTGCGGGAATGGCTGGTATTGCCATGCTACCAGCATTAAATACATTTGCAGAAGATATCAACCATTACGCTCCTGATAAAAAACTAAAACTCAGGTTTGCTTTGATTTCCGATTTACATTACGGACAAGAAGGTACTGAATTTGCACAAAATGCAAGCAATATAGTAAAATGGTTGACAGATGAACATACCAAAAACCATTTGGACCTCATAATTTTTAATGGCGATTTGGTTCATAACCGTCCTGATTTGTTACCCGAACTTAAAATAAAATACCTCGATAAATTTCCGGTACGATATTGTACCATACCCGGTAATCATGATTATGCAGATGCAAGCATCTGGAAAAATGCTTTTGGTTACGATGATAATTTTGTGGTTGACCTTGGCGACATTGCCTTTGTATTAGCCAATACAGCCGACATAAAGGGCAATTACATAGCACCAGACAATGCCTTTCTAAAAACATCCCTTGATAAATTTGCAAATAGAAAAATCGTATTTGTAATACTACATATTGCACCGGTACAATGGCTTAAAAGTGAGGTCAAGGTGTTTATTGATAGTCCGGAAACTGTGAACCTGCTGCACGCCTACCCAAATGTAAAGGCCGTATTCCACGGGCACGACCATTCATTAGACGGTGTAAGGTATACTGATAAACTCCCTCATTTTTTCGACTCACACACAGGTGGTAATTGGGGAACTGAATACAAAGGCTACCGTATAGTAGAAGTAGATGAAAATAACCAAATTACCACTTATCAGGTAAACGCCAGTAAAAATCCGGTGTTGAATCAAAATAAGATTTAGGGGGATAAGGCAAGAACTTGGGAATTTTATAGGTTATAAAAAACATATTGTTTTAATTCTTATGTCCCTTGTAGCAAATGCGAGGTTGAAAAACAGATTTTAATTTCTGCTTGCCAGATGTATTCCATTTAAATTCGCTGATTGATTGTATTTGGGCATAATTAACTTAAGGATTAAGTTATTTTGACAGCAAAAAATAGTTGATATAGTAGCTTGCAGTGATAAACCTTAATTCTCAAATTTTAAATTATAACACCACGAAATAAGGATGTACACCCCATTTGTAAAATTGAATAAATTTATCTCACTTCCTAATTTTGTGAGATAACCCAAAAAAATATCCTAACGATAGTGTAAAGGTACGGTTACGTCCGTTTATACTGGGGCGAGTTTCGTCAACAAAGCCATTTAAATAATTTCCTATATTTCTTAGTGTAGTTAAACCCATGCCATAATTAGCATTTAAAAATATACCATTATTAAAACAGAAACCACCCAAAAAATTAAGACCAAAATCAGGGTTTTGTATATCATTTGGGTAGTTGCCGAAACCATCGTACAATATTAAACCTTGTTGAGGAGCACTAATACCGTATCCCAAATAAGCTCCTGTCCCTAAATATACTGAACCTGATTTTTTTATTGGAACATGATATAGTACATTTAAAGGAAATTCAAGGTACTTAAAGGTTGAATTTAATGCTCCTTTGGTGGTGTATAATAATCCTGGTTGTAAAGAAAACCTTCCTAAGCCAACATCTACTAGTGCACCAATATGGAATCCGGTTGTTGATGATGGATTTGGAGTATTATATGGAGGGTTTACCAACAATATATTTGAAAAATTAAGCCCTGATTCAGCGGCAATTTTTATGGTCTGTGCATTTAAAGAATAAATAATTGGTAAGTATAAAAGAAGAAGAAGTGTTAATTTTTTCATAGGTTAGGTTTAAATAAATAAACCTAAAGCTAAAGCTAAAAAAAACGAGCGATAAATTCAAAAATAACGAAAATCACAATAAAAATTGACTCAAATTCTTTAAAAACTATTATTTTTCAAATGAAAATAATGGCCTAATAAGAATTGGCATCAATATAGTGGTAGTTTAGATGTGAACTATCTCCTTCTAAATGATTGCTCACATAACTTTTGATATACAAAAAAACTAAAATTACTCCCCACCATTAATCATATCAGATACTATACCCTTGCCATCTTTACGATGTTCCGCTAAAAATACACCTATTAAATGTGCTGTGGTAAAGGCCAAAATTAAATACATTACAAACCCATGTACTTCTTTTACCGAATGCCTGATGGCTTTATAAGGCTCCATAGCATCTTCAAAAGCCAAAAAAAGTCCGGTAACTACCATTATTAGCAATAAAATGTAAAAAACCAAATAGGTTATATTAACAGATAAGGTGTGTAAAGCTGCCTGACGTTGTTCTTTTACAGTTTTAAAGTGAGAATAAGCTGCTTTTAATTTTCTAATTAACTTTTGATCGGCTATTTGAAAAAACTCCAATAAAATTCTAAATAAAAATAGGCCCGCTAAGAAATAACCAAAATAGGTATGAATATCCCAAATTTTGTCGCTAAAGTCATGAGCTAATTGTTTAGCCTGATCATCGGTGATTTTTGCACCAGCCTTTTCGAGCGTCTCCTTAAAAAAAGGTCGAGTACTTCTTCCTCCCGTTACAGTACGATTCAATAAAACGGTTAATAATGATCCGGTTATTACAATAAAATTAGCCCAATGCCAAAACCTTAAAGAGGCAGAATTTTTTTTGATTACTTTTTGGTTATCAGTTTTGGTGTTTAGTAATTCGTTGGCCGACATAAGATAAATATTGGTTTTATAATTAATCAAAAATTAGGTGAGCAAAAAATTAACCTATAATTTTTGAATAAAATTAATAAATGAAA
>CAIYNX010000320.1 GCA_903927645.1 uncultured Mucilaginibacter sp.
TAGGTAGTCAGAATATGCCTTCACTATCGATTTAAACTTTTCTGAGTTAGTTAAATTATTATTTTGGATCGTATAATATTAGACAATTATGCTATAATCTTATTTGGATATACGTTTATACTATAGAAATCATGCCATTGTCAATATTAAGATATCCATCTACCAATTCTAAGGCTAAAACGTATTCTAAGGAAAAATTGCCATCGTTTTTTAATCCAAACTGAGTGATAGATTTAAATCCAAAACGTTGATAATATATAGGTGATCCAACTAAAAAAATAGCTTTGTAATCTAATTGTTGAGCTTTTTTTAAAGCAAATTTAATTAGTTTAGCACCAAAACCTATATTTCTATATTCATTCAGAATACAAACAGGAGAAAGTAATAATGCTTCTTTCTCAAATATTTTATTTGAAATAAATGTTTTAGTGAGCATAATATGCCCAACAAATTTCTTTTCAATTTTAAGAACTAGTGCAAGCTCAGGTAAATAAAATCCACTTGAGCGAAGTTTCAATACATACTCATGTTCATCACCATCAGCATGCTTAGCAGTTTGAAAACTAATTTTTACTACATTGTATATCTCTTGATAATCGCATTCTTGTTCGGTAGTGATTGAGAAATCCATAAAAAACTTATAAAATTTTATTTATCGGTAACGTCGTTACGTAGCGGAATTCCTTACAAGATTATTGTTTTTTTAATCTGGTTACAAACTATATTTTTTGATAAAATTTATCGATTTTTTGTACCCAAAAATAACTACCTAATTTATTATGAAATCATAATCAGTTTAATAAATAAATTGTTTAAAGTTGTAAGTAGTTAAACCTATTTATTATTTACTGGTCTAAAAAGAGTATTCGTAAAACACTATCTTTTAATTGCGATTTAATAATTGAAATCACTATAATGTGCTAACTATTTGCTATAAAATTGGTTAGGTATCTTTGTTTAAAGTATTTTTTTTGAAAATTAAATAAACTTATGAATAAAAGCTTAATGGTAATAATTGGAATAGCTTTGGTTATAGTAGCATGTAAAAAGGCTCCTATTTCAAATGGTAATTCTAGTTCAACCGGAAATACTAATTCTGGCGGAAATAATAATCAAAATGGAGGCAACACCACAGCTATTTTTAAAGGGAGTGCTGGAGTATATTGTTTGGGACAGAGCCCAAATACTGCTGTTGACCCATTAGCTTATTCAAACCCGGGTATTGTAGGAGTAGTTTTAAAAATAAATTGGGATCAACTTGAAACTAGTCCCGGCAATTTTGATTGGACTTTTTTTGATACCGAATTAATTAAATGTAAAGCTAATAATAAAAAAGCCTCAATCGAAGTATTGGGATATCCGGCTTGGGTAATAACCTCCTTAGGAGCCTCTTCCTATAATTATGTTGATAATAATCCGGCACATAGTACATATTTACAAACCTTGCAAGGTGTGGTATCATTTGATAATATTTATTTAAGTAGAATAGCAAACCTAATCAATAACCTTTCAAATAAATATGCGAATGATACTACAGTTGCTTATTTAAATTTAATATCAGGACAAATTAGCCGAAACCTACCTGATAGTATAGTTAGTAATGGTATTAAGAAAGCATTTTGGACACAATATAAATACAATGCCGATACAGTAGTATCAAAAATGAAACCTTTACTTGATTTGTACATGACTAAATTTCCGAATACTCCGTTATGGAATTCGGTTGATTATGTAACTTTTGAGACAACAGCATCTGGAAAGGCTGTAAATTATTTGGCCTCGCAATATGTAACATATGGGGTAGGTAAATATCCAGACCGTTTTGGTTGTTATAGAGAAGATATAGGAGCTTGTACACCCTTAGATCCGCCTCCTTCGGGAAACCAATGGTATATTATGAGTCAAAATTCCATCAGAACTGGTGGACAAATGATATGGAACGTTCAGGATGGTCCAAACTTCAGGCAAAACAAATGTGGCATAATGCCCAATACTAAACAAGCGGTACTCGACTCAGCTGTAAATCATGGTTTAAAATATGGAATGAGATATCTTGAAATTTATAGCGTTGATGTTACTGATGCAACCTTGAGCACGAGTATGGTTAATTACACTAAATTGTTAAGAACTAAAGTAAAGTAATTATTAAACCAATACCTCCATAAAAACAATATGTAATTAACTATGATTATCCAAATGAATTATGAATCTTACTTTTATCTACTTATTCATGAATTTTCTAGTACTAATTTTAAAAGGATAATAGAGCGGACAAAAGCTGACAAAACTTGTTAAAATAAATATTGCGGCAAATGCCAATAAAATGATTGCAAATACTCCAGATATAACATTAGCATAAAATAGTGTAATAAAAACGATTGCCAATATTATCCGTAAAACGCGATCGAGGATACCCATGTTTTTTTTCATAACATTAATTTTTTTAGTAAAATTAAATGATATATAATGCTTAAACAGCAACAAATGTTACATAGAAAATTAAAATTGGGAGAATATAGAGTATTAGGTTGATTATGGTTTTTTTAAGAAACTCAACAACCAAAGCCCTGCAATAGCTTTATCTCATTTCGGTACAATAATATTTTGCCGTCATTTTCTAAAATTTTTAATAACCTAGAAACAACTACACGTGAGGTAGCTAATTCATCAGCAATTACATAATGTGATACTTTGATAAGACTTGAGCCGGAATGCCGTTGCTTTTCTTTTAAATAGGCAATCAACCTTTCATCCAGTTTACGAAAGGCAATGCTTTCTATTGATTTTAGCAATTCTGAAAAGCGTTCGCTAAAACTCCGCATAATATAGTTTTTCCAGCTAGGGTATTTGTGCAGCCACTCATCTAATTTATTATGAGGAATTGAGATTATATCCAGATCGCCCTCCGCTATGGCTCTTATGTCGCTTTTCTTTTCTTCCAAACAGCAACTATAGGCCATAGAACAAGTTTCATTATCCGAAAGATAATATAAGAGTATCTCTTTGCCACTCTCTTCTTTTTTTAGAACTTTTAAAGTTCCTTTAATAACAAGTGGCATCATCTTTATATATTTACCATAATCCATAATAATGTCCCCTTCCTTAAAATGCTTTAAAGTGCCGAACTGCTTAATTTCTTCAATTAATGCCGGTTCAAAATTAAAGCCAAGGGTATCTGGTTTATGCATGTAGCTAAATTACTTGTTTATTGTACTATTACCTAATTTTCAATTACTATAGTACTTGCTAACTTATTTATTTAAATGAAACAGATGTTTTAAAGATGGGAAAAACCGGTCTGTTTGTAGCATATAGTTTTTATAATCACTGAATTTTGTTTTCAATAATTGTTCTTCATAATTAGATTTGAAATAAAATAATATTAGTAACGCTGAGGTTATTAGTAATCTGAAACCATTATTTGAATAAAATGTTAAGCCTAGTGTGGCTATCAAAATTCCACTATAAATAGGATGCCGTACATAATAATAAACCCGTGTTTTTAATAATGTGCTATTTTTTGTTGGAGTTGGAAAAGGAGATATATTCGTGTTCAATTGTAGCATAGCTACCAGAATAATTAAAAATCCAAGCATAGCTGTTGCTAGGCCAGCAGTATTCCAGAATTTACTTAGATTTAATAATAGGTAATTTGGAGCTAAAATATATACGATAAATAATAGCAACTGAATTCCAACAAATGAATAATCTTTATACTTTCTACGCACAAACTTTATCTATTATTAAGGCTTCTACAAAATAAGGTTTAAAAGAAAAAAATCAGTAGGTAAACTAGTGATTTTCTTCTTTAAGAAAAACAAAAATATAAACGCTTATTTAACAAACTGGTTTACGTTATTCCATGTACCACCGTTAATAACATTAACAAATCCATTCTGCTCCAATATAGTTTTTGCCTGACTGCTTCTGCCTCCGCTTTGACAAAAAACAATAATGTTTTTTTTGTTTTTAAATTTATTTAGCAGTGAGGTGATATTATTTAATGGGATGTTTTCTGATCCTTTTACATGCCCGGATGCAAACTCACCAGGAGTTCTAACATCTACTAAAAAGGCACCTTCATTGATAATTTGTTGTAAATCTACTTTGGTTGAAGCTCCAAATAACTGACTTAATATGTTCATGTTCTTTTAATTTATTATGTAAATCTTTTTATTATTTCTACAAACCCCGATTTTTGAACTACACTGCTTTGCCTCCAGATTCGCTTGCCTTCTTAAAAAAGTATCGGGGTGGGAACGCCGCCTATCTGAAATTCCGTAGCAGCCTGAGGATTTATATCAACATCTACTTTTACAATAATAGTTGAATAGCCCAAATGATGTTTTAAGTCTTTGAGAATAGGAGTCATTGATTTACAAGGATCACACCAATCTGCAAAAAATCTACTAATGCTGGTTTATCAGATTTCATTATTTCGTTAAATGTCATTATAATTAATCTTCTTTTATAAACAATCCGCTCAAAAGTAATCCAAGAGTTGCGCCTGATAAGGTACTATTTAAAGGCTTTGAAGTAATAGTACATCTGCCAGATGTACATCCGATAATTCGCCAATAAAAATATCCGCAAATTGCACCAATTATAACACCGAGAATGTAAAGTTTATAATTTTTAAACCACCTCTTCATAAGTTATTTCCTTTTTGCTATCATCGTTATTTTTAATTGAGGGATTACATGTTCCAGAACCACAGCAACCTATATTAAAAACAGCCATCGATATAAATAATAAAGCAAGCACTCCTATTGTTACATCTTTTGCACTTATGGCTTGCATTAAAATCACACCTCCTATTATAAAGCGTAGCGCTCTCGGAAAATTCCAATTATTTAAAATAGCCTGCTTCATTTTTTACCAAATTGATTTTTTAAATTATTTAAAGTGATACCATAATCAATAAATGATTTTACTTAAACGATTGAGTTATGTATTGTTTAAACGTTTTAACACAAATCAAAACTTACTTAATCCGTATATAAGATCTTTCGATTTTATTAACAATACAAAAATATAGGATATCAGAAGCTATGTTTGTAACATAGGTTACATTGAAAAGAAATGAGATAAAGAGATATTAATTAGGCTGATTTTTGAATGCGTTTAGCTTATAGTTTTATCCCAATAAATCGCAATACCTCAGCTGGTCCTTTATGAAATTCACCTTCCTTTAATTCAATTTGCACCATTTGCAAAAGTTCAGTTTGCAGAGTACCAAAAAGTTCTTGAATAATTTGCTCATTAAACAGCATTGTCAGGTCTTTTGGTCCACCGGAAGAATTCCCGAGCTGATTTGTATTGAATGCCTCTAATATAATCCGGCCTCCTGGTTTAAGCCATCCTATAGCTTGATTATACAATCTTGCTCGAACCTCAACGGGTAAATGGGCATATATTAGTGCCACAGCGTCTACACTATTCTCCAAATATTTAATTGTAAAAGCATCCTCTATAACATATTCAATGTGTACATTCCTTTTGTTGGCTAGCTGCATTGCTTTTGCTTTGCCTGCTTCACTAGAATCAAATGCTTGTACTTCCCAGCCACAAGATGCGGCATAAACACTGTTTCTTCCCTCACCATCGCATGGTAAAATGATTTTTCCAGGTTTTAATATTTGTAATTGTTCTGCAAAAAAAGCATTAGGTTCTTCTCCGTAAGCATACTCCTTAGCGGCATATCTGTTGTTCCAGTATTCACTCATTTATGGTTGTTTTATTAATAACTAGTTTCATCCATTTTAACTTTACCCCTAAACGTCCAAAAAACGAAAGTGGTATAGGCGGCCACCAACGGAACACCAATTGCAGCTATGGTTAGCATGATGCCTAGTGATTTTTGCGATGAAGCGCCGTTGTAAATTGTAATATTGTAAGCTGGGTTAATGGTGGATAGTATAATATTAGGAAATAGGTTTATTGTTACCGTTATTAATAATAAAGCTGAAGTGAAAGCGGAGGATAAAAATGCTTTAAAAAAGACGCCTTTTTCTAAAAGTCTGCGTGTATTTATAATGGTTAAAATAGTAAGTAATGGGATAATAAAAAGGTAAGGATGCGTCCTGAATTTCTCTGTTGTTTGAGGCAGATAAATCAATGTAGCCATAGTTAATGCTACGTAAGAAATTACAAAAAATCGACTTGTGTTTTTAGCCAATACCCTTAATTTTGCGTGCAGTCTGTTTTCTGTTTTCATAATAAGATAGGTAGCTCCATGCATCATAAACAAAGCCACCACAGTAACACCCGTAATCAACGCATAAGGATTTAACAAATTAAAGAAACCACCTACATATTCAAAATCCTTATTAATTGGAATGCCCTGCATCACATTTCCTAAAACAATGCCCAATAAAAGCGCTATCAATGTACTTGAAAAAGAGTAAATAATGTCCCATGTCTTTCTCCACCATAGCATATTTTCCTTGCTCCTGAATTCAATTGCGATGGCTCTTAAAATAAGTACTGTTAAAAACAGCATGAAGGGGATGTAAAATGCCGAAAATATAGTTGCATAAACTTCTGGAAATCCGGCAAATAAAGCCCCACCACCAATTACCAGCCATACTTCATTTCCATCCCAAACGGGGCCTATGGCATTTAAAGCTATTCTGCGGCTTTCATCTTTTTTAAAAAATAAATGCAGTGACCCTGCACCTAAATCAAAACCGTCTAAAATCGCGTATCCTGTAAAAACAGCCCCGACAACTAAAAACCACCACGTTGGATAATCAATTCCTAATATAGTTTGCATGTTAGTTTAATATTGGATTATTACGTTTTGAAAGTTCAGGTATTGGTAGTTCCTCATGTTCGTCGAATCCATGTTTTATCTTTTTATTTAAAAGATAAATAAATAATGCAAAAAGCAAAGCATAGACCAAAGTGAATAAAATCAAAGAAAACAAAACTTGGTCAGCATGAACGGCTTTAGACAAGGCATTACTTGTTCTCAATAGTCCGTAAACTACCCAAGGTTGTCTGCCCATTTCTGCGGAAAACCAGCCCATCTGGTTTCCTAGTTGAGGCAGCAAAACCGAATAGGAGAATATTACCATGAGCCATTTGTAATTAAACAATTTTCCACGCCACCACAGAAACACAGCTAACAAGGTAAGTGCAATAATGGCGACTCCAATTGCAACCATTAAATGATAAACTTGAAAAATTGCATTGATTTGTTTAGGTCTGTCATTTATAGGAAAAGCATTTAAGCCCTTAACAGGTGTAGTGAAATTCTGATATAGTAAAAAAGTTAGCCCACCGGGAATTTTCAATCCACTAACCGTTTTTTTCTCTTGGTTTACGAATCCAAATAAATACATATTGGCTACCTTCAAGCTATCATAATGACCCTCAAAAGCTGCAAGTTTGGCGGGTTGGTTTTTAGAAACCCCATCAGCAGAATTATGACCCGTTAACAATTGGAGTAACCCGGATATAGTTGCGACCAATAACGCGAGTTTAAAAGCTTTTTTTGATATTTCAACATGCTTGTTTTTTAATAGGTAATAAGCGTGTACACTTAAAACGAGAAAAGAGCCCGCTAGAAAAGCTCCAATCAACACATGTGATAATCGGTCTACTGCCGAAGGATTGAAAACCATCGCCCAAAAGTCGGTAACTTCTGCCCTTACCTTCATACCTGAGCCAACAATATGAAATCCGGCAGGCGTTTGCTGCCAAGAGTTTGCCACAACGATCCAGATGGCAGAAAACATGGAGCCTAGCGCTACCATGATGGTAGAAAAGAAATGAACTTTAGGTGAAACTCTATTCCAGCCGAATAATAATAAGCCCAGAAAACCACTTTCAAGCGCAAAAGCGAAAATACCTTCAGCTGCAAGCGCGCTACCAAATATGTCACCTACGTACCTTGAATAAGTGGCCCAATTAGTACCGAATTCAAATTCCATTACAATGCCAGTAGCAACTCCAATACCAAATATCAGGGCAAAAACTTTTATCCAAAAGCGGGTCATAATCTCATATGTTTTGATTCCGGTTTTTAAAAACATACCTTCCATTACCACCAGCATTACACCCAAACCTATACTTAATGGTGGATAGATATAATGAAAACTGGCCGTAAATGCAAACTGTACCCTGCTTAAAACTTCAATATCCATGTTTACGTTAATAAAAATATCAAGAGTGACCCTTCACTACAATTTTAATAATTTTTAAGGTTAAAATAATAAACCTTAAAATTTGAAATGGTATAAATTTACACCAAAAGAAAGTAAAGTTTGTTGGAGTAGGCAAATAATTATGTTCAGAATATTTAACTATTACTGAGCGATTTTCCATACCCTTTATTTTAAAAATTTAAGTTATTTATTCAGAAATTAACCACCAAAATTGTTTTCCTTTGGCCTTATAAACAATGAATAAGTACCTTTTGTTTAATACAAATTAAAGTACTTGCCGTTTTATGCTCATCTCTGGCTTGTAATGTAAACCAGGGGTAAGCCAATGCAGCAACAGTACCCTTGAATAACGTAAATTAAACGGTGCCAATATCCCTACGACTGATAAAAGAACTATAGTGTAAACCCAAGGATTTGAACTTCCTGTTAAAATTGATGTTCCGATACCTAATGTTACCAATTCTGCTACAACGAATGCGTAACTCACATACATGGCAGCATAGAAATATCCAGGTTCTCGTTCATATTTTAATTCGCAATGCGGACAATTTTCCAACATTTTTTGGCCAAAAAGACTATAGGCAGAATTTGAATAAATTGCCCCAACCCGGCACCTAGGGCATTTTGCATGTACAATAGCAGGCCACATTTTTAGTTTTTCTTTTTCAGACATTTATTTTATTTTTATTATTGATTGATTAATTCGAGTTTATGTTGCTCTAAATCGCAATCTTTCCAAAGTTTGTAACCTCCAGATAGGTTTAAAACACTTTCATAACCATTTTGCTTCAATATGCGTTGGGCCAGATACCCTCTTAAGCCTGCCTCGCAATAAATAAATATATTCTGTTCCTTCGGAATCTCGTCAAGTCTATCTCTTAATTCGTCTATTGGAATGTTAATAGCGTCATTGATTTTGCCACCGGCATATTCTTCAGGGCTTCTAACATCAAGTAATAAATCCTGCTCGCCTATCTTATCCAGTTCATTCCAGTAAAAAACACCTAACCTGCCCAATAATATATTTTCAGCAACAAAGCCAACCATATTTACGGGGTCTTTAGCTGAAGAATAGGGAGGAGCATAAGCATGTTCAAATTCTATCAAATCGTAAATAGTTCCATTCCTTTTAATGATAGAAGATAAAATATCAAGACGTTTATCAGCTCCTTTAAATCCGGCTACCTGTGCGTTCAATAAACGACCATCCTCTGGCGAAAAAGCAACCTGGATGGTAATTTGTTGTGAGCCCGGAAAATATCCAGCATGCGATCCGCTATTGGTTGTAGAAACAATTTGAGGAATACCAGCACTCTTTAATTGTTTTGATGCTGTACCCGCGGTACCTATAGTCATCCCAAAAACCTGAACGATGGCCGTATTGATGGAACCAGTATATTTTTGCACATTACCAAGAACAATATTATTAGCACAAATACGCCCTTGTTTGTTTGCCGGACCAGCAAGATAGGTAACCATTGGCTGCCCAGTAATGGGATTTTTAAACTCAATAGCATCACCAACAGCATAAATATCAGGATCAGAGGTTTGTAAATACTCATTTACAAAAATTCCGCGTGCATCGCCTATTTTTAAACCTGCATTTATGGCAAGTTTTGTATCAGGACGAACACCTATTGATAAAATAACAAGATCAGCCTCTAATATTTCACTAGAATTTAGAAATACTTTTTGCCCGTTTTCAGTTGGTTCAAACCCTATTACGGAATTGTTTAGAAATAGATTTACGCCTTGTTTACGAATATGTTGCTGTACAATAGCTGCAATTGGATAATCAATAGGCGCCAATATCTGATTTCCCATTTCTACAATTGAAACATCAAGGCCAATATTTTTAAGATTTTCAGCCATCTCTAAACCAATAAAACCTCCCCCTATGATGACTGCTTTTTTTGTCTGTTTTTGTTCAATATAGCTTTTGATATACTCGGTATCGGTCACGTTCCGTAAAGTAAATATACCACTCCCGGCAATACCGTGTAGAGGCGGACGTAAAGGCTCAGCACCTGGAGATAATACCAACTTGTCATACTTCTCCTCGTAGATTTTATCATTTACCTGATTTAATGCTTTGATAGTCTTTTTTAAAGGATCAATCTCAGTTACCTCCGTCATCACCCTTACATCAATGTTAAAACGCTTATTAAATGAGGCAGCTGTTTGAACAAATAATTTGTTTTTGTCTTTTATAATATCACCAATATAATAAGGTAACCCGCAATTGGCATAGGATATATAGGCTCCCTTTTCGAATATGATAATTTCAGCATGTTCATCCAATCTTCTTAATCTTGCCGCTGTGCTTGCTCCTCCAGCTACTGCGCCTATAATAATATATTTCATCCTGTTTTATTTATCTGCTTAACAACACTAAATGCTTAAGCTGTGTTGTTAAGGCAAAAGTGGATTAATATGAACCATTATAAAGTAACTTATGTTACATTTTAATAAACATAATTGTCAAAAAATTCAAGGATATATAGTGGTAGTTTGTATCTCTATTTAGCTTTTTACCCCGGCCAACTTTAATATTTTTTCCAAGGGACAAAAATTGGTAATTGAGGATTGCAATAAATTGGCACCTACAAAAATACCCAGCCATATCCAATTCGTATCAAAAAATGCTGCAAAAGCAATGCTGGTTAAAACAAGTGTTCCGGCAACAGCATGCACAATTCTTTCTCTCATATTGTTAATTTAAATAGAATTTTCAACAGGTAAAATAAATGCTCTCAATAAAAAGGCTGATTTATTGCCTTCGTTATATTCTTTAATAAGCTGTAGTCCGCTCAGGGCATTTTCATCGCTCGTAAAACTTAAAACCATTATTGAATTAAAATGTTCCTCACCGCTTGCAAACCAATCTTGCAATAAATCACTTTTTTCATGGGGCTTATACCCTGTAAGACTGGTACTACTAAATACATTTATATTAGCTTGTCTATAAAGTTTATAAACCGCTTCTTTATCATCGTTTAAACAGGTAGTTATAAATAGTTTCATGATATTAATCTATTAGTGTTGTTTTAATATTTTTCTTGCGCATCATTTTAAAATACAATAAAGGCACCACTATTAAGGTAAGGAAAGTAGAGGTAACAGTACCACCCATCAGCGAAATGGCCAAACCTTGAAAAATAGGATCGAATAATATGATTACCGCACCTAGCGCAACAGCACCCGCAGTTAACAAAATTGGTGTGGTACGTACTGCCCCAGCTTCAATAATCGCTTGTTTTAATGGAATGCCCTCTTTTAGGCGGATATTGATAAAATCTATCAATAAAATCGAATTCCTCACCATTACGCCGGCTAGTGCTATAAATCCAATCATGGAAGTGGCTGTAAAATAGGCGTGTAGCATCCAATGGCCTATTACAATTCCTATAAGTGAGAGCGGAATAGCAGCCAGCATAATAAGTGGTACAGTGAAATTCTGAAACCAGCCAACTATTAGGATATATATCATCAGGATAACAACTACAAAGGCTATGCCTAAATCTCTGAATACCTCAAAAGTGATTTGCCATTCACCATCCCATTTCAAACTATAATTATCCTCTAGTTCCGGTTGGTGTGTATATTCCTCCCTTAAAGAAAATCCCTTAGGCACTTTTATGGTGTTTAAATGATTCGAAACATCCGAAATAGCATACGATGGGCTCTCCAATTTACCTGCCATATCTCCAATAACATAAACTACTTCCTTTTGGTTTTTACGGTAGATGCTTTTAGCCTTAATTTGCTTGCTTGCAATTACCAAGTCCTTTATTGGTATGGCATTGCCTTGTGTATTAATTACTTTCAAGGCAAGTATATCATCCACATTCGTTTTATCAATATCATTTAATTGAAGCTTAATAGCCGTTTGATTATAGGATGCAGGTTCTGAAACATTGCCAACCTGCATTCCTGTTAAGGCGGCGTTTACGGTGGCTGCTATTTGTGCGGTTGCAATACCATAGCGCATGGCCTTTTCTTTATCCACTTCAAGATGGTACTCCGGCTGGTCATCTTCAACCATCCAATCAACATCCACTACGTTGGATGTTTTGTTCATCAGGATTTTAACCTGATCAGCAATTTTTATTTGTTGCTGGTAATCGGGGCCATAAACTTCGGCTACCAATGTAGATAGTACCGGTGGACCAGGTGGCACTTCCACAATCTTCACATTAGCATGATATTTTTTTGCAATTTCCTGAATTGGGGTACGCATTAATTTGGCAATTTCATGGCTTTGGATGCTTCTGCCCTTTTTATCAACTAGGTTAATTTGTATATCTGCAACGTTATCACCCCTTCTAAGATCATAATGACGAACCAATCCGTTAAAACTAATAGGTGCTGAGGTTCCTATATAAGATTCATAATTTTCAACTAAATCCTGTCGAGCTACAAAAGCCCCGATATCTTTAACCACTGCTTGTGTTTTTTCAAGCGTAGTACCTTCGGGCATATCAATCACTACCTGGAATTCGTTTTTATTATCAAAAGGCAGCATTTTTACGGCCACTGCCTTTGTATAAAACATAGAAAGTGTGGCAAAAAGAATAACAACAGTACTCAAGATGAAAGCCCAGCGTTTCCAACGGGTTTCAAGCAATGGCTGGATAAATGATCTGTATATCTTATAAATACCTGTTTCTTCAAGCACTTTATGATTGCTTTCATTTTCTTCATTTCCATGGTTCTCTTTTTCTCGAAGAAAAATATAACCCAGATAGGGGGTAAGAGTTAATGCTATAACTAATGACAGGATCATAGCTATTGAAGCACCAATTGGCATAGGGCTCATATATGGTCCCATCATACCCGAAACAAAGGCCATGGGCAACACGGCAGCAATAACGGTGAATGTGGCAAGTATGGTCGGGTTACCCACTTCATTAATGGCATAAATGGCAGCTTGTAGAGGCGGCAGTTTTTTCATCTTAAAATGACGATGCATGTTTTCGGCAATGATGATAGAATCATCCACTACAATACCGGTTATAAATACCAAGGCAAAAAGTGTAATCCTATTAAGGGTATAGTGCATAAAGTAGTATGCAAATAACGTAAGTGCAAAGGTTACCGGAACTGATAAAAACACAACCAAGCCACCACGCCATCCCATTGCCAACATTACAAATAAAGTAACTACAACAATGGCTATAAATAAATGGAATAAAAGTTCAGATACCTTATCAGATGCTGTTTCGCCATAATTCCTAGAAACAGTTAAATGAACTTCATTTGGCAAAAGATCTTTTTTTAGGTGTTCAACCTTACTTAAAATCTGTTCTGATAATTTCATAGCATCAGCCCCCTTCTTTTTTGCGATTGAGAGGGTGATTGCAGGGTAATTTGATTTAAAACTATTCACACCTGCTTTATTCGCCTTGCCATATCCGAATAAAACATATTGTTTGGGAGTCTCTGCGCCTTCTTCTACCTTGGCTATTTGTTTCAGATAAACAGGTTGCTGATGGTTAAGACCTACTATTAAATTACCTACATCATCGGAAGTAGAAAGAAAATTACCTGTTTCTACAGAAAAGGCAGTGTCTTTTTGTAGCAAAATACCTCCCGGTAATTGCATATTACTGCCTTGTATTTGTTTGCTAAGCGATAAAAAATCAATATGATTTTCGGCTATCTTGTTTTTGTCCAAAATCACCTTCACCTCTCGATTTCTTCCACCTAAAATATTAATATCTGCAACATCAGGTATTTTTTTAACTTCATTTGCCAATTCCTGCCCAATTTGTTTAAGCTGATAATCATCATATTTTTCGCTCCACAAGGTTAAACCCAATACCGGAACGTCATCAATAGCACGCGTTTTTATTAATGGAAGTGTTACACCTTGAGGCATCTTATCCATGTTTTTCATCAACTCACTATACAGTTTTACCAATGAGCGTTCCACATCTTCACCCACATAAAACTGAACTATGATCATGGCTTGCCCTTGCATAGAGGTAGAATATACATATTCAACTCCTTTTACATTCGAAATCATTTTTTCGATTGGTGCGGAAACTTTGGTTTCCACGTCTTTTGGAGAAGCACCGGGATAACCAATAAAAATATCAGCCATTGGTACTTGTATCTGAGGCTCTTCCTCGCGCGGAATTAAAAATGTACTGTAACCGCCAATCAGTAAAAAGGCAATCATCAGTAAAATGGTTAACTTCGATTGTATAAATGCCTTTGCTATATTTCCTGCAAATCCGTCTTTCATAATTATTTTATTTTAATCGAAACACCGTTATATAATCTGCCTTCGGCATTTGTTATAAATTGCTCATTTAATGATAGGCCACTCAGCACTTCCACCTCATTTCCTTCTGTTCTTCCTAACCTTATCCAACGTAGAAGGGCGGTATTGTTATTTCCAATAGTGTAAATACCCGTTAATTGGTCTTTGTGCTCAATACTTGAAAGTGGCACCAAAACCTGATCATTTCCAGCCTTATTATTCACAATATTATTTACAGGTATTGCAACATTGGCGTACATCCCAGCATATAATTTATTTTTTTCCTTGTCAGGGACGCTGATCTTTATCAGGTATTGTCCTCCTGTAAATTGTGAAGACTGGTTAATTTGGGATACAGTGCCATTAAAAGTTTTATCAACCGCTCTAATATTCACTCTTGCCACAGATCCAAGATGAATTTGATTTATTGTACTTTCGGATACTGAGGCACTTACCTGGTAGCTGCCACTTTGTTCGATAGTAAGGATTTGTATCCCGGGGCTAGCCATCGAGCCAACATCCAGTGTTTTTTGAGTAACCATGCCATTAAATGGTGCTGTTAAATTAGTGTAATTCAACATCGCGTTTACTTCATTTCGCATTTGTTTGGCTACCGCTAACCTTGATTTTGCAGCATTGTATTGCAAGGTCATATTTTCCAATTCTTTAGCAGAAGCACTTTGCTGTTGGTATAAACTAGTAAAACGTTCATAATCCTTTTGCGCATTTTTTAGTGCTGCAGTTGCTTCAATAATACCTGCGTCGGTTTGAGCCCTTTTTGCCAAAATATCATCGTTGTTTATAGTAGCCAAAAGTTGTCCCTTAACTACATGATCGCCAATTTTTACATCCATTTTTGTAATGTAACCCATTACCCTTGTACTAATATTAGCTGATTGCACTGCCTCAACTTGACCGCTTATATTTAAACTTTGTTGTTGATTTGATGTTGGATTGGCCACATTAACAACAATTGCGGTATCGGTAATTGAATTGTTATTCTTTTTTTCGTTTGAGGAACAGGCACTCATTACAAAGACACTAATGCCGGTAATGAGTTTTAATAACCTATTTGGTGTAATAATTATGTTCATTTTTTGGATGTTTATTTATTAGTTTTTGAAGTTAAAAGTTGTATATAGCTTACAGTAACATGATATGTAAACTGTGCCTGGACTAGAGCAAATCTTTGTTGTAAAAGTTGGCTTTGCGCCATTAAAATATCAGTAGTATTTAATAATCCTTGCTGGTAACGGTTTTGTAAAATGCGTAAAGATTCAGCAGCCTGTTCAACGGCTGCTTTTTCTTGGTTGATTTCAAACCGCGTATCAGCAAGATCACGATAGGCCTTATTCAATTCCAGTTGACTTTGATCTTTTTGTTGTGCCAATTGTTCAACCAATTTATCTTTTTCTAATTTTTGGATAATGATGGTATTTTTAGTTCTATTGCCTTTAAAAATGTCCCATGATAAACTTGTACCAACCAGGTAGGCATTTGCGCCAAAGCCAGCTATATGATTATCGTTATATTGATAGTTACCAAAAGCGTTTAGCTTAGGCAAATAACTCATCTTACTGGATTTAATCATAAGGTCAGAGGCATCAATAGCCTTTTGCATGGCAACAAAATCTGATCTGGTTAATGACAACTTTTGCGTTGTATCTGCCGACAATTCGGATGTAGTTAATAGATTGTCTGCTTTGTAAACAACACCTATCTTATTCCCCATAATTATGCTGAGGTAATCAGAGGCATTGCGGACATTGCTTTGTGCTTTTGCTAAATTACTTTCAACAGTTGTTACCTGAACTTGCGTATTTAAGAGATCAGATTTTTGAATTAAACCTTGTTTAAAATGATTATCAGTAAAATTATAAACTACTTTAATTGTCTGTAAAGCATCATTTAAGACCCTAACTGCTTCATAGGAAAGCTGGAGTTGTAAATAGGCTTTTTGCACTTCGTAGGTTAAATATTCCCTAGTTCGTTGTGTTTTGTATTGGTAAACTTCCATTAGCTTTTTAGCACCTTTCCTCATGTAAAGCATATCCATATTTATTAAAGGTTGCTGCACTTCCAGCTTAGTCATAAAATCTGTTGTACTATGTGGATTGTTTAATAGGGCAGGATTGAAGTCGTTTTGTGAAATAATACTTTGTTGTAGTTTAAATCCAAAGGCATTCAATGGATTGTTGGTACTCATTGCTGTATAAGAAAGACCCACCTGAGGAAGAAAAATTGCCTCTGTTTGTTTGTAATTGGCAGCCGCTATATTTTCATCTAGTTTTACTAGCAGTATTCCCCTGTTATTCTTTAAAGTAGACTCAATGGCTTCGTTTAGGGTTAAATTCTTAACGCTATCTTGTGCAGAAACCTTTGAAATAAATAAACTCAAAAGGATAACCAATACCGCTGTACTTGGCATAAAATATTTTTTAATGATCATTAACATTTGATTTTTAACAAAGCTAATGTCATTAACACCCACAATTGGTAACTTTAGTTACTTTCAATTAGGTCAAATTTTAGGAGAAAATAAAATAGGATTTTAAAAGCCCAAATGCTTATAAAGAAGTTTTTTATTAAAGACTAAAATCAAATATTTAATGTTATGAAACTGTTGAAGGTTTTAATATTTTCAATTTTGGTAACTAAATTTCTAATATTTTTAGTTTAAAATAGTAATTTAAAAAATTTAATTATTTACACCCTGTTTACACCAATACGGTTAAAAAGCTCATAATATATTGATTTATATATAGTTATAAATAATAGCCGAGTCCCAGCGGGATCACAAAATCGAAAACAAACAAAAGGAAGCGGTTCAAAAACTGCTTCCTTTTTGTTTTTAGGCGGTTTTGGTTTTTTTTGTTAGTTGGTTGGTAAAACCAATTAATGCCATTGTAATCAATTTTGGTCTGTTTTTTAAAAAAAGAGGCCTTAAAATCAAATCTTCCAAAAATCTTCCAAAAATCTTCCAAAAATCTTCCAAAAACTTCCAAAATCTTCCTGAAACTTCCATCAAACTTCCACAAACTACCATTAA
>CAIYNX010000321.1 GCA_903927645.1 uncultured Mucilaginibacter sp.
ATATCACCCAAAAAAAACATAATTTTTAATCAAAATCTCAATTTTTTCTTTAATATTTCTCATTATAAATACTTTTCGCTCACAAATCGATAAAAAAAAATAAATTTTATCAGTTTTACTGGAAAAATAAACGATTTTATATTTACAATAATTATATACATGTTATTCAAGATAATTCTATTTTTGATTGCGCACTATTATTTAATTTAAATCCATGTCTAACATAAGGTTTCAGGCACTCCAATCAATTTTAACAAGGACAATTCCGGAGGTTAAAATACCAGCTCCAAAAATTTCAGAATTCTTTGCAGCAAATGTTTTTGATAAGAAAAAAATGAAAGAACTTTTGTCGACTGAAGCTTTTCAGGGTATCATTAATTCGATCGACAAGGGAGAACCAATTCCACGTGATTTGGCAGAACAAGTAGCTTCGGCCATGAAATCATGGGCAATAAGTAAAGGAGCAACCCATTATACCCATTGGTTTCAACCATTAACAGGCACAACAGCCGAAAAACATGATTCATTTTTTGAACCTACCACTGACGGTGGCGCCATAGAAATATTTTCGGGTGATGCACTGGCTCAACAAGAACCAGATGCATCTAGTTTCCCAAGTGGGGGAATTAGAAACACATTTGAAGCCAGAGGTTATACTGCATGGGATCCTTCATCCCCTGCCTTTATAATGGCACGTACATTATGCATTCCAACAGTATTTGTTTCATATACCGGTGAGGCACTTGATTATAAAGTACCATTACTAAAAGCTTTAAGTGTTTTAGATAAAGCAGCCGTTGATGTTTGCCATTATTTTGATAAAGGAATAGAAAAGGTAAACGCATCATTAGGTATTGAGCAGGAATATTTTCTGGTGGATATCGCCTTATTTAACGCAAGGCCCGATTTATACTTAACAGGTCGTACTCTTTTTGGTCACATGTCGGCAAAAAACCAACAGTTAGAAGATCATTATTTTGGTTCAATACCAGAGCGTGTTTATGCTTTTATGCAAGATATGGAAACCGAAGCGCTATTATTAGGTATTCCATTAAAAACAAGACATAACGAAGTTGCACCCTCACAATTTGAATGCGCACCAATTTATGAAGAAATTAATTTGGCTATTGATCATAACCAGTTATTAATGGATTTAATGGATCGGGTAGCTAAAAGGCATAATTTTAAAGTTTTACTCCATGAAAAACCATATGAAGGTATTAATGGATCGGGCAAGCACAATAATTGGTCAATGATAACCAACACCGGTAAAAACTTGCTTTCACCTGGTAAAACACCTAAAAATAACCTGATGTTCTTAACCTTTTTTGTAAATACAATAAAAGCGGTATATGAACATGCTGATTTACTTAGAGCTTCAATAGCCACAGTAAATAACGATCATCGATTAGGAGCAAATGAGGCCCCTCCTGCAATCATATCAATATTTTTAGGAAGTCAACTTTCTGAGGTTTTAGATGAAATAGAAACATCAAGAATAAGCAAAAAAATAAAGGACGATGCTTTGTTATGGCAAGGTATACCTAAAATACCTCAAATTTTAAAGGATAATACTGATAGGAACCGAACTTCGCCGTTTGCATTTACCGGTAATAAATTTGAATTAAGGGCTGTTGGGTCTTCGGCCAATTCTGCAAGCCCAATGACCATATTAAATTTAATAGTGGCAGATCAACTTAAGAAGTTTAAAATTGATGTTGATAAGCTTATTAAAAAGGGTGAAAAAAAGGATGTTGCGCTTTTAATAGTTATAAAAAAATATATAAAAGAATCGAAAAACATCAGGTTTGAAGGAAATGGCTATAGCGAAGAATGGGAAAAATTGGCAGAAGAACGCGGTTTAGCGAATATCAAAACGGCACCAAAGGCACTTGATGCGATGCTTTCTGAAAAGTCTGAAATTTTATTTGCAGAAACAGGCGTCTTCACAAAAAGGGAAGCTCATGCCAGACATGAAATTTTGTTAGAAAGTTTTTTTAAAAAATTACAAATTGAAGCGAGAGTTATTGGCGAATTAGGTATTAATATTATCATTCCTTCTGCAGTTGCATATCAGAGTAAATTAATTGAAAATGTTCAAGGCTTAAAAAATCTGGGTTTAAAAGAGGATACCTTCAAAGCACAATTGGATATCATCAATAAAATTTCAGAGCATATAAATATAATTAAATCAGATATTGACGAAATGGTTGATGCCAGAAAAAAAGCAAACATTATTGAAGATATCAGAGAAAAAGCTATTGATTATGATGAAAAAGTAAAGCCTTATTTTCAAAAAATTCGCTACCATGTTGATAAATTAGAACAATTGGTAGACGATTCTATTTGGCCATTGCCAAAGTTTAGGGAATTACTATTTATTAAGTAGGTTAAAAAAAACATACAGATTTTTCTAATAACTTCATCGTAAAGCACATATTAAAGTTGTTTTAAATCGTTTATTGAAAAATAGCTGGGAAATACAAAAATAGTACCCTTATCTTTGCCAAATTCAGAAAATGCGAATTCAAATAATATGATTCCTTCCCATAGATATGATCAAAGAGGTGTTTCGGCATCCAAAGATGATGTTCATAATGCGATAAAAAATATAGATAAAGGGCTTTTTCCAAAAGCTTTTTGTAAAATTATACCTGATATATTGGGTCAAGATGAAAACTGGTGTAACATTATGCATGCCGACGGAGCCGGTACTAAATCATCGTTAGCATATACCTATTGGAAAGAAACCGGCGACCTGTCTGTTTGGCGTGGCATTGCCCAAGATGCTATTATCATGAATTTAGATGATATGCTTTGTGTTGGAGCCACAGATAATATTCTACTATCATCAACCATTGGTAGAAATAAAAACCTGATACCTGGAGAAGTTATCGCGGCAATTATTAACGGTACCGAAGAGATATTGGAAGAATTAAGGAATGCAGGTATTGGGATTTATTCCACAGGCGGAGAAACTGCAGATGTTGGCGACTTAGTACGTACCATTATAGTTGACTCTACAGTTACCTGTAGGATGAAACGAGAGGACGTAATATCAAACCATCGAATACAAGCTGGTGATGTTATTGTTGGATTAGCCTCATACGGAAAGGCCAACTATGAAAATGAATATAATGGTGGTATGGGGTCAAACGGACTTACCTCTGCAAGGCACGATGTATTTAATAAAACCATAGCTGAAAGATTTCCTGAAAGTTATGATCCTGCAGTTCCTTACGAGCTTGTATTTTCGGGTTCAAAAAAACTGACTGATTTAATTGACATCGGAAACAATCAAATGATTACCGCCGGAAAGCTTGTATTGTCACCAACCAGAACATATGCGCCAATTATAAAGGAAATTTTAAGCAATTATCGTAGTCAAATTAATGGTATGGTGCATTGCAGTGGCGGCGCTCAAACCAAGGTATTGCATTTTATTGATGATTTACACGTCATAAAAAATAATCTCTTCTCTGTTCCTCCCCTTTTTAAATTGATCCAAGAAGAATCAAAAACAAGCTGGCAGGAAATGTATAAAGTATTTAACATGGGGCACAGAATGGAAATTTATGTACCAGAAGAAATAGCTTCCTCAATTATAAAAATTGCTAATAGCTTTGGTGTAGAGGCTCAAATTATTGGCCATGTAGAAATAGCTGAAGAAAAACAGGTTACTATTCAATCTGAATTTGGTAAGTTTATTTACAATTAAAATTAACGTTTTTAAAACAAAAAACCCTGGATTTAGCAGGGTTTTTTGTTTTTATTGTAATTTAAGAATTAGTTAAATATATATCTAACACCAAATTGTGCTTGATAGCGAGAAAGTGGGCTAGAATCATAAACAAACGACCTGGTTACAGGAATTAGGTTTGTTTTATCAAAGTATGGGAATGAGTATTTTGCTTGACCTGTTGCAGCATCAATGCCTTGGTATTTAAGCACTGTTGTTGAACCACTATTAAAGCCGTTAAATGAGTTTTGATATAATCCCCAGTTACGGTTAATTAAGTTACCTGCATTTATTATATCTATTGAAAATTCAAGAGTGTTTTTTGTTTTTCCAACTTTGATATAGAAATCTTGAGCTGCATGGAAGTCAAATCTTGCATAATAAGGAAGGATAACACCATTACGCTGTGCAAATTGACCACGGTGACTATTTAAATATGAATCTTGATTGATAAAGTTATTTAATTGATTCCAAATTTGACTAGCAGAACGGGTATCTCCTGTAAAATCTGGTACCAGTTCAATATCACCTTGAGCTCTTGGAATCCACATTAAATCATTGGTTGCACCATCACCGTTTGGATCGTTACTAGTAACATATGAAATAGTTCCATTATTTGCTGCCTCAAATATTAAACCAACCTGTGTAGAGGTGAAATTCCAAAATTCATGTTTATACGATGCGGATACAATAATTCTGTTTGGTTGCACAAATGAGCTATTTGATAAATTATCACCATTAGGGTTTCCGGCCACGTAACGAGTACTCCAAAT